>NZ_CP025999.1:1022819-1322819 GCF_003086695.1 Stenotrophomonas sp. SAU14A_NAIMI4_8
GCGCTGGCTGGGTTCGCGCCAGCAGTGGCTGGAACGCCTGGCCCTGTGGGGCGGCGCGGTGGCCGTGGCGCTGGCCGCGATTGTCTTCGCCAAGGCCAGCGACGGGGCGTTCGCGGTGTTCCGTCGCGTGCACGACGCCTCGCCGTGGTGGCCGCTGCTGCTGACCCCGGCGCTGTTCGCCCTGCTGGCCTGGCTGACCCAAGGCATTCTGCGGCCGACCCGGGGCAGTGGCATTCCGCAGGTCATCGCCGCGCTGGATACCCCAGACCGTGCCTTCCGCAAGCAGAACCTGTCCCTGCCGGTGTCACTGGGCAAGCTGGGCCTGACCGTGCTGGCCCTGCTGGGCGGTGCGTCGGTGGGGCGCGAAGGCCCTACGGTGCACATCGGCGCCAGCCTGATGTACATGATCGGCCGCACGTTCGGTTTCCGCGATCCACGCCAGGCGACCCATTTCCTGCTGGCCGGTGGCGCCGCCGGTATCGCCGCGGCCTTCAATACGCCCCTGGCCGGCGTGGTGTTCGCCATCGAAGAGCTGTCCGGCCGCTTCGAACACCGCTTCTCCGGCACCCTGCTGACTGCAGTCATCGTGGCCGGCGTGGTGTCGCTGGGCCTGCTCGGCAACTACACCTATTTCGGCCGGGTCAGCGCCACGCTGCCGTTGGGCATGGGCTGGCTGGCGGTGCTGCTGTGTGGGCTGGTGGGTGGCCTGGCCGGTGGGTTCTTCAGCCGATTGGTGCTGGCCGCCGTGGACGGCCGGCCGCGCTGGCTGGGTCGCAGCCGCAGTGCGCACCCGGTGCTGTTCGCCGGCGCCTGTGGGCTGGCCCTGGCCGTGCTGGGCCTGGTGTTCGGGCTGGGCGCGTTCGGTACCGGCTACGAGCAGGCCCGCGAACTGGTGCAGGGCGGTGGCGGGGTGGGGCACAGCTTCGGGGCGATGAAGTTTGCCGCCAACCTGGTGTCGTATGTGGCCGGTATTCCCGGCGGGCTGTTCTCGCCGGCGCTTGCCGTGGGCGCCGGCATCGGCCACAACCTGGCCGTGCTGCTGCCCGGCGTGGACCCGGCCGCGGTGGTGGTGCTGGGCATGTGCGCCTACCTGACCGGGGTGACCCAGGCGCCGCTCACCTCGGCGGTCATTTCGCTGGAACTGACCGATACCAGTGACATGCTGCTGCCGATCCTGGCCGCGGTGCTGCTGGCGCGGGTGGCCTCGTCGTGGGTCTGCCACGTGCCGATCTACCGTGCGCTGGCCGAACGCCTGACCGCGGCGATGCCGGCCCCGGCACCCACCGCGGCCGCGCCTGGCCCCTGAAAAAGGCGTGTTCAGCTTTGTCACGCCTTCCGCTTTGCAGCCCCGCCTGCGACAATGAACGCCTGTGCCGGCCACGCGAAAGTGGCGGAATTGGTAGACGCCCTGGATTTAGGTTCCTTTCCGGTCCCTTTTAAATCAGACGTTTACGCGCGGGCTTCTGGCACAGTCGCGGCACAGTGGCACAGTTGGCACACCCAAATTGGCTAATTGTGCCGTCGTGCTGGCACACGCATTTGCCACACCTCGGCACCGTTAAGATGGCCCCACGGACCTGAGGTTTGTCGGCGCACGATCAATGAACGGGGGCAGCGGTGGCGGACAGTAAGATTTCTTGGCGCTCAGTTGTTGAGGCTGTAGTCGCAGGCGCAATCTTGGCCGCAGGCGGCTGGGCGCTGAACAAGCTTCCCGTTATCGGGAAGTGGCTAAGCGTCGAGGTGGTGCTGCCCCGCTGGGCGATACTTAGCGTCTTCATGGGTTGGACGCTGTTTCTCATCTTAGTAGAGCGTCGTTCGGCGGCGGCTGCTGCGGCGGTCCCGGAAAAGGAACCTGCAGCCCCCACGCCGCAGCAAGAAAGCTGGAAGCCTGAAGGGTTGGCCCTAGAGGTCGTGAAGGCCCTGAGGACCGTCGATGCTGGTTACCTGTCCGGGAATGAAGTGCGTGGGATGTTGCGCGCATTGGCGCTTGGTGACTGGCCTCAGGCCGATGTGAACCTGGCTCTTCGAGAGTTGAACCAGGAGCGCTTCGTGTCGTTCCATATCGACCACATGCGCGGCAAGGTGTACACGCTTGCCGATGACGGGATTCGCTTGGCGCAGCGCAGCGGTTTTATGCCCAAGAGCGCCGAGGCACTTCGCATGCTGAGATTCCAGATGAACACTTTCCAGGACTGAGGACAGTCCCAGACGCCCGTCAGGGCGTCTTCTCCCACCACTTCCCGCGCTTCCTCCCGGCTCGCCTGTCGGCTTCCCGCTGCCGGGCTTGCGCCTGCTCTTCAGGGCTGCGCTTGTCCGTGAGCATCAGGTGCCAGGACGTTGGGGCCATCTTCGTGGGGTCCACCGGCTGCTCGCTGGGTGCCTGTGGGGCGGCTGCTTGCTTGGGGTCGTCTGCGGTGCTCATGCCGCTCACCTTACTGCCGGTCCTGCTCACGACGTGAGACGCCCCAGAGGCTCGTTCTGAACGAGTCAGCGCCCCCGTGCGCGAAATACATCGACTAGCGGATATGAATCCGTGTACGATGGCGAATCCCACCCATTCCCTAGTTTGCCCCTCAGGCGGCCTTCGGCCGTGCTGGGGAAGTTGCGCCCTAAAGCATCAGCGAGCGGATATGCATCCATTCGATTGAGGCGCACCCAAGGGCGAAGCCCACCTTCTACAGGAGAGACCTTAAGTGAACATCCAGAGCAACCTTCAGTCCCTGCGCGACCGTCAGGAAACCCTCGAAGCGGAATCCGTGACCCTCGGCCAGAAGGCCTACAGCGACATGCGCGCGGACACCCCGGAGTCCGAGATGCTGCCGGGCGTGCGTCTCCTGAAGAAGGCCGTCGAGCCCACCGCAGCGCGGATCGTGGCGTTCATTGAGGAGGCAGGCAACGGCAAGGCCGGTCGCAAGCACATGGCATTGCCCTACGTGTGCCAGCTCGACGAGTACGAGGCGGCCTACTTGGCGGCCCGAGGTGCGCTGGACGGCGCCACCGCGAAGAAGCGGACCGTGCAGAGCGTGGCGCTGAACATCGGACGCTCGGTGGAGGCCCACTTGAACATCAGCAAGCTGGCCGACGAGAAGAAGGGCCTCTACAAGAAGGTGGCCGATCAGCTCAAGAGCGTGAACAACGCCCGGCACCGCTCCAAGGTCTACAGCGTCGTCTGCAGCCGCTACGGCGCGCAGGCGGTGACCTGGGACGACCAGGAGATGCTGAACCTGGGTATGAAGCTGCTGGAGCTGTTCATCGAAGCCACCGGGATGGTGAAGCTGGAGCGCGTGTCCCGAGGCACCCACGACACCGTCGTCGAGGTCCAGTTCGAGGAGAGCTGGCTGGCGGTGATCGAGAAGGCCCACGATCAGTGCGCCCTCCTGTGCCCGCAATATCAGCCGATGGTCCACCCGCCGATGCCCTGGCGGAACGCCTATGAAGGCGGCTACCTCACCAAGTTCCTCCCTACGCAGCTGGTCGCGACGTCCAACAAGGACTATATGACCGAGCTGGGCGGGCTGGACCTGTCCGACGTCCTGGAATCCATCAACGCCGTGCAGGCGACCGCGTGGCAGATCAACAAGCCGGTCTACGAAGTGCTGCAGGCCATCGTGGACGCGGAGGAGAACAGTCCCTGCATGCCCCCGGCCCACGATGAGCCGATGCCACCGCGCCCCTACGGCATCCCTGCAGACCTCGCGAAGGAGCACATGACGCTGGACCAGCAGGAAGAGCTGAAGGTGTTCAAGGGCAAGTGCGCACGTATCCACGAGAAGAACGCGAAGCGCATCTCCCAGCGCGCCCAAGTCGCCAAGGCACTGTCGGTGGCCGGCAAGTTCGCAGACGACGCTGCCATCTACTTCCCGCACTACCTGGACTTCCGGGGCCGCGTGTACCCGTTCTCCGCGTACCTGTCGCCGCAGGGCAGCGACCTGTCCAAGGGTCTCCTGCGGTTCTCTGAAGGCAAGGCCCTGGGAGATACCGGCGCGTACTGGCTCGCAGTCCACATCGCGAACTGCTTCGGTGTGGACAAGGTGTCCTTCGAGGACCGCGTCCAGTGGGTGATGGAGAACGAGGAGCAGATCCTCGACAGCGGCATGGACCCGCTGGATGGCGCGCGCTTCTGGGAAACCGCCGACAGCAAGGTGTGTGCGCTGGCGGCCTGCATGGAGTGGGTGGGCTACAAGCTGCAGGGCGAGGCCTACGTGTCGCACCTCGCCATCGCCATGGACGGCTCGTGCTCGGGCCTTCAGCACTTCAGCGCGCTGCTGCGTGATCCGGTGGGCGGGAAGGCCGTCAACTTGGTTCCGCAGGACAAGCCGGGCGACATCTACACGGCCGTCTACAAGGAGGCGCAGATCATCAGCGACGGCCGGGCAGGGGAGGAGAAGTACGCCGAGTTCGCCGCTGCCTGGGCTGGCAAGTTCAAGCGCAGCATCAGCAAGCACCCGACCATGACCCTCTGCTACTCCGCGACGAAGCTGGGCATGGCGAAGATGATCCTGAAGGCAGTCGAGGAAGAGCAGGAGGACGGATCGACGTACCTCAACAACGACGTGGACCTCTACAAGGCCTGCGTCTACGCCGCCGACTGCATCTGGATCGCGTTGGGCAAGGTGGTGGTGGCCGCTCGCGGCGCCATGGAGTGGCTGCAGCATTCTTCCAAGGTGGTCGCCAAGGCCAACCTGCCGATGCGCTGGACCACGCCGATGGGTCTGCCGGTCATGCAGGCCTACAAGGAGGAGAAGGGCACGCGCGTGAAGGTGTTCGTCAACGGCCAGCGCGTGGAGCTGACGCTCAACGCCGAGACCTCGGTGATCGACAGCCGCAGGCAGGCGGCCGGCATCGCGCCGAACTACGTACACAGCCTGGACGGCGCACACCTGATGCGTACGGCGAAACTGGCGCGGTTGAACGGCATCAGCGCGCTCGCGGTCATCCACGACTCCTTCGGAACACATGCGGCCGACACCGATATGCTCCATGCAGTGATCCGTGAGGCGCTGGTGCAGCAGTACACGCCGAATCGCCTGGAGATGTTCCGGGATGAAGTGGTCAGTCACCTGACCATGGTCGCGCCGGAGCTGGTCGATGAACTGGCACCGCTGCCGCCGATGGGGACGCTGGAGCTGGAAGGCATCCGGGAGTCCGACTATCTATTTGCCTAATACATCGACGATCGGATATGCATCCGTGAAGTGATTAAGGCGCACCCAAGCACGACCAAGTCGCCCTCGGCCATCCGGCCGGGGGCTTCCTCATTTCTGGAGAGACGAAATGCAGTTCAACACGCCGGTTCCGATCCTGAAGACCGCCTTGGAGTTCCCCCAACACATGCTCGCTCGGTTGTCCTGCGGCTTGTTCCGATGCCCGCTGCCGCTGGCCTACGAGCTGATGCCCGAGCTGGCCGCGCTGTACCGCAGCGCCCCGGTGGACAACCCGGAAGAGTGGGAGCTGGACCTGAAGATCCACATGCTGATGAAGGATCAGTACCCGTGCATTCCGAACTGGCACTGCGACAACGTGCCGCGTAACGCCGCTGGCGTCGTGGACTACCGACAGACGAGCGACCTCGCACCGCCGATGCTGCTGTGGGTGTCCGACGGCCCCGAGACGGAGTTCCTCGTCACACCGTTGGACCTGCCGACGCCGCGCGGGCATCGAGAGCTGGCCGAAGGCATCCGCGAGTCGGGCGCCGCTGTGCAGAAGATCGTTCCCCAGGTGTGGACGAGCATGGACCAGCTGACGCCGCATCGCGGAACGAAGGCCACGAAGGATGGCTGGCGGATCTTCGCGCGCCTCACCCACCGCAGCATCACGCCTGACCGGCCGGTACTGAGCTACCTGCGCCGCCACTGTCAGGTCTACCTGGACGTCACCTCCTTCGAGTGGTGAGCAATTAAGTCGCACCCAAGCACGACCAAACCGCCCCGGCTCCGGTCGGGGCTTCCTCGTCCTTGGGAGACCCAATGGCCTCAGCCCAGTCCGTCCGCGATCAGATCGGCATGCCTGACCTCAGCGCATGCAGGCCGCTCGCGGTCCAGCAGATCAACCACATCCAGGGCACCTCGCCCTCAATGCAGCTCTTCTCCACGGCCGTAGCGCTCACCGCTATGTCCGAGGCAGCAGGGCTCGACCCGTACGACGTGGTCGCCGTCTCACGACGCGCCATGAACGACCTCGAATCCCCTTACACCCATCAAATCCAGGCCATCCGCGACTACGCCACGAGCGAACTGCGGCGCGCCTGATCTGGAGCATCCACATGATCGGCAAATTGAACTCGGCGGTCGCCGAGCTGGAAGACAGCGGCTACCTGTCGGACGACACCCTGGCAAACCTCAACTTCGACGAGCTGATGCTGGTCCTGGAGCGCGCATGAAGATCCTCGCTGAAGGTACTCGCAAGGTTCTCCTGATCGACCCTGAAGCCATCTCGCGTAACGCCGAGCGTGGCCTGGGCAACTGCCAGACGGTCGCCACCGTTGCCACCGTGGATGACGCCGGCGCCGTGCTAAGCATTGATCACGGCATGACCGTGGACGTGCGCGGCGAAGTCAAGTTCGAGTACAGCCAGCACGCGTTCCTGTTCGTCATCAATCGCGTGCCGCTGCGTGGCGCATGGACCACGTGCGCCGAAGTCGTCATCGACGCCGAGCCGGAGACCGAAGAAGAGCAGCAGGACGAACCGCAGACCCCGGCAGCGCCGGCCGCCACCTCGGCTCCGGACGCACCGGCCGTGTCCTCGGCCCCGGATGTAGCACCGCAGTTGGACCTGATCCAGGCCCCGCCGCGTACCCCCAACCGCCCCGCCCGTAAGACGGCAGTCGTAACCGAAGGAGTCACCGCCTAATGGCAAAGAACAACGCATACCCGGTCATCAAGCTGCTGCTGCCGAAGGCCCCGGCCATCTTCCCGAAGCTGAACACCCCGGACACCAAGTTCGACCCGGACGGCGTCTATGAAGTGAAGCTGCGGTACGAGGAAGGCCAGACCGAAGTGGGCCTGATCGGCCGCAACGAAATCGACCTCGACGGCATCCTGGAGCGCCTGAAGGCCATGCGCGACGAGTTCGCCGAGGCCAAGCGCGAAGAGCTGATGGCCGGCGACGGCAAGCAGAAGAAGAAGGCGAAGGAACTTACCGTCCGCGACATCGGCGAGATGGAATGCGACGACGATACCGGCGAAGAAACCGGCAACCTGATCCTGAAGGCCAAGATGAAGGCCAGCGGCATCAGCAAGAAGGATGGCAAGCCGTGGACCCGCGCGCCGAAGCTGTTCGATGCCAAGGGCAAGCCGTTCCCGGCGAAGGCCCCGGCCATCTACGGCGGTAGCGTGCTGAAGGTGGCGGTTGAAGCCGTGCCGTACTACGCCGCCAACGACAACGTCGTGGGCGTCACCCTGCGACTGGAGGCGGTGCAGGTCATCGACCTCGTGTCCGGTGGGGGCCGTTCGGCCAGCGCATACGGCTTCGGCGCCGAAGACGGCTACAGCGCCGAGGAAGACGTCGGTGACGACGCAGGCTCGGTTGACGACAGCGCTGCCGGCGACGGCGGCACCGACGACTTCTAAGTCGCCCGCCCTGTAGCAGCCCGGAAGGCCCCCTCGTGGGGCCTTTCGCCTTTCTGGAGCAACACCATGCGCTTCCTCCTCAACCGGGCGGCAATGCCAACGCCGCGCGCCCGGCACCGTGCCTTCCTGGTGAACGGCAAGGTCATCAGTAGCACGTACAACCCCAAGGAATACACCGAGTACCTGAAGACCCTGTCGGCCGACTTCCGGCGCGACTTCGACTACAGCGAGTTCATCGAAGTACCGGTGCGCGTCTGCATCACGGTGACCCTCAAGAAGCCGAAGACCACCAAGCTGCCGCACCCGAAGCCGGACGTGGACAACTTCGCCAAGGGCGTGCTTGACGCGATGACGCAGGCTGAACTGTGGTCCGACGACACGCTGGTTCGCGAGCTGGCCGTCATCAAGCAGTGGGGACCGGACGATCAGATTGACGTCTCGGTATTCCACGCATGAGTGGCCCGACCTTCAAGGCGCTGGACGCCTCCAAGATCGCCTACCTCGTGGTCCATTGCGCTGCCACCCGCCCGTCGATGGACGTTGGTAAGGCGGAAATCCGCAAGTGGCACCTGCAGCGCGGCTTCTTCGACATCGGCTACCACTACGTCATTCGACGTGACGGAACGCTGGAGAAGGGGCGCGAGGACACCCGCCCAGGCGCGCACGTGTCCGGCTTCAACGGCAAGAGCCTGGGCATCTGCCTCGTCGGTGGTGTCACCGAGCACGACGTCAACGTCGCCGAGAACAACTTCACGCCACAGCAGTTCCACGAACTGCGCTTCCTGCTGAAGAAGCTCAAGGCGCTCTACCCCAACGCACAGATCGTAGGTCATCGCGACCTCAACAAGGGCAAGGCCTGTCCGTCATTCGACGTGAAGGAGTGGCTAGCCAACAACCCTCTGTAAGGAACGAACGTGGAACAGACGACAACCGACAGCGAACTCGTGAGCAAGGGCGCCTGCGATGAATGTGGAAGCAGCGACGGTAACGCGCTCTACACCGATGGGCACTCCTACTGCTTCGTCTGTAACCACTACACGCCGGGCGAGGGCGCGGCACCGCAGGAACCGACGACCGGCAAGAAGCCGCGTGCGCTGGCGACCGGCGAAGTGCGCGCCCTCGCATCGCGTGGCCTGACAGATGAAACCTGCAAGAAGTGGGGCTACTTGGTAGGCCAAGTGCCGCATCCGAAGACGAAGGAAATGGAGACGTGCCAGATCGCGGTTTATCGCGACGAGGCGGGGCGACCGGTTGCGCAGAAACTGCGCTGGAAGGACAAGAGCTTTCAGACCGTCGGCGACTTCAAGCACGTTGGTCTGTACGGCCAATGGCTGTGGCGCGACGGTGGCCGCAAGATCGTGATCGTCGAGGGCGAGATTGATGCCCTGTCGGTATCCCAGCTCCAGGGCCACAAATGGCCGGTCGTGAGCCTGCCCAACGGGGCGCCAGCGGCGAAGAAGTCTTTGGGTGCGGCACTGCAGTGGCTACAGAAGTTCGACGAAGTCGTGCTGCTGTTCGATGACGACGAGGTGGGTCGCAAGGCCGCTGAGGAGTGCGCTCCGCTCTTCAAGCCGGGTCAGTGCAAGGTGGGTCGCATTGACGGCTACAAGGACGCCAATGAGGCGCTGGTGGCGAAGGAAGGTAGTCGGGTAATCGACGCCATCTGGGGCGCCAAAGAGTTCCGTCCCGACGGAATCGTGGACATCGGTAGCGTCGCAGACAAGGCGGCTGAGACCGTCTCGGTATCCGAGCTTCAGTGGCCCTGGCCCACGCTCACGAAGATGACCTACGGTCGTCGCCGTGGTGAGGTCTACGGCCTTGCGGGTGGCACCGGCATGGGCAAGACGACGGTGTTCAAGCAGATCGAAGCACACATCTGCGACACCGAGAAGCTGCCGATCGCTCTGTTCCATCTGGAAGAGCCGCCGCACCACTCTGCGAAGACGCTGGCGGGCGTGATTGACGGCGTCCGCTACCACGTACCCGGCACGACCTACGACCCGGCGAAGCTGAAGGTGACCCTGACAGGGCTCGCCGGTCGTGTGTATCTCTTCGACCACTTCGGCGGCATCACCTACGAAGCCATCATCGAGAAGATGCGTTACATGCACCACGCCTTTGGTGTTCGGGACTTCTTCCTGGATCACCTGACGGCGCTGGCCGCAGTGATGGATGCCCAGGACGAGCGCAAGGCCATCGACAAGATGATGGCAGAGCTGGCCGCGCTGATGCTGGAGCTGGACTCCACGCTGTACTACATCAGCCACCTGACGACGCCCGAGGGCAAGTCCCATGAAGAAGGTGGTCGCGTCCTGGAGAAGCACCTGCGTGGCTCACGCGCAATCGTCTTCTGGAGCCACTTCATCTTCGCGGTTGAAGGCGACAAGCAGTCGCCCGGTTCGCCGCGTGTCCTGCGCGTCCTGAAGGATCGCTTCACTGGCGACTCCAACGGCCTGTGCATCGGGCTGATGTACGACCAAGAAACCGGCCGCATGACCGAATGCGCGCTCGACGACAACTCCGGCTCCTCTCACGGCTTCCGTGATGAGTCCATTCCGTTCTGACCTGGAGAGAAAATGCAAGCTCATATCCCGTCGGCCGCCACCGTTGGCGACGTGACCAGCAACGCCCGTGGCAGCGGTGCGCGCTACAACGCCAACAAGGCCCCCATGGATCTGATCCCGTTGTGGGTTGTCGCCAACTCGTTCGCCGACAAGGCGACCCATGACGACAACCTGGAACCGGTCCAGAAGGCGCTGTATCACCTCGGCCGCTTCCAGACCACCCACGACGTTGCCGAGCTGGACAAGGCAATCGATTGGCTGAGCCACCGCTGGTTCTCCTGCGCGCGTGTCTTCGATTACGGCCGCAGGAAGTACGCCGAGTGGAACTGGGCGAAGGGCATGGCGTGGTCCGTGCCGCTGGCATGCGCCGCGCGTCACGCGCTGGCGATTCTGGACCTGGACGAAACCCTGGACTCGGAATCGAACGAAGCCCATGAGGGGCACTTCATGTGCAACCTCGTGATGCTCCGCACGTTCTACGACAGCTTCAAGTCCGGCAACGACCTGCCGCCGCCCGAGATGTTCGCGCCGCTGTAACCCCCAAGGCCCCGAAAGGGGCCTTTCTCATTCTGGAGAGACCCATGTTCACCCCTGGTATCGGCGCCTACGCCAAGGCGTTGCTCATGCTGCTGCCCACGGTAGTACGTGGCGACGTGATTCTCGCTGGCGGCGCGCTGCGCTCCTTCTTCGACAAGACCGAGCAAGCAGACGTCGATCTGTTCTTCCGCAGTGATGAGGACTTCCTCCGCTGCTTGGAAGTGATGCACGCGCACCCGGGATTCCGCTACGACGGCTGCAAGGGCCGCTCGGAGGTGTTCATCCGAGTCGTGGACGGCATCGAGTTCAACCTGATCGGCTTCGCCTTCGGTTCGCCGCAGGAAACCATCGAGCGCTTCGACTTCCGCTGCTGCCGAATGGCTGCGTGGATGAACGGCAACGGCGGGTTGGAGTTCGTGTCCGATCCGCACGCGGTCTCCGACGCCGTCATCAAGGCGCTGATCGTCATGGTCAACAACGGTACGGAACGCACGCTGCGCCGCATCGACCACTACGTCCTGGACTACGGCTACAGGCTGGACCTCGACGTGGTCGATCACCTGACCGAGGAGGCAGATGCCGACGTCCTGGATGACCTGGGTCAGGTCACCGTGGTCAGCGCGACCCCGAAGCAGCGCTACATCGCGCGCCTGCCTCGCTGCGGCAACGGCGGCTACTGACCCGCAACTCAAGGAGCCACATGCTCATCTACGACTTGGAGACGGATGGTCTCCTTGAGACCGTCACGAAGATCCACTGCCTCAACATTCGCGACCGCATCAACCAGCGCGATTTGCGCTTCACCGACCACACGCACTACCACTGCGGTGCCCCCACGAAGCGTGATGGGACTCTGGCCGACGGCCTGAAGTTGCTCTCGGAGTCTGCCGAAATCGGCGGGCAGAACGTCATCGACTACGACAACCCCGTCCTGAAGAAGCTCTACGGGTGGGAGCCACGGCCGGATCAACGTGTCCGCGACACGCTGGTCGAGTCTCGCGTGATCTGGACCAACATGCGCGACGTGGACTTCACCATGATCCGCGCCGGCAAGCTGCCCCCAGAGTTCGCGAAGAAGGGCCTTATCGGCCTCCACAAGCTGGAAGCGTGGGGCTACCGCCTTGGTTGCTTCAAGGGCGACTTCAACCCGAAGGACTTCGGCTACACCTGGGAAAACGTCCCGTTCCTCGTGGAGATGGACGACTACTGCTCGCAGGACTGCACGGTCACCGAGAAGTGGTTCGACAAGATCGACTCGAAGGAATACTCGTTCGAATGCCTGACGCTTGAGACGGCGGTTGCGCTGATCATCAGCCAGCAGACCCGCAACGGCTTCGCCTTCAACGAAGCGGCCGCCCTGGAGCTGCATGCGCTGCTGCTGAAGCAGAAGATCGTTCTGGAGGAGAGCCTCCGCGACATCTTCCCGCCCTGGGAAGTCATCACCAAGCGGGCAATCGCGAAGGCCAACAACAAGAAGCTCGGCCGGGTGAAGGGGGAAGAGTACGTCGTCGTGAAGACGATGGTGTTCAACCCTGGCTCCCGCGACCACATCGCCAACCGACTGAAGGCCATCTACGGATGGGAGCCCACGGAGTTCACCGACAAGGGCAAGCCCAAGGTGGACGAAGTCGTCCTGGGCGCGCTGCCCTGGCCGGAGGCCAAGCAGCTGACCGAGTACCTGACCGTAACGAAGCGCCTCGGGCAGCTCGCAGACGGCAAGGAAGGGTGGCTGAAGGCGGTACGAAACGGCCGCATCCATGGCCGCGTGAACACGAACGGCGCGGTGACGGGTCGTATGACCCACAGCAAGCCCAACGTGGCTCAGTGCGACAAGTGGAAGCCGATGCGTGCTCTTTGGACGGTCGCTGCCGGGAACGTGCTGGTGGGTTGCGACGCGGAGGGCTTAGAGCTGCGCATGCTCGCGCACTACATGGCCCGATGGGATGGCGGCGCCTATGGCGATGCCGTGGTCAACGGCAAGAAGGAAGACGGAACTGACGTTCATACGGTCAACCAACATGCCGTCGGCCTCAACAAGCGCGACGCGGCGAAGACCTTCATCTACGCGCTGATCTACGGCGCTGGCGACTTCAAGCTCGGCACCGTCATTTACGACGATATGACCGACGCACAGAAGCTGAAGTTTGACTCGTCGGAAGGTGCAAAGAAGTCGAAGGACCGCGCCCTGGCAACGCTGGGACGTAAGCGTCGTCAACGCCTGATGGAGCGTCTGCCGGCACTGGCCGCACTGACCAAAGCCGTCAAGGAAGCCGCAAAGAAGCGCGGCAACCTCAAGGGCCTCGACGGCCGCCTCCTCCACGTCCGAGGCGAGCACGCCGCGCTCAACACGCTGCTGCAGTCAGGCGGCGCCGTCGCCATGAAGAAGGCCCTCGTGATCCTGGACGAAGCCCTTCGCACTCACCCCAACCCTCTCATGCGCGCCGTGATGTTCGTCGCGAACGTGCATGACGAGTTCCAAATGGAAGCACACCCTGATGTTGCAGCAGAACTCGGACGCCTCGCAGCCGACGCTATTCGCCTCGCAGGCGAGCACTTCGGAATGCGTTGCCCCCTCGCCGGGGCATTCGACATCGGAAGTAACTGGGGCGACACCCACTGAGCTGGCGTACCTCGCTGGCTACTTCGACGGGGAGGGGTCCATCGGCATTGCCGGTGGCTCCCTCTGCGTGCGCATCACGAACACCTACAAGCCAGCCCTGGAGCGTTTCCAGCAGCTGTTCGGCGGGTCCGTGGACATCCACAACGCAGGCGACGAGAAGTCCCGCCTGTCGTGGGTGTGGCGCACGTACGGCAAGCGGGCTGAAGACGCCCTCGCAGCCATCGAGCCGTACCTCGTCGAGAAGGGCCCGCAGGCCTACCTCGGAAAGCACTTCCGCTCACTCCCCAAGGGGCCCGACCGCGACCGCGTGGTCCAGGCGCTGACCCTCCTGAAACGTACCACCCACCAAAGGTAACCCCAATGCACCTGAAGACCGCCGCCAAGGAAATCAAGGCCGACTGGCACTCGGCAAGTGAGCATCTCAAGGGCGACGAGCGCTATGTGGCCCAGGCGAAGGCCCGGCTGAGCGACCGTCGAGCCTCACATGCTGAAGAGCTGGCCGACCTGCGCAAACTGCACGCCGCTGCCGAGGCCGCCCTGCAGGCCGAGCACAAGTCCGAGAAGTCCGTTCTGGCGAACACGCAACGCTACTACGCGAAGAAGTTCACGAAGCAACTGCTGCGCGCCGCTGGTGCAGACGTGAAGGCCGCCGCGAAGGCGCTCTTCGCCTACACCATCCAGTGGCCGGCTGCGGTGCTCGGCCTGCTGATCGTGTTCGTCGGCTCGCTGTTCTTCTTCATCAGTGACGGCCGCAGCGGTTTCAAGTCCTTCTGGGACGGCATCCGCTGATGATCGACTCACTCCTCGACAGCCTGTCGAAGGTGAGCGAAGTCCCTCGCCCGGTATGGGCAATCGCCGCGGGCCTGTTCGCAGGCTTCGGCGTTACCCAGCGGCTGCGCAGGCTGCTGCCCGACGTATGGGATGACAAGACGCACGAGGTCGCCACTCAGGCCCTCGTGTTCGTCGTCGCCTTCGCAGTCACCTTCCTCTCCTGGGGCAACACCGGCAACGACGCAATCGTCGGCGCGCTGGTCGCTGGCCTCATCACCCCCGCAGCGTGGAACGTTCTGCTCGCCGTCATCGGCTGGTGGAAGCCGGATCTGCGCGACGCACTCATGCAGAGAACCAAATGAAGACCCTGATCGAAGTCACCGTGGGTGTAGCCCTGATCGCCGTTTACGCCGCCGCCGTCATCGCCTCCGTGGCGCTGCCGATCCTCGGCTGCATCTGGCTGTGGCACAACATCTGATGAAGCAGTACCTCGACGTCGCCAAGGGCTTGGTCCTGTTGGCGTTCCTCGGGGTCTGCGGCTACTTCGTGTGGAACTACAACCGCATGGAGGGAGAGGTCGCGCAGATCGCACCTCTCCAGGCCCAGGTCGAAGCGCTGCAGAAGCAGCAGCAGACCCTCGCATCCGAAACCATTACCCGCGACAAGCTCAGTGCCGCCATTCGCGCGGAGCGGCAGAGCGTCGTCGTGCGAATCGACAAGGCCCACACCGATGATCCGCAAGTTCGCGCTTATCTCGATGAGCGTATTCCTGACAGCCTGCGCCGGGCACACCTCGGTGAGCCGGCCGAACGCCAGTCCGTTCCTGCAGCCGACGGTCATTGAGGGGAAGTACCCCTCGCTCGATGCCGTACTGAAGGACAACACGTCCACCACCTACGACCTGTACCTGTTCGGTGGAAACGCTGAAGACGGGTTGCAGCAGTGCAATGCCGACAAGGCCTCAGCGCGCAACGTCCTGAAGGAACCCTGATGCGACTCAAGCTCCCCGCCCTGAAGAACTCCGAGTGGTCTGTCGAATCGAGCGCTCACATCTTGGGTCTGCGCCTGACGACCAAGGTCAACGGTGAGTACGTGCACGCCGAGCATCGAATCGACCGTTACATGCTCGAACTCGGCTGCGAGAACACCGCCCACGGGATCGTGGAGTGCCTCGTTCGCCAACAGGAGCGCGCCATCGGCGCCGCCGTCCTTGGCCGTCCCATCAACTAATCCTGAAGAGAAACATGAAGAAGTTCCTGATCGCCTCTGCGCTGCTGCTGGCCTCCTTCGCCACCACCGCTGGTTCCTACTCGTCGAGTCGTTCGTCGTTCTCGTCGAGCAGCTACCGCAGCTCCTACAGCGCGCCCTCGCGCAGCTACTCGGCGCCGAGCCGCAGCTACGCCGGTCCGAGCCGCAGCTACTTCAGTGGTGCACGTACGGCGCCCACTGTGCGCCCGGCAGCTCGCCCGACCACTGCTCCGCGCAACACCACCGTGGTCAACCGGACCGTCGTCAACCGCACGACCGTGGTCAATCGCGGCTCCTATGGCCGCCCGCACTACAGCTACTACAAAAATCCGGCCCCACGTCCCTCGTTCGTGCAGAGCAATGCTGGCTGGTATGCCTTCGGCGCCCTGGCAGCATGGAACCTGTTGTCGGCCCATGAGCGCGCCAATACCCCGGCCCCGGATGTCTCCGGTCTGATGGAAATGAGCTGGGACGAGTTGTCCCGCGCCATCTGGGCCGACGGCAGTATGTCCAAGGCAGAGGCAGCGGTCGTGCGCAAATGGCGCGAGCTGCATGGAGCCGGCCAGTGATCTGGCTGGCTGTTGGATTCGTCGTGGGGACTGCAATCGGCTTCCTCGTGGGTGTCATCCAAGACCTGGGGATGGACCCATGAGCGAGCTGGCCGCTAATGCAATCGAACGCCTGAAGGCGCTGGCGCGCCGAGTAACGATCCGCGACCGCCAAGAAGAAGATGACGCCATCTGCGTCGATGACTTCGCTGGTGGCAACGTGGACGACGCCTACGAGCAAGGCCTGCTGGACGGCGAAGTCGAGATGGCCCGTGACATCTTGCGGGAGCAGGGAGTCGAGTGGTGAAGCGCAGTGTCCTGATCGCCGCCCTCATCGGCCTGCTCGTGGTGCTTGTCGTCGCGGCGTGTCGCCACGACTGGAAGCCCACGCCGCCGTTCTTCCTGGACTACGGCGAGTGCCTTGCCGGTCACGAGGAGGACACCTCCTACGTAACGACCGACGGCAACGGCTACCCGGTGTTCGTACCTTCTTCCACATACGTTTGTGACCAACACGAGTACCCGGCTGGTGACGGACCGGACTACGTACGCCGTTACCGGCAGTACGAGACCGACCTCGCTGCGTGGCTCAAACGACATCCCAAGGAATCTTGATGCGCAGTCCCAACGAACTGTTCGAGTCGTATGTCGAACACAGCTATCGTTACTACCAGCTCGATGAGCCGGTCATCCCGGACTCCCACTTCGACCTGATGTGCGTTGATCTGCTGAAAGTGTTCGGCGAGGTCACTCATCCCGACAAGCGGCTGACGAGCGAGGACGCACTCCAGGCCGGAACCGGCTTCCAGATGATGTTCAAGTGGCCGCAGTGGGTGAAGGACCGGGTGGCCGAATGACCACCCTGCTGCTCGACGCAGACATCTTCGCGTTCGCAGCTTCGTCTGCTACCGAGAAAGTCTTCTACTTCAACGGCGTTGACCAAGAGCCCTCCGTCTCTGAGAACCTGGAGGAGGGCATGCGCAAGGCCAAGGCCGACATCGAAGCGGTCGCCAACAAGCTGAAGGCAACCCGGCTGATCGTCTGCCTGACCGACACCGAGAACTTCCGGTACGGGGTCTACCCGGACTACAAGGGCAACCGCAAGAACCTGCGCAAGCCGAGCACCCTCCGCGCCATCAAGGACTACCTGGGCCGCAACTACGAGACCTACCAGCGTCCCGGCCTGGAGGCCGACGACTGCATGGGCATCCTGTCAACCCACAAGACGCTGATCCCGGGTCGGAAGGTGATCGTCTCCGACGACAAGGATATGCAGACCATCCCCGGCCTGCTGTTCAACCCGAAGAAGGACCGTGAGGTCCGGACGATCACCGAGGTCATGGCCGACCGTTACTTCATGCGCCAGACCATGATCGGGGACTCGACCGACGGCTACCCCGGTGCGCCCGGGATCGGCGAGAAGTCCCCCTTCGTGACCGGGCTGGAGGAGTGCAAGACAGCCAAGGAGATGTGGGAGCTTGTGAAGGCCGCCTACGCCAAGAAGGGCTTGACGGAGAAGGACGCGATTGTTCAAGCCCGGTGTGCCCGCATCCTGCGCGCCAACGACTGGGACTTCCCGAACAAGCGGGTCCGCCTCTGGACGCCGCCGTTTTGATTGTGGCGCACCCAAGAGGGACAGATAGTCCTTACAGAGCAACCTAAGGTTACTTAGGTGCTCCGGCCCCCTGCTCAAGGTGCGGGGGCCACAATGCTGCGTGTAGCTCAGTGGCGAGAGCACCGGACGTGGAGTCCGGAGGACGGGGGTTCGAGTCCCCTCACGCGGCCCCTCGGTGGACGAGGTGATTGGCAGGAGGACCAGGTCCGAGGTAAGCCCAATCGACAGGTGACGATTCCTGTCCCACCGGCCATTTTTGGCGAGTAGCTCAATTGGTAGAGCAGCGGCCCGTTAAGCCGCCAGTTGCAGGTTCAAGTCCTGCCTTGCCAGCCACATCGGGGGGCACCGTAAGCGGCGCGACAGTGTCCAGGTGTCCCCACTCAGTTCCCCTCCTCACCAAGCCAGCGCGCCGCCCATCAGGGAATAGCCCGTGCACGGTGGGGAGGGCTGTATACAGCGAGATAGCTCAGTTGGCAGAGCAGTGGGCTCATATCCCACCTGTCGCCGGTTCAAGTCCGGCTCTCGCTCCCAAGCACTGATCACTGGTCGCCAGGGATCACTAATAGCCTCACCACTCCGATTCTCTCCCGGAGCTGGTGGGGCTATTTTTTTCGAGAACTCCGCATGGCTACTCAGAACGAACGCTGGGCTGAGGCCACAGCGCTGCAGGCCGAGGGGCTCGTGAAGCTCCTCGAAGAGACCTACCCGACTACGCCCACTGCCGCCGACACAGACCGAGAGGTCTGGATGAAGCTCGGCGCCGCGCGGCTGATCGGTCACCTCAAGTCCCTTGCGGACTCCTCACGACGCGAGAGGTCGCCCTGATGTGCAACGTAACGAAGGGCACGCTCGGCAAGATCACGCACCCGGGCCTCAACAAGGTGCTCGGCCAGAAGACCGTGGACAAGCTCTCGGACCCCCTGAACCTCTTCCCCAACGCTCCGAAGACGGAGAAGGAAGAGGAGAAGGTCGTCCAGTACCTGTCGAACGTCTGGCTGGACGGCGCAGCGTCGTCCGAGGGCATCACCCGCAATGCGCTGCGCATGGACCTGGGTAGTGGGCAGAAGCCCACGGTACGCCTTCCTGTCGTAGCGACGCCGGTCGAGATGCCGATGCCGTCTCCCACTCCGCCGAGCAACCTCGGCATGCGAACCGGTGGTGGCTCATCGCCCTGGCGGAACGTGCAAACCCAACTGAGATGAGCCCACCATGACCGATGCCTCCAAGCAACCGGTGGTGTCGGCGAAGGGCCTCTGGAACGCGAACTCGTCGGCGCACTCTGCGCCGTTGACCCGCGCCCGCACGGCCTCTGCGCTCACCATTCCGTCGCTCCTTCCCCCGGAAGGCAGCAACGATTCAAGCACCCTGACGAACCCGTATCAGTCCCTGGGCTCGCGCGGCGTCAACAACCTCGCTTCCAAGATGCTGATGGCCCTGTTCCCGCCCGGCAGCGCGCCGTTCCGGTACACGCTCTCGAAGATCGCACGCCAAGGCGCTGGGACCGAAGACACGTCCGAGGTCGAGGCGGCACTCGCACAGCGAGAGAGCGACATCATGGATCAGGTCGAGGCTTCGCCTCAGCGCCCGATCCTCTACGAATACTTCCTGCATCTGATCGTGGCCGGTAATGCCGTCCTCTTCTATCCCGATATGCAGAACGTGCGGATGTATACCCTGGATCAGTTCCGGGCACGCCGTACACCGTCGGGCGCAATGCTCGACCTCGCGATCCTGGAGAAGGTCTCTCCGGCCGGACTGCCGCTTGAAGTCGTCACGGCGTGTGACTTGGACCCCACCTCGAATGAAGACGTCGAGATGTATACCGCCGCGCAGTGGCGCGCTGGCAAGTGTGTGTACTGGCAGGAAATCAACGACATCGAAGTCCCCGGCTCGCGCTCCACAGTGCCCGCCGACAAGGCCCCGTGGATCGTTGGTCGCTGGAAGGCGGTGCCGAGTTCTCACTACGGCCGAGGCCATATCGAGGAGCTGCTGGGTGACCTCATCTCCTACGACGGCATCTGCGAGGCAATCGTGCGGTTCGCCGCAGTGGCCGCCAAGATCGTCTTCCTGAAGCACCCGTCGTCATCGACTCGAATCGAGGACATCACGAACGCCGAGTCCGGCGACTGTGTGGCGGGCAGCAAGGCCGACATCGACGTCCTGCAGCTGGAGAAGTACGCAGACTTCCAGGTGGCCCAGAAGACGGGCGAGTCCCTGGAGCAGCGCCTCTCGCAGGCCTTCCTGCTGCAGTCGGGTACGACCCGCAACGCCGAACGCGTCACGGCCGAGGAAATCCGGCAGACCGCTCAGGAGCTGGAGGACGTCGTCGGCGGCATCTACACGGTCCAGTCGCAAGACCTGCAGCTCCCGTGGGTGAACCGAACGATTCACATCCTGGAGAAGGGGCGGCTCATCCCGCAGCTTCCCAAGGGCTCCGTGACGCCCGTCATCGTTACCGGCTTCCAGGCCCTCGGCCGGAATCACCAGCTCAACCAGCTTCGCGGCTTCGTTGCGGACGTCTTCCAGATGCTGACGCCGCAGTACGCATTGCCGCTGCTCAACGCGCCGGTCCTGGCACAGCGTCTCGGCACCGGTTGGGGCGTAACGAACCTGACGGAAATCCTCAAGTCCCCCGAGCAGGTCAAGCAGGAGCAGGTGGCTGCGCAGCAGCAGGCCATGGCCTCCAACCTGATCGACAAGGCCGCAGGCCCGATGGCCCAGGGCGTTGCACGGGGCGACATCGACCCATCCCAGCTCGGCCAGATGGCCCAGCAATAACTGAGAGAGAACATGCCTGATCCCGTACCCGAAGTCGTCCCCGGCAATGAAGGGGGCGCGCCCGCCGCAGTAGTCGCTCCGACCCGCCCGGACAACGTGCCGGAGAAGTTCTGGAACGCTGAGACCGGCGCGGTCAATACCGAAGCTCTGCTGGCGTCCTACGCCGAAGCGGAGCGGAAGTTGTCCGAGGCGCCGCCGCAGGTCGAAACGCCGCCCGCCATCGAAGCGCCCGCGAGCGTGACGAACCAGGAGGCCTACAAGGCCGCTGCAACTCGCGCATCCGAGGAGCTGGCTCAGGCTGGCGCTATCTCCGACGAGACCTACGGCCTGCTCGAAGCAGCCGGTGTGCCGCGCGAGGCAGTCGATGCACACGTCGCCGGCCAGAACGCAATGTTCGAGCTGCGGACGCTCCAGGTCTCCAGCGAAGTCGGCGGTCCGGATCAGTACCGGGCACTGCTCGACTGGGCGGTCGCCGGTTCGTACACGGTTGAAGAGGCGGAGGCGTTCAACGCCGCCGTGTTTGGCCCCGACAAGAACGCCGCACTCGAAGCAGTGCGCACCCTCCAGAACAGGTACAACGAAGCTATGGGCACCGAAGGCCGAATGGTCATGGGCGAATCCGCCAACACCGTCCCGGGCGGCTACACGACCAAGTCCGAGTGGCTGGCCGACATCCGAAAGCCCGAGTACAAGACCGACCCGGCGTTCCGCGCCAGCGTCGAGAAGAAGCTGCAGGCCGCGTTGCAGAACGGCGTGCCGCTGGGCGTGAGCATCAACCGCCGATAAGTCCTGCCGTGGCCCCGAGGTTTTCCTCGGGGCCGCGTGACGTTTACGCCGACGAAACCTTCGTCGATGGCGACAGCGCAACCAGCGCGCAAATCCAACTGATCAGCTTGCAGCCCGCCACGGTGGACAACTGCGAGACGCAGCTGCGTGTGCGCCGCAAGAGCGCCTGAAGCCAGCCGCTTCACAACCCATTTCCCTCTTGGAAGAACAACATGACCAACGCTGCAATTTCCTACGGTGCCCAGAAGGGCGGCGCGGGTGACACCGACGCCCTGCGCCTCGTCCAGTACGGTGGCGAGGTGCTGGAGGCCTTCAACTCCAACGTCGTGATGAACGGCCTGATCCGCAACCGCTCCATCTCGGGCGGCAAGACCGCTCAGTTCCCGGCCTTCTTCAAGGCCTTCGCCGATCTGATGGTGCCGGGCACCGAGCTGACCGGCAAGGACGTGCTGAAGAACGAAGTGACCATCGAAGCTGATGGCCTGCTGATCCACGACATCTACGTGGATCGCATCGACGAGATGCTGCTGCACTACGACCTGCGCGGTCCGTACGCCAAGGCGCAGGGCGCAGCCATCGCTCGCATCTACGACGTCATGGGCCAGATGCTGGTGTTCAAGGCCTCGCAGGGTGCAGAGCTGTTCCCGGGTGACGGCGGTGGCACCACCATCACCGAGTCGGCCTCCCAGGACTTCATGACCTCGGGCAGCGACCTGATCGACTCGCTGAACGCTGCCAAGCTGGCCCTGGAGCAGAAGGACGTCGATACCAACGTGCTGCACTCGGTGCTGCTGCCGCTGCAGTGGTCGCTGATCGCGAACTCGGACAAGAACATCAACCGCGACTTCGGCGGCCAGGGTTCCACCGCGTCCACGGTCCTGCGCACCATCAGCGACATCCAGATCCACAAGTCGAACAACTTCATGTTCGGCCGTGATGTGACCGCCTACAACGCGACCACCAACGCCGATGGTCTGGTTGGTCACCCGACCGATGTCCGCCGCCTGCCGGCCACCATCGCCGCGAAGTACCAGGGCGACCTGACCAAGGTCCGAGGCCTCGTGTTCACCGAGGACGCCGCTGCGATGCTGCACGTCCTGGACCTGAACACCGAGACCTACTGGGACGCGCGTCGCCGCGCCACCCTGCTGATCGCGGAAATGTGCGCAGGCGGTGACTCGCTGCGCAACAAGTGCGCCGTGGCCCTGAAGGGCAAGTAAGCACAGCCGAATCGGCCCTCACCCTCACCGGGGTGGGGGCCTTTTTTCTTTCTGGAGTTCCCATGTCACTGCCTCCTCTGAATCTCTTCCCGCTGACCGAACTGGACAGCGTGAACAACCTCCTGATGTCGATTGGGCAGTCACCTGTGAATTCGCTTGCGGTGCCCGGCGTCAAGGACGTCAGCATCGCGCAGCTCACCCTGCATAACACCTCCCGCGAGGTGCAGTCGAAGGGCTGGTGGTTCAACACCGAAACGGCCTATCCGCTGCCTCTCGATGTCAACGGCATGTGCGTCCTTCCCGGCAACGCGATGGAGACCCTGCCTGATGACGCCACCTTGGTGGAACGCGCGGGAAAGCTCTACGACACGGTCAACCGGACGTTCGTCCTCAAGTCGCCACCGACGGCGACCCTGAATCTGTTCCTCGCGTACTCCGAGCTTCCCCAGGTCGCGCGCCGGTACATCGAAGCCCGCGCCGGCCGCGTGTTCCAGTCGAACATCGTCGGCTCTCCAATCCTCTATCAGTTCACGAAGGAGATGGAGGCGGAGGCATCGGTCGAGATGGATCGCAACAACCTGCGCGGGAAGAAGCCGAATTGGTTCACCTCCGGCGCCACTTCCAACCGCATCTTCAGCCGGAGCTAACATGCTCACCTCCAAGTCGATTCCCGCGCTGTACGGCGGCGTGTCGCAGCAGCCGGACACACTGCGAAGCGAAATTCAGCTGCAGGAAATGTCCAACTGCTGGGCAACCATTGTGGACGGCATCGGCAAGCGTGCTCCGACCGAGTTCGCCGCGCTTCTGTCGGGCGACAACCTGCAGGACGCGTTCATCCACATCATCAACCGCGACATCCGCGAGCGCTACGTCGTGGTGATCACGAGTGCCTCCCAGGTGCTGTGCTTCGATATGGACGGCAAGCCCCGTGCGATGAACTTCCCGTATGGCAAGTCCTACCTGACGATCCCCGCAGGTGCCACCGCACGCGACACCTTCGCTGCAGTGACCGTCGCCGACTACACGTTCATCGTGAACAAGTCAGTGGTCGTCAAGCAGGGCGTCAAGGATAGCGACCGCACCACCTCGCAGTACAACTACTACGACCCCAATCGTCAGACTGCAGCGCCGGGCGCTTCGTATGGCTCCTATGCCCCGAACCCGTCAGTCGGACTCTTCATGGGCAACGTCCAGACGTTCCAGGATCTGCCGAAGACGGCGTCCGAAGGTCACACCTACCGCGTCGTGGCTACCTCCGACAGCGGCTTCGTCGGCTACTTCGTGCGTCGCACGCAGGGAACTTGGATCGAGGTCACTGATCCCAACGGCAACAACACCATCGATCCCTACACCATGCCGTGGGCGCTCGTGCGCCAGCCGGACGGTGTATTCGAGGTCGCGCCGTTCGCTTGGGGCCCGCGTCGTGCGGGTGATGCAGTGTCCAACCCCGGTCCATCCTTCCTTGGGCGCACGATCAACGACGTGCTGTTCGTCGAGAACCGGCTGGGCTTCCTCTGCGACGAGAACATCGTTCTGAGCAGGTCAGGGGACTTCGGGATGTTCTGGCGTATGACCGTCACGCAGCAGCTCGACGACGACGTTATCGACATCCAGGCGTCGGAGACCAAGGTCACCAAGATGCTCCACGCGTTGCCGATGCTCGGCTCGATCATGCTGTTCTCGGACCAAGTCCAGTTCCGCATGGAGAAGGGCAACAACGGTGCGTTCACTCCCAACGGCTGCTCGCTGACGCCGGTCACGCAGTACCCAGCGTCGATCAGCGTCCCTCCCGCGCCGCTCGGCAGCGACGTCTACTTCACCTCGGAAGAGGGGGGCTGGGCCAAGCTGCTCCAGTATTACGTTCGACAGGACGGCACCAACAGCACCGATGCAGACGACGTGACCGGCCATGTGCCGCGCTACGTTCCCCAAGGTATCCGAGGGGTGGCCGTTAGCTCGGACCTGGACGCCGTCTTCCTGATCACCGACGGTGCGCCGAACCGCGTCTACCACTACAAGTTTTATTGGGAAGGCGACAAGCTCGCGCAGTCCGCGTGGGGCCACTGGGAGTTCCCTCAGGGCACCCGAGTGCTCGCATGCCAGTGCATCAACGGCGTCCTGTGGCTCGTCATTGCGCGCCCTGGCGGTACGTTCCTGGAGCAGATCAACCTCTCGGCCACGGCCAATGCACCGGGCATGGGCTTCCAGGTACATCTGGACCGCCGCATGTACCTGCAGGGGAGCTACAACGCGAACGGCGACTACACCCTGTTCGACCTCCCGTTCCAAGTTCCCGCGTCTGAGCACAACCTGTGGCAAGTCGTCAGGGGACCACAAGCGCCTTCAGGGGCTGGTGGGCTCGTTGACCCCAAGACGTACGTCTGGCTCAACGACTGGACGATTCTCGTCCCCGGCAACGTGACCTACGGCAAATCGTTCGTAGGCGTGCAGTACGACGCACGCTGGACCTTCTCGCGTTGGTATCAGAAGAACGCGCAGGGTGCGCCGGACCTCTCCGGCCGCCTGCAGATCCGAACGGTTTCCCTGGCCTACACCCGGGCGGGCTACTTCCGCACAGAGGTGGCGCCCTACGGGACCGCGCCTGACGTGCAGCCTGTCGTCCCCCATCTGCTCGCGCAGTTCACGGGCAAGACCATCGGCAACGCTGACTTGCTTGTCGGCTCCCCATCCTTCAGCGACGGCGTGTACTCCTTCCAGGTGTACGGCTCCGCCGAAGCCGCAACCATCACCATCGCCAACGACAGTCACCTAGGTGCGTTCTTCACGAGCGCGGAGGTCGAGCTGTTCTGGCAGAAGAGAGCACAGTTCCGATGAACATCGTTCGCCCCACCGTCGCCTCCGACGCCGCCCTACTGGCCCGCAACCTGCGTGATCAGGACCGTCGCGAGATTGTGGCATTGACCGATGAGTCGATGACCTCGGTCGTGGAGACCTCGGTGGCGGCGAGCGACAAGTGCTACACCTGGGCAAACGAGGGTCGCGTGGTCGCGATCTTCGGTGTTGCCGCCACCGACATCCCAGAAATCGGCTGCACCTGGATGCTCGCTACGGATGAGCTGGTGACCGAGAAGGACTTCATGTTCTCTTTCGGTACGCGGTTCGTTGACGAGTTCAACAGCATGTACCCGGTCCTGGAGAACTACATCCTCCCGGACAACTACGTCTGCCTGAAGTGGCTCGAACGCATGGGCTTCGTCTTCGACGAGCCGGAACCGTTCGGACCGCACGGCGTGCCGTTTGTTCGCTTCACGAGAATCCTCCCATGTGCGTAGTTGTAGCCCCCGCCGTCGCCTGGGCGATGGCCGCAGCATCTGCTGCAGCCGCCGTGGCGTCCGGTATCGAGCAGAACAAGAAGGCCCAGAAGCAGGCCGACCTCCTGCGTGAGCAGGCGAGCAAGCGCGCAGATCAGCTTGCTGATCAGGCCAGCGCTGAGATGAACGTCCGCGCCAAGCAGGTCCGCGCAGCTCGGGCTTCGGCGCGCGCTAACGCTGGCGGTGCCGGCATCAACCTTGGCTCAGGATCGTTCCTGGCGCAGCTCAACGCGCTCGACGCGCAGCTTGACGAAGCCCAGGGCCTCCAGTCCAAGAACCTGAAGAACAGCATCGAGTCGAACAGCACCTCGCTGAACGTCTCCCTGTCTCAGCTCAACTTCAAGTCCGGCCTGAACATCGCGATGGACGCCGCACAGGCGGGTGCTAGCACCTACGCCTCTGCAGGCGGCTCGTTCGCGCAGAAGCCTCCGGGCACCTAAGGAATCCCTATGCCCCGCGAAACCGTAACGGCATCGCGTCAGCGTGCCGGTTCCAACCCGCAAGTGACCAGCACGCCCGGCCTTGAGGTCACGGCGCAGATCATCGCCCCGCGCAACAATGCCCCGGACAACTGGGCAAGCCTGAAGAACGTCCTCCTGCTCGGTGGACAGATGGCCGGTGTGGCGAAGCAGCAGGAAGAAGCAAACGCCGCCACCTGGAGGGCGCAAGGCGCCGCCGACCGACAGACCGACCATGTTGACGACGCCCTGGAGCAGAAGCATCGCGCTTACGCAGACGGCGTCACCCATGCCGCTGCCGTGACGCAGACCCAGGCTGCGCTTCAGGACGCCCTGCAGGAAATCGAAGAGACGGTCGATAAGACCCTCCCACTCGACGAGCAGATGCTGAAGGTGGACGGGATCATCCAGTCACATACTGGCCCCATCGTCGCCTCGGACCCTATCGCGCGCCGTGCTGCTGCGCCGCTGATCCGCGACTACTACAGCCAGATCGCAGGCACCCGAGGCCAGTCCTTGGTTGGTCAGCATCAGGCTGAAGCAGCAGACGCCCTCAGCGCCCAGATCGGCGCTGCCGTGGATGGTGGTCCTATCAGCCTCCCGGACGCAATCGCACAGGCCGCAGGGGTGTTCCCAGGTGGCCGCACGCAGGCCTGGGAAGTCGGTGTAGACCGGCTGGCCCAGATCGCTGAGGAGCGGAACGACCTGACGGTCCTGGAGCTGTTGCCGAAGACCTACGTCAACGACGACGGCGTCACAGTGGCGTCCCCGATCAACTCAGTGAGGGCCCAGGCCCGCCTGAACCTCGCGAAGGATCGAATCGCTCAGTATCAGGCCAAGATCGCCAAGCCGCAGAAAGAGTGGGAGTTCACCCAGGCGCTGGCGCCGTTCGAGGATCGCATCGACAAGGGCTTGCCCATCGCCTTTGCGGAACTCAAGCCGTTCGTCACGTCTGGCCAGATGTCCGCTGAGGGTGCCTGGGGCCTAGTGAACCGGTCTGAGACCGCACGGAAGGCGCTGCATGAGAAGGCCCTGAAGTGGGATACCGAAAAGGGCCTCCTGTCCTCGTTCGGTGTTCAGTCGTTCCACGACATCATCGGCGTCACGGACGGGCCCAAGACGGCCTCCGAGGCTGACGAATGGAATGGCCGCCGGATGACCGAGGTGATGTCCGCGACCATCGGTCAGGGTGCCGAACTGTCGGGCCCGCAGATCATGCAGAGCCCGCAGGCGATGGCCCAGGCGCTCGCACTGTCCAAGGCAACCCGGACCGCCTTCCCGGCGTTGAAGGGCGCGCTGAACAACATCGACTTGTCGGACGGCAACACCGTCATCAAGCGCCTGGACGCGTACCGCGCGGTGAAGGCCCAAGGCCAGACCGCGAGCTACCTTCCTGACGACACCCAAGCTGCCGTGTACGAAGCCGCGCTCGGGCAGAAGGATATGGGGGTCAAGGACGAAGACATCGCGCGGAACATCGCGCGGTACAACGATCCGACCTTCCGCGCGTCTCAAGTTGAAGCCCGCTCCCAGATCGACAAGAAGGTGGCCTCGGCGAGCTTCGACACGCAGGGCAAGTGGTTCGACCAAGGCCTGGACTCAATGGCAGGGCCGTCCCGCCTGTATGCGCAGTCGAAGATCAAGCAGATCGCCAATGTGTTTGTCGGCATGGGGGATTCCCCAGACGCCGCAGTGCAGAAGGCGACCGATCGCTTCAAGGCGACGAACCAAGCGGTTCGGATCAACGGCCAGAACATCCTCGTGCCTACGACCAGCGGTGATCCTCAGACCCTCAAGGCGACCATCGAGTGGGCAGCTCCGAAGGCGGAAGAACTCGCCAAGGCTGCAGGCGTCAATCCCAAGGGCGCCACCCTCCGCTTCATGCCTCCGGCCAACGGCCAGGACGCAACGGTGATGACCGTGGATGCCCACGGTGTCCCCTTCGGGCCGGTCCTCAGTCTGTCGAAGCTGACCGATGCGTACCGAAAGGCGCACGGCGACAACTACGACGAAGTGGTGAAGAAGAGTCGTCAGGGGCAGGCGTACCGCCAGCGCATGAACGAAATCTATTCGCCCGATAACCCCTTCGCAACCAAGATGCTCCAGTAACGAGAACCTCATGGCAACCAAAGACGCACAGATCGCCGACCTGCAATCGGCACAGCAAGAAGATGGCATCGCGACTGTAGCGCCGACCTTGGTGGCCCCTAAGGCTCCCGTGGCCCAGGATGACCCCGACAAACGGGGCTTCCTGGCGCTGTGGCGCGACACCGATTCGATGGGCAATTCCGCAGCGCGCTGGGCGGTTGTGAGCCAGATGCCGGAGGACGAGACGTTTAGCGTCGAGCTTTCCGTGCCGAAGGCGGAGTGGAATCAGCTCACCGCCGGCCTCACCGACAGCGCAAAAGAAGAACTGGCCTACCAAGCCTCTAGCCGAGAGAAGCTGTACTTCCTGGCGGATGAGGCTCATCGCCAGATGAAGAACGAAGAAGAGCTGGCCGCCTACGGCGGTTGGGGCATTGCCGGCCGCATGGGCATGGGCGTTGTAGACCCGGGAATGCTGCTGATCGGGATGAGCACTGGCGGCGCCGGTTACGCTACGAAGGTGGCGCAGCTCGGTGACGCGGTGAAGATCGTGGACTCTGTTGTAACGGCGAAGACTGCGCTCGCTGCCGTCGATGCCGCCAAGGCTGGGACGGCCACGCGCTACATCGCAGGCCTCGCAGGCAGTGGTGTCGAGAACGCGATCATCCAGTCCGCTCTGCAGCAGGGCGATGTGACCAAGGACGGCACCGACGTGGCGATTGCCGCGTTCGCAGGCATGGCGTTGCATGGCGCCATCAGCGGCGTTCATACGCGCGCCGAGGTGGGCAAGCTCACCCAGCTTTCCGCCGAGGCAAGCAATCAGCTCAAGCTGCATCAGCTGGCTGAATCCATCGTCGAGCAGCGCGGCGCAATCGTCGCTTCCCTGGCCGGTGGAGAGGCTGCGGCGCGGATGGCATCTGGCGTGGTAGATGGGCGCACTGCCGACTTCCTGACGAGCCACAACGGCGACATCGCCAACTACGCCGACTTCCGCCGTACGCTCGAATCAGGCGGGCGAGCAGACGCCGCTTCTTCGACGTCGAGCGCAACTGGCGCTGATCAGTTCATCGCCAAGACGTGGAAGGCGGTGGTCGCCCAGGCCAAGCCCGCGTGGGCCGATGGCTTGTCGGAAGAAGACCTGCTGAAGCTCCGCACTGAACCGGCCAAGTCCGCCGAGATGGCGAACTTCCTGGATAGCCAGAACAGCCAAGCGCTGGAGAAGGCTGGCGTACCGGTCAACGTGTTCAACCTGTACGCTGCGCATCACTTCGGGCCGCAGCGCGCCATCAAGTTTGCGAAGGCTGAAGCCGATGCACTGATGGAAGACCTGTTGCCCAAGGGCGTGCTCGACGCCAATCCCTACCTCAAGGGGAAGACGAAGGGCGAGGTCGTAACGAACTGGACGGAGCGAGCACGGAAGGGTGGCGTGGACATCGACACGATGATCCGTCGTACCGGCCTAGGCACGGCCGAACAGTACCGCGCCAGCGCCTTGGCCGACTTCGACGCCGACGGCGCTGACGTACGTATGCGTGAATACCTCGCAGACGAAGGCCGCCTGTCCGCGCTGGACTTCGAGGCGGGAACCGCGCTGAAGAACGGCGAGGCCCGCGCTCTCGAACGCGCATTGGACCGCGACGCGGCGTCGCTGCGGGACAACCACGGCACGCCCTTGGGGCAGGCCCGTGCTGAGCTGAACGCCCTGCAGGCGAAAGTGCAGGCGCTGGCAGAGGGCCGCGAAGGGGCGCTTGAGCGGTTGCTCGCAGAGGACCGCCTGAAGCTGGGCGACGACCTCGCTGAGAGCAAGCAATACTCGAAGCTCCGGGCTGGCGTCGTTGATCGGCAGATTGCCGAGCAGACCGGACCTCTCAAGTCCAAGCTGGCCGACCTGCAGGGCAAGTACGACGCCCTGCGGCGCACCACCGAGAAGACGAAGGCAGACCGTGAGGCCTCCCTCAAGATGCATCAGGGAGCCGTCGTGGCACGCGGGGAGGCCAAGCGCATCCGCGCCCAACAGGCCGACCGTGAGGAGCTTCGGGAGGCCCTAGGTCTCCATGCACGGCGCGAAGGGCTCCGCGAGGAGCACCGGCAGGTTGCCCCGATGCGCGAGAAACTGGATCGCTTGGAGGAGTTCGATGCCGCCAAGGCGAACACGGACGCGGTGATTGCGGGGCAGGCATCGTTCGGTAAGGACACCCTGTCCGCTGCGAAGGTGCTCGGCTACTCAGACGAGATGTTCCCGACAGCGGTCGGTTCCGGCGAGAAGCTGCCGCAGATGAAGATGGCGGGGGCACTCCGCCTTGCCAACAAGGGCACCTTCAGTGGCGTCCTGCGCGGCAGCGAAGTAGAGGCCGTCCGGGACAACTTCGGGCGCTTGGTGGGGAATGAGTTCGGCCACGTTGACGGCACGGCCGTTGATCGAGGCGCGAGCGAAATTGCCTCCCTGCTGACGAAGCGCTTCGTGGGCCACTTCAACACCGCCGTCAAGGCTCACTACGGCCCCTGGCTGAAGGAGCAGGGCATTCCGTCTTGGCGCTACTACGACCGGGGCGTCCGCGCCCAGTTTATGACGGACGTGGGCATGCATATCCGAGGCGGGGAGGTGGGGTCACCCGCAGTGGAGGCGATGGCCGGGCGTGTCCGCAAGCTGTTCGCGGATATGCTGAAGGAGGCTAAGGAAGCCGGGGTGCAGGGCTTCGACTCAGTCGAGGTCAACGACAGGTATCTGCCGCGCATCTTCGACTTCCACCGGTTCCACGACTTGGAGCTGAAGCATGGCACCGACCAGCTCGCGAAGCTGATCAGCCACGGCATGCGGGAGGTCAATCCTGAGCTGGACGAGAAGATCGCCGACAGGCTCGGCGCACACTACATCCAACGGATGCGAGAGCTGCGCGTGGGTAATGACCCGGGCATCCTGGCAGGCATGACCTTCGATGACATCGCGTACCTGCGGTCGTTCCTGAAGGAAGCCGGCATCGACGGCGAGGAGCTGGAAGAGGTCGTCGCCAAGTTCGCCAAGGCGAAGACCGGGAAGGAGGCCGGCACGGGTGAGGGCGGGTTCCGCAACGCAAAGCGCCGGGCGAAGTTCGACGAGAGCTTCAGCATGGAACTGCGCGACAGCGTCGCCAACGACGGATCGACCGTTAGGGTCTCCATCAGTGACCTCCTCGACAGTAACGTGGAGACGCTCCTGGGGCGCTACACGCGAACCATGACGGGCAACACGGCGCTGGCGAAGATCGGCATCAAGAGCAACGCCGACTGGATCGACCGGGTGAAGGCCGTGACCAACGCCCTGGAAGGGCACCCTGACCGGGATACCATCCTGAAGAAGGGTCAAGCGGCCTACGACATCGTGGCTGGCCGTCCGTTGGAAGAGGCCGGGTTCTGGCAGGAGATGATGCGCACCACGCGCGACCTGACCTATGCAACTCAGATGGAGAACGCCGGTCTCGCCAACGTACCCGACCTCGCGTCGCTGCTGGCCTGGGGCAACCTCAGGTACACCTTCCGAAACATCATGCACCTCCCTTCGATGTTCGCTCGGGATGCCGATGGCCGCCTGAAGGACGCGACCATGCGTGAGCAGGAAGAGTGGCTGGGCATCGGCACAGACTACCTCAACAACACCGTGTTCTCGTCCTACGACGTGGCGGCCGAGGCTGTGATCCCCAACGCCGGTCTCCGGACCTTGGCTAAGGCTGGCTCGGCGGTTTCCCATGGCGCTCGTGTGACGGGGCGTGCGGTGACCGTGGGTTCCGGTATGGCCGGACTCAACGCATTTGCCCAACGCGCTGCCGCCCAGAACATCCTGCACCGACTCAAGGACGACTTCTTCGGTCGTGGCGAGTTCAACAAGGTGCGTATGGCCGCGCTGGGCATCGACGATGAGATGGGAAAGCGCATCGCCAAGGAGATGAAGGCGCACACGGAATGGGCCGAAGGTGAGCTGGGCGGGAAGATTCGCAAGGTGAACTGGGCTGACTGGAAGGATCTGGAGGCCCGCGACCGGCTGCTGTATGCCGTCAACAAGGAAGCCCGCAAGAACATCCAGGAAGAAGACCTCGGTGACACCTTCCTCTGGCAGCACTCGGGCCTGGGCAAGTTCCTGTCGCAGTTCCGGCGCTTCAGCATCACCGCGTACAGCAAGCAGTTCCTGCGCTCGCTCAACGAACGGGACGCGGAGGCCCTGACGCGCAACGCACTCCAGGTCATCCTGGCCGGCGCCGCGTACTGGACCAAGCAGGAGCTGCAGCTGCAAGGCATGCAGGCCGCAGGGGTGGAGCAGGCAAAGCTGGAGAAGTTCCAGAAGGACACCATGAGCGGTTCTCAGATCGCTCGTGCAGCGCTGCGCAATGCAGGCTTCATGTTCCTCCTGCCCGACGCAGTGGATTCCACCGTCGGCCGCGCTACCGGCAACCCGCTGTTCGACTTCCGCAACTCCGGCAACAGCTCCGACCTGATCGGTGGCGTGCCGGGCGTGGCACTCGTGAACAACATCGGCACGGCTGCGTCAGGCGTAACCCAAGCCATCCTTCGGGGTGACCGTCAGTACAAGCAGAAAGACCTCAAGGCGCTCCAGGCGCTGATCCCCTTCGGTAACCACCTCGCGGTGGCGCCGGTGTTCCAGAGCATCGCTCAGGATCTGCCGACGACCGACGAAGACGACGACCCGGACTCCACCAAGTGGTCCTGGCAGTAACCACAAGAGGCCCTTCGGGGCCTCTTCTCTTTTGGACTCCCAATGACGTCACGCATCGCCATCGCCATTGAGGCGACCGATTCCCAATTCTCGGTTCCGTTCCCCTATATCAGTCAGCGCCACGTCATCGTCGCGTTCAACCGCCTCGTCAAGAAGGCTGGTATCGACTACTACTGGAAGGACGCAGCCAACATCGAGTTCTTCACTGCGCCCGGAAAGGGCGTCCTGGAGGTGATCCGTAACACGCCCACTGAAGAGGCGCTGGTCACTTTCCACAATGGCTCCCAGCTCACGCAGGAGGAGCTGAACATGGCCGTCCTCCAGTCGCTCTATTCGACGCAGGAGATGAAGGACTACTACCAAGCTCTGATCGACGGCACGCTCGACGCGCTGGTCCTGCAGAGCGGCGCCCCAACCGCTGGGCCGGTCATCGACAAGGTCATCCAGAAGATCCTGGAGAGCGAGGAGCTGAAGGAACTGCAGGGGCGCATCGTCAGCATTGACGACACTGCTGCCGCTCTGCTGGGCGTGCGCCTACAGCTCAGCCGCTTCGCCGAGGTTCTGGACGCGTTCGCGGAACTGGACGGCGTCGAGACAGGAACCTTCCTGCGGAACCTGCAGAAGCAGGTCGTAGATGGTGACAAGGCGGTCGCGGAGCAGCTGGCGCTTATTGGCGCGAAGTCCGGCGACGGCAAGGCATGGGTGCTCAACACAGACACTGTGCAGGTCGAGCCGGGTAGGTCGCTGGCGGATGCCTTCACCTCCCTGGAGTCGTCCATCGAGACGGCCACAAGTAGCCTCAAGGCTACCTTCGACCAACAGGTGACGACGCTCACCACGGCTGACTCCGCCAATGCCATTGCGATCACGCAGCTGGGCACGAAGGTGGACGACAACAGCTCCCAGATTCAGCAGACGATGCAGACCGTCAACGGCCTCAGTGCGAACTACATGCTGAAGACCGATGTGAACGGCTACGTCGCGGGTTTCGGGCTCTGGAACAACGGCGCAACTTCGACGTTCAACATCCTGGCCGACCGATTCGCAATCGTGTCGCCGGGATACCCCGGTGTGGTGCCGTTTGCTGTGGACGCCAACGGCGTCTACATGAACAACGCATACATCCGCAACCTAAGCGTGGACAAGATCAGTGGCGGTGCGATCCGCAGCGAGTGGGCTTTGAACAGCTCCTCGGGTCGAATCGTTCTGGACACGGGCGCGTTCATGAAGGTCATCGGCGTGGGCTTCGGCGAGAACGGTGACCTCATCGAATGGTTCGGTCCGAAGATCCCTATCTCCCAATGCACGCGTGCAAACGCCACCACATACGTTGCGACGGATGGTAGCGCGTACTTCGGGGGCACGCTCAGTGCTGGCGTCATCTACAACGCAGCGAACTCGACCAGCATCGCGGGTGACACCTACGTGGTCATCGGTCCCTTCGCTTCCAACGGTCGGCCTAAGACTGTGGTCGTATCGTACTCGCGCTCAATCACCCAGCGTTCCAACGCGATGGGCCGGGACGGCTTCACCGGGGGCGGAACGAACTACGCGACCGTGACCCTGTATCGAGTCTTGAACGGCGGCGGAGAAGTCGCAGTTGCCTCCCAGCAGTTCTCGGGCGGGTGGCGAATCGAGAACGAGTTCGACGCACCCGACTACGCCTACGGAAGCATTGGCGGCAGCTTCACCTTCGTCGATACGACTGGGGCCACCAACAACATGAGCTACGTGGCTCGCCTGTCGAACGTATCGATCAACAACCCCACGGCTTCCGTGGTCAACAGCGTCGTCACCACGGCGAAGCTGAGTGTCGTTTCTACGGAGCAATGATGACTACTGAACAGCCTTCGCAGGCGCAGCTCGCGCAACAGATGTCCGATCTGCTGACGCGCTTCCAGACGTTCACCAAGCAACAAAAGGAATGGCTCGCAGGTACTCCGTCCGGTGGACCTGAGGGTGACGGCAGGTATCCCCTGACGGACTACCTGGGGACCACCTATCTCGTCCCATGCCCGGCACTTGATAGTGCCCGGGTGAAGGGTGAGGTGGACTCGGCCAAGGACTACGCTGCGCAGGCCTCGGCTGCCATGGCGTCTTCGCAGACCTTTCTGACCCAATCCTCTTTGGCGAGGGACTTGGCGAATGACTTCGCTCAGGCAGCGTTGGCCTCCAGGGATCTTTCGCAGATGTACGCTGATCAGGCCGGCACGCACGCGGCAAACGCGCGCGCGTACGCCCAGGATGCTGCTGCATCTGCGGAGCTGGCGAAGGTGGACCTCCAAGCGCTGGCCGATTCCGTGGCAGGCGCCTCGGCGTCCGCCCAGGCCTCCGCGAACAGTGCCGCCTCCGCATCTGCCAGTGAGGCTCACGCCGCGACTAGCGCCGCCGCCGCCGCGACGTCAGCTGCCCAAGCAGACACATTCAACCCCGCCAACTTCGCTCCAATCGGAGGCGTGAATGATGGCTTCAGGATCGGTGGCGTAGCCGTTGTTGGCGGCGGAAGCACAATCGTTCAAGCGCCTTCGGCTACCGGCAACGCCCACCTATGGCTCGCTGATTCCACAAACAAGAGCCGCGTGTTGTTCGTTTGGGACAACGCGAGCGACCTCGCCACCATCCGTAAGTACGATGCAGGCGGGAACTACAAAGATGTCTCTGTCGATAACGACGGGTCTATCACTGTTCCTGGGGCGGGCAACTTTGGTAGCCAGCTCTATTCCGCGCATCAGTACCCACTGATCGAGTTCCGTCAGCCTGGAACTCCGACGTCACAAGGTGAAGGCTTCGTGGGTTCATGGGGTGGGCAGACGCTGATTCGCAGCTGGCCCTCCGGGATCGACCACTCGAAGTTCCTGGAGCTTTCAGTAGGTCAGCAGCTCGGCAGCATGCGTCTGCTCGATCACGGCGGCAATGTCTATTTCAAGGCCGATAACCAGGGTGCCGCCACCGTCAGTGGCCCTGCCGCTGCGTGGAACTTCATCGCGCGCGATGGGCTGGGGACGTGGTCCGCCTACGCAGTCGGCAACCGCTACCGAATCTGGAATAGTCAGTCCGGTGACGTGCTTTCGGTTGGGGCTGGTGGTGACGCGTACATCGGCATGGGTGGCGGCGGCTCCTTGCAGATCGGCGACGACGCGTTGATTCGCGACGTGAACGTTGCGCATACGCTCGGTCTGCGCAGTACATCCAACGGCAACGTAGGGTTTCTGCAGTTCGGCACGGGTCCGGGGTTCGGCTACGACGGATACAACCTGCTCTGGAACGGGCGGCCTGTCGGGCCGAGCGTCAACGTCGGCACGGATGACATCAGCGCCGTTCCTGGCGGGCATTACATCTGCAACATGCCGGGAGGAACCACGCACAACACGCCGACGGGTGGCTGGACCACCATGATGAACGCGATCAACTTCGATAACACCTGGGGTTTCCAACTGTCGCACGGCTGGTTCGAGGACGACCTGTGGTATCGCCGTAAGTACAACGGCGGCTACGACCAACCCTGGCGAAAGCTCTGGCACTCAGGAAACCTCGTGGTCTCTTCCGGCGACCCTGGCGCAGCCGACGGTCGCATCTGGATTCAAATCTAAGGAACAACTATGAAGCTCAAGCTCAAGACCATCGCATCCAACGTGAGCGATGTGACCAAGCCCGAGGACCGCACCCATGCACTCACCTTCGCGTCGGTCGAAGTGGCCGCTGTGGGCGTCGGGCTGTACGGGCAGAACACCTTGGTGATCACCGTGACGGCCGAAGAGGCTGCGCAGTACGTCATCGGTGCTTCGTACAACGTTGCGCTGACGCCGGACGGCTAAGCGCATGCCTCTATACGGTTCTTCCGGTGGGGGCTGGTATATCCCGAAGTCGATGCGTTACGGCGGATCGGCCGTGAAGAGCGTTCGCGTCGCCATCGGTGGCGCATGGCGCACTGTGTGGGCAACCTTTTCGGCCACTGCGCAAGGTGGCTCGTTCGGGCGCAACAACGGGAACTCCAACGTTCCGCGAACCATCGCCACTGCCGTAGGAGTAACCGCGCTTCCCGTGGGGGGCTCAGGCAACTACTCCTACAGCTGGACCATTACGGGTAGCTCAGGTGTAACCGCAGTCTCCTTGAGCAACTCAGGTTCCCAAGGGGCGACGGTGAACGCAACTTGCAGCATCAACACCCGAGGCTCCGTCAATGTCCAGTGCGTCGTGACTGACGTGGGCCTGGGCCTGTCCACCGTTGTATCCACAAGCACCTCTTACAACTACTACAGCACGGTCTAAGCAGGCCGAGGAGCCTCATCATGGAAATCGCAATTGCCATTGTCGTCGTCGTCGCGTTCGCGGCGGTAGTCACCATCGCCCGCCGTCGCTCGGAGGCCAAGGCCAGCTCTGTCGGTTCGCCGACCGGCAGCGGCGGCTCGATCAAGCGGCCGGGCACCAAGACCCAGGCGAAGTAATCCCTGAGGGCACCTTCGGGTGCCCTTCCTCCACCAGGACGACACACAATGAACCTGACGGCCTCTGCAGTGATCCCCAAGATCCTGATCGGCGTCGTAACCGCAGGGGCTCTCTGGGCCACTTCGACCCTCGTTGAGGGTAAGACCACCAACGCCCTGCAGGACGCCCAGTTGGCGCGTCACGAGCAGACCCTGCTGAAGATCGACTCCCTGAGCGAGCAGCTCACCGAGACCAATAAGAACCTGGCTGTGTTCCAGGAGCAGCTCAAGGAGGTGCGCAATGAGCCGCGCCAGTGAAGAAGCCGCTGATGCCCTGCATGCTCTGACCTTCGAGGTGATCCAGCAGGAGATTCAGGGCTACCGTGACCGCAACGAGCCGGTGCCTCCCGCCCTCATCGGGCAGGCCATCAAGATCCTGAAGGACAACGGCATCGAGTCGCCAGTGCGAGCGCAGAAGGCGCACGACGCCATGGCCCCGCACCTCCCTGACTTCGGTCCGGAGGATGCCCACTCCGGCGTGCCCCACTGATCAGAAGCGCGCTTCCGCAGCTTTGCAGTTCGCTTGATAAATCACGCGGCTGCTCTCCCGATCTTCGAGGAGCATGTCGCCGGTATAGCGTTCAAGCGTGAGGAAGCGCACGCCTCCGTCCTTGGAAACAAGCTGCCCGGTGTAGCGATCCGGGGCGAGAGTCAGCGAGCCCGCGACCCAGCCAATGTCTGAGGGCATGCGCGCCTGCGTCTTCGCGGCGTCAAGCGTTATCGTGACCTCGATCTGCATCGGCCCGTCTGTCTTCGTGTAGAAGACGCCCTTGCACACCAACGCCGATGCTTCGGCGCTCCCCGCTGCAGCAAGGGCCATCAGCCCGCCCAGTACGTACTTCATATCCGCTCCCCTAGTGGAGCGCGAAGTCTAGCCTGATCGGGCCGCCCTGGGCTTCCTCTTGGCCCTCTCCGCCGCCCCTACGGGGCCGCCTCCGAGGGCCTGCTCCATCCGTACCTCCCTGCCGCTGCGCGCGCCCCTTGGGCACGCCTGGGGGCCTCTGCGGGCAAATGTATCCGTGAGCGAATCTAAATCCTATCCCGAATGGGTGACCTGCGAGACCGAGCGTCGGATGTTCGACGACTTCCGCGTCTTCCTGTTCGTCCTGTGGAAGCACCTGAAGCTACCTCCGCCGACCAAGCGCCAGTACGCCATCGCCCAGTACGTGGCGACCGGACCACGGCGCCGAATGATCCAAGCATGGCGCGGTGCGGCGAAGACCTGGATCACCTGTGCGTACGCCCTATGGCGTCTCTACAGGAACCCGAACGAGCGCATCAAGATCGTCTCGGCCAACGAAGACAAGGCCATCGAGAATGCCGTCTTCATCAAGCGCCTGATCCACGAGGTGAGCCACCTCCAGTTCCTGAAGGCGAAGGGCAGTCAGCGCGACGCGACCCAGGCCTTCGATGTCGGCCCCTCCGACGCCGCAGTGACCCCGTCGGTCTCCTGCGTGGGCATCACCGGCCAGCTCACTGGCGGCCGTGCAACCATCCTCATCTCCGACGACGTCGAGGTGCCGAAGAACTCCCTGACCGAGGCGATGCGCGAGCGTCTGGCCGAGCTGATCAAGGAGTACGACGCGCTGGTGGTGCCTGAGGGCTTCGACATCATCTACCTGGGTACACCCCAGACTGAGCAGTCGATCTACAAGAAGGTCCGCGAGCGCGGCTACGCGTGTCGCATCTGGCCTGTCCGCTACCCCATCGACCCGAACAAGTACGACGGTGCCCTGTGCCCCGAACTGCTGGCCGAGCTGCTGGGCGATCCGTCGCTTGCCGGCCGGACCGTGGAGCCCTCACGGTTCACCGATATGGACCTTGCGGAACGTGAGGCGTCCTATGGTCGCTCCGGCTTCGCCCTGCAGTTCATGCTCGATACGTCGCTGGCGGATGCTGACCGCTACCCGCTGAAGACCTCTGACCTGATCGTCACCGACATCGACAACGACGTCGCCCCGGTCAAGCTCGTGTGGGCCAGTGGTCCGCAGCAGTGCTACGGCGATGACATCCCCAACCTGGGCTTCACCGGGGACCGGATGTACCGCCCGATGAACACCTCAGACGTCTTCAAGGAATACCAAGGGCGCCTGCTGGTGATCGACCCCTCGGGCCGAGGCGGAGACGAGACCGCATGGGTGGTGCTGTACCTGCTGGAGGGCAACCTGTTCCTGAAGGCCTGGGGTGGATTCCGGTCCGGCTACGACAAGGCATGCCTGGACGGACTGGCCCTCACTGCCAAGCAGTACCGGGTGAACCATGTGCTCATCGAGAGCAACTTCGGTGACGGCATGTTCGCCGCCCTGCTGGAGCCGGTGATGTCCCGCGTGTACCCCTGCACCCTTGAGGAGGTCCGAGCGACCGGCCAGAAGGAGCGCCGGATCATCGATGACCTGGAACCCGTGCTCAATCAGCACCGCCTGATCGTGGATGCCCGCGCTGCCAAGGCTGATGCCGAGGCCTGCAAGGGTGATGAGAAGGAACAGAAGTACAGCCTGCTGTATCAGCTCACACGCGTCACCAAGGATCGCGGGTGCCTGCGCCATGACGACCGCCTGGACGCGCTTGCACACGGCGTGAGGTGGTTCCTGACGAGCCTGAGGGTGGACGCTGAGACCCAGGAGCGGGAGCACCTGAAGAAGCTGGACGAGGCCCGATGGGCAGGGTTCTTCTCGCGGAGGGCTGAGGCCTCGTCTGCGAGCACCAGCAACTTTGCCCGGTCCAGGCACCGCTGACGGAGAGAGTAGGGCAGGGGATCATTGATCGGTCCCCTGCCTCTCCTGAGGTCCACCTGTGTGGTCCTGATGTGGTGCGGGACAAGGGAGTCGAACCCTCACGCCAAAGGCGACGGCACCTAAAACCGTTGCGTCTACCAATTCCGCCAATCCCGCAGTGCCCGGCAAGTGTACCTGAGGAGCGCCTCGCTTAGACGCGGAGGCGCTCCTCTACCGGTTAGCCCTTCAGCTTGTCGCCTGTTGGGATCGCGTGATCGAAGCAAACGACTGGCTGGCGCTCCGGTGGGTGTTCAATCTGCTTCTGTTGGGCGGCGGGCGGTGGCGGGGCAGGTGGCGCATCCTTCTCTTCTTGGCTCATAAGATCACCTTTTGGATTAAGTAGTTGGACCTTAACAGGCTTCTCATCCGCGCCCAGTGTAACCCCTAGATACGGGAGGCCAGTAAGAGCAAACCCGATAAGACTGCCGGCCAATAGCCGGTTTGCCCAATATATCCATTTGTTCTTGCGTTGGTTCTCAGTGCTGTTGTGCCCGGCCGCATTGGCATAGAGCCTGTCCATCCTTACGTAGAAGGCCGTTAACGCCTTCCCTGCTGTGACCTCTAGGGCTTCGTCGGGTTCGGCTACCCCCTGATACTGCTTCTCGTAGTGCTGCCGGTCCTCAAGCAGCGTGCGCATGTCGGTGGCGTGGTGATACTCGTACCCGAATACAGCCAGAGCGAGACACACCAACGTGCCGACTAGCGCTGCACCAGTGAGGAGCGCGCCTGCGATGAGTAGGTGGTTACTTACACTGCATTCGCCAGTAATGGCCTTCGACATCGCATAGAGGCCGCCAATCAGTAGGGTCGTTGCACCGATCTGAAGCGAGAGACCAGCGTTCAGCGTCTCCTTGCGTTGCAGCTCCCAAAAGTGATGATCCTTGAATGTGCTATCCCGTTCCATTAGGTCGTTCCAGTTCGCATCGCCGGAGGATACGCCAGCAACCTCGCTGAATCAGCCGTTTCTGGGGAAAAATCCGAAGGGGTCTCGATAGATCGGACCGCGCCAAATCCCCCCTGGCCCCCGGCGTTGGAACGCGTTCGCCCTGGCCTCCTTCCGCCGTCCTGAGGGCACCTGCAGGGGCCTGGATGGCACACATCGGGCACACATGCGGCGTAAGTGATTGATGGGCAAGGGCAGTGCATTGGATAGCGCATCCTGTGAGGCACACATGGGGCATGCCTGAGGTGGCCTGAGGGGCTGCATAGGGCAGGGCATGGGGATGCCTCAGGTGCCGCAGATTCCCGCGCCCTCTCGCCCCTATCTGTCTTTTTCGACCCGGCCACCCACGCCCACCTGAGGCCCACTCAATGCCCGCCTGCGGCATGCATGAGGACACGGGGACCGCTTGCCCCTGAGGACCAACGCTAGGCCGCCTGAGGATCGCTGAGGGGCGCACCTGAGGGCAGGGCGCTGTATCGCTGCGGCTCACACCTGAGGACGCCTGAGGGTTCCTGAGGTGCGTTCGCGCGGGCCTATATGAGATGGGGCAGCGCAGAGCAGGCATGCACCCGTCGAAAACTGCGCAAGTGTTGGGGCAGTAGGGCTGCGGCCCTGTCCGGACGTCCTAAATGCGCACCGCGAAACATCCTGTGTAGGATGCAAATCAATCACTTACGAAATATCCGTTGACGGAGATGCATCCGCAATGGGATGATTCTCTCACCGGCGGCGCTGAGGCCAACGGGACAGGGGTTCAGCCCCACCGCTCTTTCCCAACATAGCGCCACCCACCCGCAAGGCTTGGGGATGCACCTTCGCAAGAGGGTGCATCAACGAACCCACCGGAGTAACACCGCATGAAGCCTGTTGAGGATATCAAGCGCGGCGAGTTTGTCCGCAAGGTCAACAACGACGGCAGCGAGCAAGCCCGCACCTACCAGCGCGGCGACTACTGCCCCAGTACCAAGCGCTACGCATTGATCGACTGCGACAACGTAAGCCGGGAGGTCTACGTGAAGCGCGGAACGATCCTGTCCACCGAGTTCACCTACTGAGGAATGAGCATGGCACACGACACCTACTTGACCGCTGCCGACGGCACCGTGATTCAGTACGGCCCACGCCGCGAGGACCACGACGGCGAAATGCTCGCCTGCGATCCGCTGGATAAGGGCGCAGTGTGGAGCGTCTACGTGATGCCCAAGGACACCATCGGTTTCACCTGGGTGGCCGACTGCGACAACCTGATGATTGCGGGCTTGCTCGCCAACGCCCTGAAGGATTACCACTCGTGATTCCTGTATTCGCCGCCTGCTGCTTGTCGGGCTACCTCATTGGCCGCGCTGTGGCCCGTCGTTTTCTCTAATACATCAGTCAAAGGATATGCATCCCATGAGCGAACAAATTGCAACGCTGAGCGCCCCAAAGGACAACGGAAAGAACCTCGGCGGGGATAAAGAGACCGTCGAGACGTTCAACCTCGTAGTGCGGAACAAAGTCGGCGAGATGTTCACCGCTGTAACCCTGAGGCTCTACATGGGCAGGTCTCGCGGAGCATCGACGGTCTACGCGTCTATCTGGGTCGGCGGCCAGTACAGCAGCGGCGCCTCCTACTACACCGCAGGGCACGGGCAGGCGGGCGGCTACGGCTACTGCAAGCGGTCGTCGGCTGCTGCGGCCGCGATCCAAAGTGCGGGCATTGGCTTGCACAAGTCCATTGCCGGTGTCGGCCACCGAGCGATTGAGGACGCATTGCGTGCCATCGGCACGGCCATGGGCTACTCCGAAATGCTGCTGGTGAACAACTGAGGTTGCCAGTCGGTGCGCCTTCCATGAGGGCGCATCCGCTGACCACCACGGGGACACCCTATGCACGACACCGCTGACTACATCGACGCCCATCGCTGGATTCTGGAGAACGCCCAATGATCACTGCCTACGCCGTCACCTACACCACGCGCGCCGGTAGTCCCAACACCTGCCATGTGGCCGCATCCACTGAGGAGGACGCCAAGCGGGCAATTCGTTGGCTCGCGCCGGGGGCAATCATCACCCGCGTCGAACCCATTGAGTGATTCCGCTGTGTCCACCTTTCGCCCTGGCATTGAGGCGGACACCCCGGAACCACTTCACCCACCACGCGCCAAGGGCGCAGTACACTGAGGACACCCGATGACACCCCGAGCTAAGTCGATGGACGCCCAAAAGGTAGACGCCGAAATTGCCAAGCTGATCGCCGAAACGTCGAAGATCAACGCGGAATCGCGTTGGTATCCGTTCGTCGTCGGCGCGGCCTTCTTCGGCGCCGCTGCGGCCTTCACCAAGCTGTTCCTGTAACGCCCTAGCGGCCCTGCCGCCACCCCTCTGAGCGCGGCCCTACGCGGCCCGCTCGCGGCCCCTGTGCCGCCACTCCCTACCCATCCCAAAGCGCCCGCCCGGTGCCCCTCAGGCGGCCCGGCGCTGCGCGTCTGTGCATCGGAGCCACACCATGAGCAACGAACCCGTGAGCCGCCAGCGCGACCCGCTGGACACCGCCTACCTGACCATCGGCGCCTATCAGGCCCTGAAGGCACTGAAGGACAAGCCCTATGACGACCTGACCTTGGCCGACGGTGAGTGCGGCCTGATCAGCGACATGCTGAGCGCCTGCGATGCGGCCTTGCGTGATGCTTGGGTGCGGACCGACGCGACTGCAGACGGCTGGACGGGCGGCTGCTGGGCGTACGACATCGCCGAGCCGCTGGGCATGTGGTGGGTGAACACCTACGCGGCCACGGGCCTGCCGCCGCTGCGCGCTGCAGTGGATGCCCGGCTGGCCGAGATGATCGAAGCGGAGGGGCGCTAATGGAACTGCGCACCTACGGCACCGCCCGCGTGTACCTGCACCGTCCTGACGCTTACCACGAGCCCCTCGTGCGGACCGAGGCGACCCCTGAGGACGCCGCCGCGTACGTCGAGCGCATGAATCGCAGCCTGAAGGCGGCCCGGCCATGACCCTCGCGAACCTGATCCTCGCCCTCTGGGCCGCCGCCAGTGCGGCCTGCATCTTCATCCCCAGGAGCAACCGCCAATGACCACCGCGACAGTAACGATTCCCCGGACGACATTCCTGCGCCTCATCAATGCCGCATGGGCGGCCCGCTGCGTGGCCGACAACGCCAACGAGTGTGGCATCAGTGCCGATCTTCAGGATGCCTGCAACGCGGCCCGAGGAGCTGTGAGTGCGGCCGACGCTGGGCAGTCCTGGCGCGAACCATACGCGCGAGATGAAGAGAACGATGAGGCTTGATCCGCATTCATTTTCAAGAGTGGCACGGGCATTGCAGTAGGAAATGTCCCGTGTAGACGCAGCGCCTGAACCATACGGTTTTGGCGGTGAGTAGTACGGAAGGAAGCGTCATACGGATGAGCAGGGAGTGCCTCACCGAATCGCAAGCCGCGCGACTGGACACGCGCAGACTGCGTCTCTTCACCACCTGAGAACACCGATGTTTGCACTCGAAGAACTGCTCCCCGGCGAAGTCGCCAGCCGCCTGAAATCGTCCCGACATTCGGGATTCGTTAACATCGCCGTGGTAGTCTTCCGCTGGCGGGTGCTTTTCTCCTTCCGTTTGCCCATCACTTAAAGGATATCCACCATGGATACGATGACTCTGCACAAGTCACTTCGTTTGCTTCGTACTGCCGCCGAACTGCTGGGCCAGGACGCTACGAATCGACAAGTGCTGACGCTCCTGATGATCGCCGAGGCGGGCGAAGCGGGCGCGGAGCAGGCATCTATCGAAAAGGCCACTGAATCGGCCCAGAGCACCACCTCCCGCAACCTGAAGCTGATGTGCCAGGAACACGGGTTGGCTGAATTTTTCCTCGATCCGGCTGATGGACGCCGCCGGTTGGTCCGCCTGACGAAAGCCGGCCGGACCGCCGTGGACAAACTTCTAAGGAACCTTGCATGAGCGCTACAGACATCACCCTAAAGAGGCGGTCCCCGGGCGGACCGTTCTACGTTCATTTTGCCGGAAATAACGGCGAGCGGATGAGGATCAGTACAGGGAAATGCATCGAGACTGAGGCGAGGGCCGAAGCCCTGCGCATCGTCAACGAGCACCTGATGGCCCCTTCTGCGGCCCCGGCCGGCACCCTCGGGGACGCCCTGAAGATCGCCCTAGAACACGTCTGGCGCGGACAGAAGTCCGAGCCGGAGAAGCGCAAGCTGGTGGGCAAGATCATGCGCGAAATCGGCCACTGGCCCCGCGACCTGATCACCCACGACCGCCTGAGGGACTACCTCGACAGCCTCCAGGTCGGCACCGCGCACCCCAAGCCCATGAAGGCGGCCACGAAGAACCGCTACGTGTCGGCCATCAGTACCGCCCTGGGCTACGCGTACCGGGAGGACAGTTCCTACCGCGTCCCGAAGTTGCCCTCGTGGGCCGAGAACAACGTCAAGGAGCGCTACCTCACACAAGAGGAAGAGCAGCGCCTGCTGGGTTGGTTCGCGGACAACACTGCCCCGGGCATGAAGGAGCGCAGCTACCTGTGGCACCTCGTGATCCTCCTGTTGGACACCGGGATGCGCGCCACCGAGGCGCTGGAGGTGATGACCAAGGACCGGCTCGTGCAGGACCGTGAGGGCGACTGGCTGGTGCATCTGCCGCACGGGGACACGAAGTCGGGCAGGGGACGTATGGTCCCGCTGACACCGAGGGCGTCGTATTCGGCCCGGGAAATGCTGGCGTCCCCTATCCACGGCCGCTGGACAAGCCAGAACGCGGGCAGGGCCCTGCAGGTCGTGATGCTGAAGCTGGGCATCAACGGCGTGACGCTTCACACCCTGCGCCACACCACGGCGAGCCGCCTGATTCAGTCCGGCGAGGAGATTTACACGGTGGCCGCCTTCCTGGGCCATAGCTCGGTCGAGGTGACCAAGCGCTACGCGCACCTCTCCGCGAGCAACTTGAAGGGCGCCATGAAGAAGCTGCAGTCAGCGGATGTGCCTCCGTCCCCTGATGGAAATCCGAAGGCGGAGGCACAAGCCCTTTCGTCTGGCACACAAAACGGCGCTAAACTCTACGTCGTCAAATAGTTAGCGGAGACCGGACTGGATTTAGGTTCCAGTGCCGCAAGGCGTGGGGGTTCGAGTCCCCCCTTTCGCACCAGTGCCGGCCTGTCCCCGCCCTGATCGGGCCCTGCGCGGCCGCTTGACCGCCGCGCGCTGGCAGTGCACGCCGAATTGGGCGAAACTAAAGGGCTGCGGCAATGCAGGCGCGTCCCAGACGCCGTGTCCTTACAACCGATTCATCCATCATCGAGCCGGGGGCCAGGGCGCCACCGGTGGCAGGAGTCAACATGCAAGCTTCTATCGAATCCACCGGCAACCTGGAACGCCGCCTGAGCTTCTCGCTGCCGGAAGACCGTCTGCAGAGCCACATCAACGGCCGCCTGGGCGAAATCGCCCGTACCACCCGCATCAAGGGCTTCCGTCCGGGCAAGGTGCCGGCCAAGGTGATCGAGCAGCGTTTCGGCGCGCAGGTCCGTGGCGAGGCGCTGGACGGCCTGCTGCGCGAAACCTTCGACGCGGCCGTGCGTGAGCACGACCTGCGCATCGTCGGCAGCCCGCGTATCGACAAGGGCGAGGAAGGCGAATTCTCCTTCGTGGCCACCGTGGAAGTGGTGCCGGACTTCGGCGACCTGGACGTCAGCAAGCTGACCGTGGTCCGCCACTCGGCCGAGATCACCGACGCCGACATCGACCAGATGATCGAAAACCTGCAGAACCAGCGTCGTACCTGGGCCCCGGTCAGCCGTGGCGCGCAGGACGGTGACCTGGTCGCGGTGGAAACGTGGTCGCAGGCCGGCGAAGAGCGCCTGCCGGCCGAGGGCACCGAGAAGGGCTCGATCGTGCTCGGCCAGGGGATGATGTTCGACACCATCGAAAAGGGCCTGGTCGGCCTGGCCAAGGGTGAAGAAAAGACCCTGGACGTGGACTTCCCGGCTGACTGGCGCGTGCCGGTGCTGGCCGGCAAGACCGTGCAGGTCACCGTGAAGGTGGCCGAAGTGTCCGAGCCGGTCGTGCCGGCGGTGGACGAAGCCTTCATCAAGAGCTTCGGCGTGAAGGGCGGCGACGTCGAGCAGTTCCGCAGCGACATCCGCGCCAACCTGGAGCGTGAGCTGAAGGGCGCGCTGATGAACCGCCTGCGTCGCGAAGTGGGTGAGCAGCTGATCGCCGCCTATTCGTCGGTGGAAATGCCGCCGCGCCTGGTCGAGAACGAAGCCCGCGCCATGCTGGCCCAGCAGGTCGAACAGGCCCGCCGCAACGGCCAGAACGTCGGCCAGGTGCCGGCCGATGCCCATGAAGGCTTCAAGGACGCCGCTGCCAAGCGCGTGCTGGTCGGCCTGGTGGTGGGCGAAGTGGCCCGCGGCAACGACCTGCGCCTGGACCCCAAGCGCCTGAACGAAACGATGCGCCTGATCGCCTCGACCTACGAAGAGCCGGAGCAGGTCATTGAGATGTACCGCAACGACCCCCAGCTCATGTCGGGTCTGCAGAACCGTGTGATGGAAGAGCAGGTGATCGACTGGATCGCCGAGCGCGCCCAGCACACCGAAGAAAAGCTGTCGTTCCAGGACGCGATCCGCCAGTAAGATCGGGCCGATCGTCCCAAACCCCGCGCCAGCCCTGGCGCGGGGGTGTTTCCCCCCAAGATAGGTACCTCACGAAATGGACAACCGGACCAAAGCCCTGAACATGGTGCCCATGGTGGTCGAGCAGACCAGCCGCGGCGAGCGTGCCTACGACATCTATTCGCGCCTGTTGAAGGAGCGCCTGATCTTCCTGGTGGGCCCGATCGACGATCACATGGCCAACGTGGTAGTGGCGCAGCTGCTGTTCCTGGAAGCGGAAAACCCGGAAAAGGACATCAGCATCTACATCAACTCGCCCGGTGGCGTGGTCACCGCCGGTATGGCGATCTACGACACCATGCAGTACATCAAGCCGGACGTCAGCACCATCTGCGTCGGCCAGGCCGCCTCGATGGGCGCGCTGCTGCTGGCCTCGGGCGCTGCCGGCAAGCGTTATGCGCTGCCGAACTCGCGCGTGATGATCCACCAGCCGCTGGGCGGCTTCCAGGGCCAGGCGACCGATATCGACATCCACGCCCGCGAGATCCTGACCCTGCGTTCGCGCCTGAACGAAGTGCTGGCCAAGCACACCGGCCAGTCGCTGGAAACGATCGCCCGCGACACCGAGCGCGACAACTTCAAGAGCGCGGTCGACTCGGTGGCCTACGGCCTGGTCGACCAGGTGCTGGAGCGTCGTCCGGAAGAGTCGATCCAGGCCGGCTGACCGGCCTTCACGGGGCCAGGGAGGCCTCGTTCCTGCAGGGTCGGACCGGGACTGGTGTCCCTCCGGCCCTGTGCTATTCTCGAATCGAACCCCCGTTCAGCGGGTGGGGTAACTGGGTAAGCGAAGCATGAGCGAAGACCGCCAAGGTCGTTCCACGGACACCGGCAAGATCCTCTACTGCTCTTTCTGCGGCAAGAGCCAGCATGAAGTGCGCAAGCTGATTGCGGGTCCGAGCGTGTTCATCTGTGATGAATGCGTAGAGCTGTGCAACGACATCATCCGCGAGGAACTTGAGGAAAAGGCGCAGTCGGCGCGCAGTTCGCTGCCCAAGCCGCGCGAGATCCTCGAGGTGCTCGATCAGTACGTGATCGGCCAGAACCGCGCCAAGCGCACCCTGGCCGTGGCCGTGTACAACCACTACAAGCGCATCGAGAGCCGGCAGAAGAACGACGACGTCGAACTGGCGAAGTCGAACATCCTGCTGGTCGGCCCGACCGGTTCGGGCAAGACGCTGCTGGCCGAAACCCTGGCCCGCCTGCTCAACGTGCCGTTCACCATGGCCGACGCCACCACGCTGACCGAAGCCGGTTACGTGGGCGAGGACGTGGAAAACATCATCCAGAAGCTGCTGCAGAAGTGCGACTACGACGTCGAGAAGGCACAGCAGGGCATCGTCTACATCGATGAAATCGACAAGATCTCGCGCAAGAGCGAGAACCCGTCGATCACCCGCGATGTGTCCGGCGAAGGCGTGCAGCAGGCCCTGCTGAAGCTGATCGAAGGCACCGTGGCCAGCGTGCCGCCGCAGGGCGGGCGCAAGCATCCGCAGCAGGAATTCCTGCAGGTGGACACCAAGAACATCCTGTTCATCTGCGGCGGCGCGTTCGCCGGCCTGGACAAGGTGATCCAGCAGCGCTCCAACGACGCTGGCGGCATCGGCTTCGGCGCCAAGGTGAAGAGCAGCGAGCGCAAGCAGGAAGTGGGCAAGGTGCTGGCTGAAGTCGAGCCGGAAGACCTGATCAAGTTCGGTCTCATTCCCGAGTTCGTCGGCCGCCTGCCGGTGGTGGCGACCCTGGAAGAGCTGGACGAGCCGGCCCTGATCAAGATCCTGACCGAGCCCAAGAACGCCATCACCAAGCAGTTCAAGAAGCTGTTCGAGATGGAGAACGTGGAGCTGGAGTTCCGCCCGGATGCCCTGTCGGCCATTGCCCGCAAGGCGCTGAAGCGCAAGACCGGTGCCCGTGGCCTGCGTACCATCGTCGAATCGGTCCTGCTGGACACCATGTACGACCTGCCGTCGCAGGAAAACGTCAGCAAGGTGGTGGTGGACGAATCGGTGATCGAACACAAGTCCGAGCCGTACCTGATCTACCAGACCCCGGCGGCCCCTGAACAGAAGGCCGCAGGCGCCGAGTGACGCTATCAAGCTGCTGATTTGAAAGTAGTTTTCACGAACGCCTTGCATCTGAAAGCCGATGGCCCCATAACGGGGCCATCGGCTTTTTTTGTCTCCGGAAGATGCCCTCCCGGAGACGGTTTTCCCCTTCCCTGGAGCCCCCATGGCCCGTTCCCCAAGTGAGACCCTCGACCTGCCGGTCCTGCCGCTGCGCGACGTAGTGGTGTTCCCGCACATGGTCATTCCGCTGTTCGTCGGCCGTGACAAGTCCATGCACGCGCTCGAACAGGCAATGGAGGCAGACAAGCGCATCCTGCTGCTGGCGCAGAAGTCCGCCGAAACCGACGACCCGCACGCGGCCGACCTGTACCAGGTCGGTACCCTGGCGCAGGTGCTGCAGCTGCTGAAGCTGCCCGACGGCACCATCAAGGTGCTGGTCGAAGGCCTGTCGCGCGTACAGGTCACCCACGTCGACGAGCGCGACGGTTCGCTGCACGGCCAGGCCGTGGAGATCGAGGCCGAAGACGCACGCGAACCGCGCGAGATCGAGGCGATCGCCCGCTCGCTGATGTCGCTGTTCGAGCAGTACGTGAAGACCAACCGCAAGCTGCCGCCGGAACTGCTGCAGACCCTGGCCGGCATTGACGAGCCGGCGCGCCTGGCCGACACCATCGCCGCGCACATCAGCGTGCGCCTGGCCGACAAGCAGCGCCTGCTGGAAACGCTGGCCGTGGGCGAGCGCCTGGAAATGCTGGTCGGCCTGGTCGACGGCGAGATCGACGTGCAGCAGATGGAAAAGCGCATCCGCGGCCGCGTGAAGTCGCAGATGGAAAAGAGCCAGCGCGAGTACTACCTCAACGAACAGATGAAGGCCATCCAGAAAGAACTGGGTGACCTGGACGATGCGCCGGGCGAGCTGGAAGAGCTGGCCCGCAAGATCGCCGAAGCCGGCATGCCCAAGGCGGTGGAAGCCAAGGCGCGCAACGAACTGAACAAGCTCAAGCAGATGTCGCCGATGTCGGCCGAAGCGGCCGTCGTGCGCAACTACCTGGAATGGCTGCTGGGCGTGCCGTGGAAGAAGCGCACCAAGGTGCGCAAGGACCTGAAGGCCGCGCAGGACACCTTGGACGCCGACCACTACGGTCTGGAGAAGGTCAAGGACCGCATTTTGGAATACCTGGCGGTGCAGTCGCGGGTGAAGCAGATGAAGGGCCCGATCCTGTGCCTGGTCGGCCCGCCGGGCGTGGGCAAGACCTCGTTGGGGCAGTCCATCGCCAAGGCCACCAACCGCAAGTTCGTGCGCATGTCGCTGGGCGGCGTGCGCGACGAGGCCGAGATCCGCGGCCACCGTCGCACCTATGTCGGTTCCATGCCGGGCCGCATCGTGCAGAACCTCAACAAGGTCGGCAGCAAGAACCCGCTGTTCGTGCTCGATGAGATCGACAAGATGTCGATGGACTTCCGTGGCGATCCGTCGTCGGCGCTGCTGGAAGTGCTCGATCCGGAGCAGAACAACGCCTTCAACGACCACTACCTGGAAGTGGACCTGGACCTGTCCGAAGTGATGTTCGTGGCCACGTCCAATTCGCTGAACATTCCCGGCCCGCTGCTGGACCGCATGGAAGTGATCCGCATCCCCGGCTACACCGAGGATGAGAAGCTCAACATCGCTACCCGTTACCTGTCGCCGAAGCAGATCAAGGCCAACGGCCTGAAGCCGGAAGAGCTGGAGATCGGCAGCGATGCGATCCAGGACATCGTGCGCTACTACACGCGCGAATCGGGCGTGCGCAACCTGGAACGCGAGATCGCCAAGATCTGCCGCAAGGTGGTGAAGGAAATCGCGCTTGCCGGCCCGCAGGCGGCCAAGCCGAAGAAGGGTGCGAAGAAGTCCAAGGCGCTGGTCAGCGTGACCAGCAAGAACCTGGACAAGTACCTGGGCGTGCGTCGCTTCGACTTCGGTCGCGCCGAAGAAGAAAACGAGATCGGCCTGGTCACCGGCCTGGCCTGGACCGAAGTGGGCGGTGATCTGCTGCAGATCGAATCGACCCTGGTGCCGGGCAAGGGCCAGCTGATCCTGACGGGCCAGCTGGGCAACGTGATGAAGGAATCGGCCTCGGCGGCGCTGTCGGTGGTGCGTTCGCGCGCCGACGGCTTCGGCATCGATGGCGACTTCCTGCAGAAGCACGACGTGCACGTGCACGTGCCCGACGGTGCCACCCCGAAGGACGGCCCCAGTGCCGGTGCAGCCATGGTCACCTCGCTGGTGTCGATGCTGACCAAGGTGCCGGTGCGTGCGGACGTGGCGATGACCGGTGAGATCACCCTGCGTGGTCGCGTCACCGCCATCGGTGGCCTGAAGGAAAAGCTGCTGGCCGCACTGCGTGGCGGTATCCGCACGGTCATCATTCCCGAGGAGAACCGCAAGGATCTGGCGGACATTCCGGCCAACGTCACCCGCGATCTGCAGATCGTGCCGGTGAAGTACATCGAGGAAGTGCTCGACCTGGCCCTGGAGCGTCCGCTGGCCCCGAAGAAGGCACGCAAGAGTGCGCAGCGCGTCACGGTGCGTGGCAAGGGCAAACCGGCTTCGAACGCGCGCGTCAAGCACTGACGCGCGCTGTCGAAATGCTCGAAACCCGCGTCGTTGCTGGCTTTCCGGCTTGCGTGGGGGTAGGGCCGCTGGTATAAAAGCAGCACTCGCGAATGAGTGATCGCAATCGCTGATCGCTGAATTCGGCGAACCGTTTCCACATGGCGGCCGTGCGCAGATGGCGTGCGGTTGCTTCCCTGTCGAATAAGCGGAACCCACCGCCAAAGGAGCTGTAAAGAATGAACAAGACCGAATTGATCGATGCCGTTGCTGAAGCCGCCGACCTGACCAAGGCCGAGTCCAGCCGCGCTGTCGATGCTGTCGTTGCCGCCGTCACCAAGGCGCTGAAGGACGGCGATGCGGTCACCCTGGTTGGCTTCGGTACCTTCCAGGTGCGCGACCGTGCCGCCCGTACCGGCCGCAACCCGAAGACCGGCGACACCATCAAGATCGCTGCTTCGAAGAATCCGTCGTTCAAGGCTGGTAAGGCCCTGAAGGATGCTGTAAACTAAGCGGCTCGCTGGGGTGCTTAGCTCAGCGGTAGAGCGTCTCCTTTACACGGAGAGGGTCGGGGGTTCGAAACCCTCAGCACCCACCACAGCACCGTAGTAAAAGTTTGAGTGTGGAGCGGTAGTTCAGCTGGTTAGAATGCTGGCCTGTCACGCCGGAGGTCGCGGGTTCGAGTCCCGTCCGCTCCGCCACTTCAACGCGAGGCCCCCGGGCAACTGGGGGCTTTGTTTTCTTCCAGGCTTCGGCCCGGGGAGAACTGCAGTAGAAACTGGAGCGGTAGTTCAGCTGGTTAGAATGCTGGCCTGTCACGCCGGAGGTCGCGGGTTCGAGTCCCGTCCGCTCCGCCAGTTGCAAAGGCTTCCGGGCAACCGGGCGCCTTGTTTCCTTCCCGGCCCCGGCCGGGGGAAGCAGAAAGGTTTACGACAACGTGGAGCGGTAGTTCAGCTGGTTAGAATGCTGGCCTGTCACGCCGGAGGTCGCGGGTTCGAGTCCCGTCCGCTCCGCCAAGTTGTGAACTGGTTTCAAGGGGTATCCGAAGTTTGTCGTGGAGCGGTAGTTCAGCTGGTTAGAATGCTGGCCTGTCACGCCGGAGGTCGCGGGTTCGAGTCCCGTCCGCTCCGCCATCCCGGATCCCAACAAGTTCTGCCTATGTGGAGCGGTAGTTCAGCTGGTTAGAATGCTGGCCTGTCACGCCGGAGGTCGCGGGTTCGAGTCCCGTCCGCTCCGCCAGCAGAGTTTGAAGTGTCATCGAAGATGCCCGTCGGTCCTGGACCCGCGGGCATTTTGCTTTTTCGGGGTGTGTGCATGCACGTGTCCGCCGGGCGTGGCCAGGTGCTAGCGTTCAAGCGATGCGACGCGGTCCAGCACCGCCTGCGCGGCCATATGCCGCTGCACCGACGCCTGCAGCGCGGGCAGCCCCGGAAATGCATCGGCCTGCAACGCCTGCGCGAACAGCGCCGGCAGATCCTCCAGCCGCCGCAGCCACAGCCCGGCACCGGCAGCGTGCAGGCGTGCGGCGTGGTCGAACTGGTCGTAATCCAGCGGATACACCAGCGCCGGAATGCCCGCGCGCAACGCGTGGTACATCACCCCGGCGCCGCCATGGTGCAGCACCCGGTCGTAGCGCGGCAGATGGCGCGCGTAATCGACGAAGGGCAGCAGGTGCAGGTTCGGCAGCGGCTGCGCGCGCGTGGACAGATCGTGCTGGTGCCCCTGGCTGACGTGCACCTGCCAGTGCGGGTACTGCCGCGCCAATGCGGCGGCAGCCTCGGCCAGTCGTGGTTTGACCCAGTCCTGATGCGTGCCTGCGGTCACCAGCAGGTGTCGCGCGCCGTCCACGAACGGTGGCGCTGCGTGCTCGCTGTGCGGGGTATGCAGCATCGGCCCGATGAACTGCAGCGCCGCCGGCCAGCGCCGCGGAAATTCCAGTTCCGGCACGCCCAGGGCCAGGATGCATTCATCGGAGTAAACCTGTTCACTGCCATCGCGGCGGTAGATGGCAGGCACGCCCAGGCGGCGCATCGCCGGGCGCTGCCAGGCATGCACGCCGCGCTTGAACAGGCGGATCATCTGCCGCCCCGCCGCCTGCTGCACGCGCTGCCACGCCGTGCGCGGCGGCGACATGCCGCCCAGGTAGGGCGGTGGCCCATCGGCGCAGTCCAGCACGCACGGCGAGGGCAGGCTGGTCCACCAGCGGATGCCGAGTTCGGCGGCCAGCAGGCCGGCCGGCGGCAGGGTGAAGTCAACGATGACCAGATCCGGCCGCTGCTCGGCCCAGCGCTGCTGCAGCGCGTGCCGCATCTGCGCCATCAACTGCAGCGCCTGGCGCAGCTGCGCGTGCATGCGCAGCGGGTTGGCCTTCACCGCCACGCCGGGATTGGCGATCTGCCACAGCGCCGCTTCGTGCGCGGCCGACAGCAGCACATCGCCGTGCAGCCCACTGGCGGCAATCGCCGGTTGCGCGCCGGGCGTACTCAGCACCGTTACCTGGTGTTGCGCCTGCAGTTGCCGGGCGATGGCCAGCAGTGGATGCAGGTGGCCGCTGTAGGGCGGTGCCAGCAGCTCGATCTTCACGGCAACGCCTGCTCGATGCGGGCAATCATCGCGTGCGCCTGCGTCAGCACCGGCGCCTGTTGCAGGTAATCCATGTGGCCGCTGCGCACCCACTGTCGCGCGCCGCGCCAGCCGGCTCGGGAGATCCAGTCCTGTCGCCCCACCAGCACCTGCAGGCGTGCGGCCGCCGGGGCGTGTCGCGCCACAGGGCCATAGGCCAATACGCTGAACCGCTGTGACAGTGCGGCCGGCAACTGCAGGTTGGCCAGCAGTTCCAGCCCGCAGCTGCCGGCCAGCAACAGCGTGTGTGGCGCCGCGAGCAGCAGATCAGTCACCGCGGCAGCATGGCGGCGGGCGAAGGCTGGCTGGCGTGAGCGCAGGTACTGGCGGCTGTTGTGCCAGCTCGCCGATAACAAGGGCACGCGCCGGAACGGCGCTGTCTGCGCGTCGTAGGGGAAGTTGCAGGGATGCAGGCGCCGGCCAGGTGCCAGCAGCGCCTGGCCGAACTGCAGTTGCGCCGGACTGAGCGCGCAGCGCGCCGGATCACTCTGCCCGCACAGGAAGGCGATCTGCAGGTGGATGGGCGGCGCGGCAGGTTCAGGCATCGTGGAAGCGGTCATTGGCGCGCACATGATAGAGATGGGTACGCCAGCGGATGCGCCGCACGCAGGTCGCGTGCAGCAGGTGCAGGGGTTGCAGCAGTTCGGCCAGCACCGACAGCACGGGGCGATGGCGCACGCGCCCACTGGCGCGCCGCTGCAGCCGCATCAGTACCGCCGCACGCAGCAGCAGCACGGCGGCCGCGATCAGTGCTGGTGCCCCCAGCGGTGGCCACGCCGCCAGCAGCAGCACCGCCCACAGCAGCAGCGGCGGCAGGCCGTGCAGCAGCCCGATCAAGGCGCGTACCGGGCGCGATTCATCCCGCAGCAACAGCAGCGCAAACAACATCCAGCGATGCATCTGCTGCCGGTAGCGCTGCAGCGTCGGCACATGCGTCTGCACTTCCACGCAGGCGGTGGACTGGTGCAGGCGGGCGCCCTGGTCGCGCAGGGCACGTGCCAGCGCCAGATCGTCGGCCAGCATGTGCCGCAGCGGCGCGAAGCCGCCCAGTTCGCGCAGGCGCGCGGTCTGCAGTGCGTAGCACATGCCATTGATCGACAGCGGCGCCAGCCACGGCAGCAGGCCCAGGTAGGTCAGCGCGGTGTTGTTGTTGACGAACTGCGCCATCAATCGCGAGCCGAAACGGGCGTCGTCGCGGTAGCAGGGCAGGGCGGTGACCAGATCGGCGTGCGGCAGCTCATCCAGCATCTGTGCCAGCGCCGCTGCGGACAGCCGCGCATCGTCGTCCAGCACCAGCACGACCGGCTCCTGCACGCGCGGCAATACGCCATCGAGTTTGAAGGTCTTGGGATTGATGCCCTGCGGCGCCGCGGGGTGCAGCAGGCAGGTGATGAGGTGGTCGGGGTACTGCGCACACAGCTGCGCCGCCGCCGCCCGCCCCAGCGCATCGGCTTCATCCAGCAGCCAGTGGAAATGCGCGCCGGGCAGCGCCTGCAGGTTCGCCGCCAGCACCTGGGCCAGCAGTGGGTCACCGCCCAGGATCGGCTGCAGGATCGCCACGCCGTGGCCATCGAAGCGGCTGTGGGTGCCGGGCGGTCGTTGCCGCAGCACGCGCATCGCCCCCGTTGCCTTCAGGGCGAGCAGCAGCAGGTAGGCCAGTGCGACCGCGGCGCTGGCGAGGGTCACGGTGTTCATTGCGCACGCTGCTCGTGGATGAGGCGTTCGATGGCGGTCTCCATGCCCAGCAGGGGCGGGCCCAGATCGGCCAGCATGCGCTGCGGGTTGAAGGTCTTGGAATAGGCAAATGCGGCCACGCCGAAGCGGGTGATGGGCGGCTCGCCGCGCAGACGCAGCAGGCGCCAGGCGCCTTCCAGCGCGCCGGCGCCGGCCAGCGCCACACCGGTGGGCAGGCGGCGGCCCAGCGGTGGCAGCTCCAACGCGGCCAGCAGGCGCTGCAGCAGGGCCTGCAGATCCACCGGCTGCGCATTGGTCAGGTTGTAGGCCGGGGCCAGCCGACGCGCCTGGATGGCCCGCAGCAGGTACTCCACCAGGGTGTCGATGTGGATCAGGTCGATCAGCGGTGGCCCGCCGGCGCTGACCAGCCGTGGCAGCGCCCCGCGACGGGCGGCGTCCAGCAGGCGCGGCATCAGCAGGGTGTCGCCCGGGCCGAACACCGCGCGCGGGCGCAGGATGCAGTGCGGCCCCGGATAGGCCGATACCAGCGCCTCGGCTGCCGCCTTGCTGCGCGCATAGTCGTTCAGGAACGCCGGCCCGATCGGGCTGTCCTCGTCCAGGTCGTACTGGTGCGCGGCGCGGTAGAACACCGCCGTAGTGGACAGGTGCAGCAGGCGCGGCAGGCCGTTGGCCTGGCAGAAGGCGATGACCTGCGCGGTGGCGTCCACGTTGTGCTGCCGGTATTGCGCCGGGCGGGCCCAGGGCGCCGCCAGGGCCGCCGCATGCACCACCACGTCGGGCCGGAACGACAGGTGCAGCGGCTGCCGCAGGTCCGCCTGCACGTAGTCAGGCCGGTCCAGCGGGCGCCGGCCGACGCCCAGTGCCTGCACCTGCGGCAGCGCGGCCAGGCGGCGCAGCAGGGCGCCGCCGATGAAGCCGGACGCGCCGGTGACCAGGATGCGCATGGGCGTGGTTTCCTCCGCCCTTGCCGCGGGCCGAACGCAGGTCGCATGCCTGCCGGGGCGGCCAGTATGCGCAATGACGGCTGCGGCAGCCATGCCGGGGGCATGGCGACCTGCCGCAGAGGCTTGTGCCGCCTGCCTTGCGGCCGTTTTTGGTGCCTGCGGCGAAGCGGGTTACACTGCCGGGCTCGCCAATCAGGCCATGTGATTCCTCACCATGCTGCAGAAACTCCGCGACAAGACCTCAGGCTGGATCGTCACTGTGATCCTGGGGCTGCTGATGATTCCGTTCCTGTTCGTGATCGACAACAGCTACCTCGGTGGTGTCGGCGCGCAGAACGTGGCCAAGGTTTCGGCGCCGCCGACCTGGTGGCGCTCGGCGCCGTCGTGGTGGCCGGTGCGCATGCTGTGGCAGCACCACGAGATCAGTTCGCAGGATTTCCGCACCCGCTTCGAGCAGGAGCGCATGCGCGCCCGCCAGCAGCAGGGTGAAGACTTCGATCCGCGTGCGTTTGAAAGCACCGAGAACAAGCTGGCCGTGCTCGATCAGCTGGTGGACGAGCAGGTCGTTCGCCTGGTCGGTGAACAGGCCGGTGTCGTCATTGGCGACGGCGCAGTGCGCGAGTACATCATGACCATCCCGGCCTTCCTGGGCCAGGATGGCAAGTTCAGCGAAGCCAACTACCGCCTGGCCCTGCAGACCGGCAACCCGCCGCGCACGCCCACCCAGTTCCAGGAACTGGTGCGTGACAGCCTGCAGCAGTCGGTCATTCCGTCGGGCCTGCAGAATTCGGGCTTCGTTACCCAGGCCGAGACCGAGCGCCTGCTGAAGCTGCTGGGTGAAACCCGCGACGTGCAGCTGGTGGGTCTGCCGGAAGTGCCGGCCGATACCGCGCCGGTGACCGACGCGCAGATCAAGCAGTGGTACGACAGCCACGGCAAGGATTTCCGCCAGGCCGAATCGGTCTCGCTGGAGTTCGTCGAAGTGAATGGCGCCAACCTGCCGGCCCCGGCCGCCGCCGACGAAGCTGCCCTGCGCAAGCGCTATGAAGAAGAGAAGGCCAAGTTCGTGGCGCCGGAACAGCGCCAGGCCGCGCACATCCTGCTGACCGGCGACGGTGCCGAAGCCAAGGCTGCCAAGCTGGCCGCCGAAGCCAAGGGGGGCGCTGACTTCGCCGCGCTGGCCAAGGCCAATTCGCAGGACCCCGGTTCCAAGGACCAGGGCGGTGACCTGGGCTGGGTGGAACGCGGCGCGATGGTGAAGCCGTTCGAAGATGCCCTGTTCGCCGCCAAGGCCGGTGAGATCGTCGGCCCGGTGAAGACCGATTTCGGCTACCACGTCATCAAGGTCGCCGCGGTGCGTGGTGGCGAAGGCAAGTCGTTCGAGGAAGTGCGTGACACCCTGGCCGCCGAGCAGCTGAAGGCCGATGGCGAGCGCGGCTTCAACGAACTGGCCAGCCGCCTGGTCGATGCCATCAACAAGAGCCCGAGCGATCTGGCCGCCGCCGCCAAGGAAGTGGGCCTGCCGCTGCAGACCACCGGCGTGATCACCCGCGCTACCGCCAGTGGCGTGGTGGCCGACCCGGCCGTGCTGCGCGATGCGTTCTCCGACGTGCGCGTGCAGGACGGCACCTCCAGCGATCCGATCGCCGTGGGCGGCAGCAGCAACCACAGCGTGGTGATCCGTGTGGCCGCGCACACCCCGGAACAGGCACTGCCGCTGGACAAGGCCCGTGAGCAGGTGATTGCCGCCATCCGCGCCGACCGCCAGCGCCAGGTCAGCGACAAGGCCGCCGACGCTCTGCTGGCCAAGCTGAAGGGCGGCGCCAGCCTGCAGTCGCTGGCTGCCAGCGAGAAGCTGCAGGTCAGCCCGATGCCGGGCCTGCCGCGCAGCCAGCCGGTGCCGACCCCGGACATCCACCGCGCCATCTTCAGCGCGCCGGTGCCGACCGAGGGCAAGCCGAGCTACGGCAAGATTGACGTGAATGGCCACGCGCTGGTGTTCGTGGTGGACAAGGTCACCCCGGGTGACGTGAAGGAAGTGACCGCCGAGCAGCAGAAGCAGCTGAAGGACCAGTTGGCCCAGATCGATGGCGCCGCTGCGGCCAAGGCCTTCGTGGAAGCCATGCGCAAGAAGTTCGTGGTGCAGACCACCGAAGCCAACCTGTAACCCGGGGCGGCGCGCAGAACGAAAAGGCCCGGCAATGCCGGGCCTTTTTTGTTGTGTGCCGCGGGGGGCGGGCTTCGTAGAGTCGAGCGTTGCTCGACTCTACCGGGGCGTTGTCAGTCTTCCACGCGCAGTACGGCGCCGGGCTTCAGCACGCTGCTGCCGCTCAGGCCGTTCAACGACAGCAGTGCCTTCACCGGCATGCCGTAGCGGCGGGCGATGGTCCAGGCCGATTCGCCGTTGCGTACGGTGTGGCGGCGGCTGCGCGGGCGGTCGGCGGCGCTGGCCACGGTACGGGCCACCTGCGGCGCAGGCGTGGCGATGGGGGCTTCTGTGGCCGCCGTAGCGGCCACGGCGGCCGCCGCGTCCAGCACACTGGCATTGGCGGCCGAAACCGGCGCCAGTACCCGGGCGTTGCCGCTCGGGCGCTTGCCTGCGGCCAGGCCGGGGTTCAGGCGGGCGATGCGGGCCGGGTCCAGCGACCGCTGCGCGGCCCACTGCTGCACCGTGGTGCCGGCCGGCAGCGTGTGGTCCTTCAGCACCGGCACGGTGCGGTCCAGCGAGGCCATCACGCCCGGCTGGTCTTCCACGTTTTCCAGCACGCAGGCCAGCGCATGCAGCTTTTCCACATACGCATGGGTGACCGGCGACAGGCCGGGCAGGGCGGCGGGCTTGGCGTTCTGTGCGTTCATGCCGGCCTTGCGCATCGACTGCAGCACCCGGTACTCGCCGGCGTTGTAGGCCATGGTGGCCAGGCGCCAGTCGCCGCCGAACATGCCGTGCAGGGTCTTCAGGTAGCGCACCGCCGCCTGGGTCGATTCCACCGCCGAAAGGCGGCCGTCGTAGCCGTTGGACATCGGCACGCGATGGTTGCGCGCGGTGGTGGCGATGAACTGCCACAGGCCGGTGGGGCCGCTGCCGTTGCGGGCATTGGGGCGGTACCCACTTTCCACGAACGGGATCAGCGCGAATTCGGTGGGCAGGTTGGCCTTGCGCAGCTCTTCTACGACATAGCCGAACAGCACCAGGGCGTCATCGTCCTGGTTGGCCAGGCGCGAGGGGGCGTGGGCGAACTGCTTCTGCCAACGCGGGCTGGTGGCCTCGGCGTCGCAGGTGGGCTCGGCCAGGCCGTCGCGGAAGCTGGTGAAGATGTCCTGGCCGTTGCGCACGCTGGCCGCCGGCAGGGCCGTCGGGTCCAGTGGCACCGCGGCGGCGGCGGTCAGGTTCTGGCTGATGCCGGCGCCCAGCGACTGCGCGCCCGCGTTCCCGGCCAACCCCAGGGCAAGCCCCAGGGCCAGCGTCAGACTTCGGCGCATCATGCGCGGAAGCCGTCTTTCCAGTGCCGGAGACCGGCCATGACGTCGACGTCGTCCACGACCTCGCGCCCCAGGTGCGCCGACACCGCCGCGCGGATCGGCGCGGTATGCGTACGCAGGAACGGATTGCAGTCGAGCTCGTTGGCCAGGGTTACCGGCAGGGTGGAACGGTCATCGCGGCGCATGGCCAAAGCCTCCTCTTGGCGCTGCAGCAACGCAGCGTTGGCGGGGTCGACATGCCGCGCGAAGACGGCATTTGACACGGTGTACTCGTGGGCGCAACACAACAGCAGTTGCGCGGGCAGGGCACCCAGCCTGCGCATCGATGCCAGCAGCTGGGACGGCGTACCTTCGAACAGGCGTCCACAGCCCAGGCTGAACAACGAATCGCCGCTGAAAAGCTGTTCAGCGGTGTGAAACGCGATGTGGCTGCGGGTGTGCCCGGGCACGGATAGTACGTGGAACATCTGCCCCAGTGCCTGAACGCGTTCACCTTCGCCCACCCGCTCGGTGGCCGTGGGAATGCGTTCTTCCACCGGGGCGACCACCCGCACGCCGGGAAAACGCGCCTGCAGCGCGGGCACGCCGCCGATGTGATCGTCGTGGTGGTGGGTGAGCAGGATGGTGTCCACGCGCAGGCCCTGGTCGGCCAGCGCCAGTACCGGCGCGGCATCGCCAGGGTCGATCACGACCGCGGCGCCGTCGTCGGCCGTCAACATCCAGATGTAGTTATCCGCAAATGCGGGCAGGGCAGTCAGTCGCATAGAATTGGACCATGCCCCTGCTGCAGAGCCACCGTCAAGCGAGCCTGGTGCCCTGGTTCGACAGCGAGCCGGCGCAGCCGCTGCGCGTGCTGGAACGGCAGCTGCTGCTGCCGCAGCTGGCCGCGCTGCCGGTGCAACCCTGGTTGTGGATCGCGCCCAGCCCGGCCTGGCTGCAGGACGCGCAGGCCGCCGGGCGTGGCCTGCGCCTGTACCGCACCGGCCAGGGCTACGCCGGTGATACCCGCTGCGCGCTGCCGTTGCCGCTGGCCAACGAGAGCGTGAACGCGATCGTGCTGCAGCACGTGACCGCCGCTGACGCCGATGCCCTGCTGGACGAATGTGAGCGGGTGCTGATGCCCGGCGGGCACCTGTGGCTGACCAGCCTCAACCCGTTCAGCCCCTACCGGGCGCGCTGGCGCCAGCACGGCCTGGTGGTGCGCACCCCGCAACGCCTGCGCCAGCTGCTGGACCGGCACGGGCTGGACTGTGCGCAGACACGCTACCTGGGGCCGCTGTGGCAGGGCCCGGGCAGCCGCGCGCGCCCCGGCTGGGCGCCGCTGCGGGCGGCCTGCCTGTTCCATGCCCAAAAACGTACGCTGGCCCTGCCAGGGCCAACCCCGCTGCCGGTGCGCTGGCACGGCACCGTAGCCACCTGATCTGGAGTTGTATTGAAAACCATTGAAATCCACACCGACGGTTCCTGCCTGGGCAACCCCGGTCCCGGCGGCTGGGCCGCGCTGCTGCGCTACAAGGGGCACGAACGTGAACTCAGTGGCGGCGAAGCGCACACCACCAACAACCGGATGGAGCTGATGGCGGCCATCTGTGCACTGGAAACGCTGACCGAGCCGTGCAACATCGTGCTGTTCACCGATTCGCAGTACGTGCGCCAGGGCCTGACCCAGTGGATGGCGGGCTGGATCCGCAAGAACTGGAAGACGGCTGGCGGCGACCCGGTGAAGAACCGCGAGCTGTGGGAGCGCCTGCATGCGGCCACGCTGCGCCACCAGATCGACTGGCGCTGGGTGAAGGGCCATTCCGGTGACCCCGACAACGAGCGCGTGGATACCCTGGCGCGCAATGCCGCGACCCAGATCCGCGACGGCAGCCCGGTAAACTGAGCCCATGCGTCAGATCATTCTCGATACCGAAACCACCGGCCTGGAGTGGAAGAAGGGCAACCGCGTCGTCGAAATCGGCTGCGTGGAGCTGTTCAAGCGCCGCCCGTCCGGCAACAACTACCACCAGTACCTGAAGCCCGACTGCGATTTCGAGCAGGGCGCGCAGGAAGTGACCGGGCTGACCCTGGAGTTCCTGGATGACAAGCCCGCCTTCGCCGAGGTGGCCGATGAGTTCCTGGCCTTCATCAAGGGCGCCGAACTGATCATCCACAATGCGGCGTTCGATCTGGGCTTCCTGGACAACGAACTGTCGCTGCTGGGGCCGGAGTACGGCAGGATCACCGACCACTGCACCGTGGTCGATACGCTGGCGCTGGCGCGCGAGCGCTTCCCGGGCCAGCGCAACTCGCTCGATGCCCTGTGCAAGCGCCTGGGCGTGGACAACTCGCACCGCGCGCTGCACGGCGCGCTGCTCGATGCGCAGATCCTGGGCGATGTGTACATCGCGCTGACCTCGGGCCAGGAAGAGATCGGCTTCGGTCTGGACGACGAGGGCGGCGGGGCAGGGGCGGCGCTGCAGGCGTTCGACACCAGTGCGCTGCTGCCGCGCCCGCGCGTGGTGGCCACGCCGTCCGAGCAGGAAGCCCATGCCGCCCGCCTGGAGCGCCTGCGCAAGAAGGCCGGCCACGCGTTGTGGGATGGCCCGAAAGTGGAAGAAGCGGCGAGCGCGTAGGCGGTGGGGGTGGTGGTGGCCGCCGGGCATGGCCCGGCGCTACCACCGTATCCACGCATGGCGTGGATCTACTCTCGTCTTATCCACGCATGGCGTGGATCTACTCTCATCGTATCCACGCATGGCGTGGATCTACTCTCATCGTATCCACGCATGGCCTGGATCTACAGTAGAGCCACGCCACGCGTGGCTATCAGTGGCAGCGCACCAGGATTACGGTGATGTTGTCCGAACCGCCGCCGTCGAGGGCGGCGGCGACCAGGGTGTCCACGCATTCCTGGGCGCTGGCGTCGTCGTAGGCCAGGGTGCGGGCAATTCCGCGGTCGTCCACTTCCTCGGTCAGGCCGTCGCTGCACAGCAGCAGCTGCATGCCCGGGCGCAGTTCACCACTGGTGGTGGCCACGTTCAGGTGGGTCGGGTCGGTCACGCCCAGCGCCTGGGTCACCACGTTGCGGTGCGGGTGGGCGCGGGCCTGTTCGGCGGTCAGGTTGCCCTGCGCCACCAGTTCCTGCACCACGCTGTGGTCCTGGCTGAGCTGGGCCAGCTGCCCGTCGCGCCACAGGTAGGCCCGGCTGTCGCCCACCCAGGCCACCTCATAGCGGTTGCCCTGCACGCGCGCGGCAACCACCGTGGTACCCATCGGCAGGGTGTCGTTGCGGCGGCGCGAGGCGCGGATGATCTCCTCGTCGGCGGTGCGGATGGCCTGGGCCAGCGGCGCACCGCGGCGGATTTCGCGCACGATGGTCTCGCGCGCCAGCGCGCTGGCCACCTCGCCGCAGGCATGCCCGCCCATGCCGTCGGCCACCAGCCACAGCGACAGCTCGCCATCACCGTAATAGGTGTCTTCGTTGAGCTCCCGGCGCAGGCCGGGGTGGGTGAGGTGTCCGAATTCGATCATGGTGGGGGCTGGGGAAGGGTGATGCCGGGGAGAACGGCATCATCACGGCCAAGCGGACATCCGGCAAGGCATGCAGTCAGAAATATTTCATCGGATGTGCGGCAATGGCTTGTGGTCTGCCGCGCTTCCTCGTATTATTCGCGTCCCCGGTTCGCCGGGGACCATCTGGAGAGGTGGCAGAGCGGTTGAATGTACCTGACTCGAAATCAGGCAGGCGTTTATAGCGCCTCGGGGGTTCGAATCCCCCCCTCTCCGCCAGATTAAAAAAAACGGGCTGCCTTAGGGCAGCCCGTTTTTTTTAATCTGGCGCGGGATGCGAAGTGCGCTGCACGCGCTTCGCCCCTGCCGGGGCAGGCCCTCAACAGAGGGGCTTATTCCACCCGATGCGACATCGGGTTGCTGACACGCGGGAACAGCGTGATCGTTGCGGGTTACCATGTGCCATTACCTGCTGGAGCGATGCCATGACCGCTGAAATCCTTGTGCCTGTGTCCTTCGGCGAGCTGCTGGACAAGATCTCGATCCTGCAGATCAAGTCCGAGCGGATCAGCGACGAAGGCAAGCTGGCCAATGTGCGCCGCGAGCTGTCGGCGCTGGATGCCACCTGGATGGGCCATCCGGCCGCGGTGAAGGACATCGCCAAGTTGCGTGCCGAGCTGAAGGCGGTGAACGAGCAGCTGTGGGACATCGAGGACGATATCCGCCTGAAGGAAAAGGCGCAGTCCTTCGACCAGGGCTTCATCGACCTGGCGCGCAGTGTCTACCTGCGCAATGACGAGCGCGCGCGCATCAAGAAGGCGATCAACCTGGCGCTGGGCTCGGTGTACGTGGAAGAGAAGTCGTACCAGGATTACGCGCCCCGCGCGTAATCCCGTAGATCCACGCCATGCGTGGATGGGCCCACCGGCCCGTCGATCAACCCCGATGGTCGGCCACGTAGCGCTCGAAGGCGGCAATGCCGTCCTCGACCGTGATCAGTTCCATCACATCGTCGAACTCGATCTTGGTGCCCCACTTCAGGTCGACCGCCTGCTTGCCCAGGTATTTGCGCGCGGCATCGTCGTAGCGGTCCACGCAGTAGCGGCGGTCCGAATACGGGCCGCTGCGGTGCGGGTTGCTGGCCGCATGCAGGCCCAGCACCTTGCTGCCCATGGCGTTGGCGATGTGCATTGGTCCCGAATCGGGGGTCATCACCAGGTCGGCGCGGGCCAGCAGCGCCGGCAGCTGCTTCAGCGTGTCCCTGCCCACCAGATCCAGCGCCGGGGTCTCCAGCTGGGCCTGGATGGCATCGGCCATGCTGCGTTCCAGTTCACTGCGGCCGCCGCACAGCACCACGCGCCAGCCACGGGCCTGGGCATGGGTGGCCACGGCGGCGTAGCGGTCGGCGTACCAGTTGCGGCGCACGTGGCTGGAACACGGCGAGATCATCAGCACCGGGCGGCCATCGTCCTCCCATTGCGCCGCGGCCCACTCAAAGGCGGCCGGCGGTACGGCCAGGTCCCAGCTGACCGTGTCCTGGCGCAGGCCCAGCGGCTCGCAGAAGCTGCCGATGGCATCCAGCACATGGATGCCGGGGCGGTCGGGAATGCGTTCGTTGATGAACAGCCCGTGCAGATCCTTGGAGCGGCTGCGGTCGTAGCCGATGCGGCGCTCGGCCGGAATGAAGGCCGACAGCAGGTTCGCGCGGAAGGCTACCTGCATCTGCAGCAGTGCCTCGAAGCGCCCGGGGGGCAGCTGATGGCGCAGTGCCTTCACCCCGGCCATGCCGGTCTTCTTGTCATAGGCATGGAAGACCACGCCGGGCAGGCCGTCCAGCAGCTTGTGGCCGACCTTGTCGATGATCCAGTGGATCGGCGTATCCGGGCGCGCAGCCTGCAGGGTACGCACCAGCGGCACGACATGGGTGACATCGCCCAGGGCAGACAGGCGAAGGAGGCACAAGGATGAGGACGCTGATGCCATGTGTTGTTAGACTCAAAGGAATGGTCGCATTTGACGCCAATGAAGCGCTGACGCCATGCCGCGAGGGTCGCGGCATCGGGGCCATTCTGTTCGACCGCGAGCGGCTGCGGCAAGCCGAGGCGGGTCTGTTCTCGCCCCAGTACTGGGGAAACAAGGCCCGGCCGGTGGGCGAAGGCGGCCGCGGCAGCGCCTGGTTCGTCGATGCCTCCTTCGGTCCCGGGGTGCTGCGCCACTACCTGCGCGGCGGCCTGGCAGCCAAGCTCAGCCACGACCAGTACATCTGGCGCGGCTCGGACCGGACCCGCAGCTTTGCCGAATTCCGGCTGATGCGCGCGCTGCGAGCGCAGAAGCTGCCGGTGCCCCGGCCGATCGCCGCCTTCTACATGCGCGAGGGCCTGCGCTACCGCGCGGCCATCCTGATGGAGCGCATCGAGGGCGTGCGCTCGCTGGCCGACCGCGCACTGGTGGCCGGCCGCGGTGCCCCCTGGGAAGAGGCCGGCCGTCTGATCGCGCGCTTCCACCGCGCCGGGCTGGACCATGCCGACCTCAACGCACACAACATCCTGTTCGATGGCAACGGCCATGGCTGGCTGATCGATTTCGACCGTGGGGTCATCCGTATTCCTGCCACCGCCTGGCGCGAGCGCAACCTGAAGCGCCTGCTGCGTTCGCTGCTGAAGCTGCGCGGCGAGCGCAGCGTGGAAGACGTGCAGAAGGATTACGCGCGGCTGCGCCGTGCCTACGACATGGCCTGGAACCGGGGCACCTGATGGGCTGGTCGTTGCGTTTCCTTGGCGTCGGCAATGCGTCGGCGGTCGAGCTGGGTTCGCCCATGTCGGTGATCGAATGCGATGGCCGCCCGTGGCTGACCATCGATTGTGGCGGCGAGGGGCTGACCGCGTTCAAGGCGCACTACGGGCACCTGCCGCAGGCGCTGTTCGTCACCCATGTGCACCTGGACCACGTGGCCGGCTTCGAGCGCCTGTTCGTGGATACCTTCTTCAGTGCGCAGCGGCGCGGCAAGGTGCGCCTGTACGTGCCGGCCACGGTGGTGCCGCTGCTGCACAAGCGCATCGGTGATTACCCGAACGTGCTGGCCGAAGGCGGCGCCAATTTCTGGGATGCCTTCCAGCTGATCGTGGTGGGCGATGCGTTCTGGCATGAAGGCGTGCGCCTGGAAGTCTTCCCCGTACGCCACCACTGGCCGGAAACCGCCTATGGCCTGCGCCTGCAGGGGGCGCTGGTGTGGAGTGGCGATACCCGGCCGATTCCGGAAATGCTGGCGCGCTTTGCCAACGACAACGAACTGATCGCCCACGACTGCGGCTTGCACGGCAACCCGTCGCACACCGGCGTGGACGATCTGGAACGTGAGTACAGCGCCGAACTGCAGGCGCGGATGATGCTCTATCACTACGCCAGCGCGGCCGATGGTCAGGCCCTGGCGGCGCGCGGGCATCGCGTGGCCCAGCCCGGGCAGTGCGTGGCACTGGCAGCGCCCACCGCGCCGAACGTGCTGGCGCAGGACCCGCCGTGAACATCTGCGGCCAACCTGCCGACGTGGCGCTGGCGGCCGAACTGGAACAACTGGAACGCGCGCTGCACACCCCGCACGTGCGCGGTGACCGCGCGCGGCTGGCGGAACTGCTGGATGAGGATTTCAGCGAGATCGGCAGTTCAGGCCAGAGCTACGGCCGTGCGGCAGCGCTGGCCGAGATTCCGCTGGAACGGGCGCAGGTGCAGATCGAATCGGAGCAGTACGCGGTTGCGCTGCTGACGCCCGAGCTGGCCCAGGTGCGTTACCGCAGCCGCTACCACGTGGATGGCCAGCCGCAGCGCTGGGTGCTGCGCAGTTCGCTGTGGCGCCGGCATGCGCAGGGATGGAGGGTGGTGTTCCATCAGGGCACGCCGGAGGCGGGGTAGCGCCGGGCCATGCCCGGCGAAGGGCGCCAACCAAGGTTGGTAGCTACCAGGGCGAGGGGCGAAGGGCGCAAGCCGAGCTTGGCATCTACGGGGAACGAGGCGCGGCCTGAAAAGGCGGTGGCCCCGCCGGCTGACCTCGGCGCCCGCGTCGATCGATACCGTTGCTGCCTTCCGGCCCTGGCGGGATTTTCGACCTAGCGTCGCGAGGGGCCGACGGGGCCACCATAGAGACGTTGGCCGCCCAAGGGCGGCCGGTTCACGGAACAGGGGAAGCGGCGCGCAGCGCGCCGAAGACCACAGCCGGACTGCACATCGACTGGGCCGATGGCAGGCGCGCATTCTAGCGCAGGCGCGGCCGCTTGTGCCAGCGCCGCGCACTGAATCGGCTGTAACCCGGCACCACCTGCAGCGGCCCCGGCGCAGCCGCGTTGCTAGAATGCCCGACAGGAGGAACGGCCTCCCCCACATCGGGAATGAATGACCAGGACGGCCTGGCCCTGCCAAAAGGAGGGCCGTCATGGCCTGGATCCAATTGTTGTTCGCTGGCCTGCTGGAAATCGTCTGGGCCGTTGCGATGAAGCAATCCGAGGGCTTCAGCAAGCCCGTTCCGTCCATCATCACCGTGGTCGGCATGATCGCCAGCTTCTGGCTGCTGGCCCTGGCCATGCGCAACCTGCCGCTGGGCACCGCTTACACCATCTGGACCGGCATCGGCGCGGTGGGTGCGTTCGTGGTGGGCATCGTGTTCCTGGGCGAGCAGCTCAGTGCGATGCGCATCGGCGCGGCGGTGCTGATCGTCAGCGGGCTGGTGCTGATGAAGCTGTCCAGCAGCTGACAGGTCGCTACACTTTGCGGCCCAACCGTGCCTGTGCCGCGGGCCGACGCAAGGACGCAACGCCGCAATGACCTCTGCAAGCACACCCCGCGCTGACCGCGTGGCCAAAGGGCTGTTGTTTACCCTGATGGGCATGGCAATGCTGGCCATTGCCGGCTGGACCCTGGCCGATCGCCTGCAGTTCCTGGACCGGGCACAGCCGGTCCAGGGCTGGGTGGACCATCTCAATGCCGGCGGCTCGCACCCGCAGGTGGTGTTCCAGACGCCGGCAGGGCAGCGCGTGTCGTACGCCCAGAACGGGCTGATCTTCGGCTATGCGCCGGGACAGCCGGTGCGCGTGCTGTACCTGCCCGAGGCGCCGGCGCGTGATCCGGTGGTGGACACGCCCGCTGCGTTGTGGGGCGTGACCGTACTGATTGGCCTGATCGGTGCGGTGTTCGTGTTCGCCGGGTTGGGGCGGGTGCTGCCGCGTCGTTAGAGTGGGTTGTGCGTGGCGGCGCGCAGCTCAGGTGTCATACACGCCGCTGTCCCAGGGTTCGAAGAACGCCATGTAGTTGCCGGGCTGCATTTCCACTGCCCACAGATCGTCCTCGTCCTCCGGTGCGCGTGCGACCAGGCCGAAGGTCGTGCCGAACTGCTCCACCGCGAACGGTGCAACCTGTACGCGCCGATGCTCGATGGCACCCAGGGCGTGCAGGCGCGCCTGACGGATCGCGCGGTGCTGTTGTGCATCCACCTGGTCGCGCGGGCCCAGCGAATCGATCTGCGCATCCAGCAGGGCGCCGTCGGCGTCGAACAGGTACAGCGCGATGTATTCGCAGCCAGGCTGGCGGCGCGTGGCCGGTTCGAACGGTGTGGTCAGGATGAACTGCCGTCCATCTTCCGTGCGGCCGATGCAGTCGGCGTAATGGTCATCCGGGTCGATGGCGATCCGTTCGGGGCGTTGGCTCATGGTGGCGTCCTTGCAGGGGAGCGGCATTGAACCGCGTCTGCCCGGGGCGACTCAAGTGATCGCCGCAGGTATTGGTGTCCGAACATGGCGAGCAGCCGGCCGCGCGTGCCCGCAGACTGCGCGCCTCGCAGACACGGAGTTCCCATGATCGATCGTCATCATCGTTTTGTAAGCCTGCACCGCGGCGCTGACCTGCTGGTGCTGCCCACCGTGTGGGACGCAGGCAGTGCGCGCCTGGCTGAGGATTGCGGTGCGCAGGCACTGGGCACTTCCAGTGCGGCCATGGCGTGGTCCTGCGGCCACGCCGATGCGTGCGTGCTGCCGGAGGACGCGCTGCTTGAGCGCGTGCGGCAGATCCTGCGGGTGACGACGCTGCCGCTAACCGTGGATATCGAAAACGGCTACAGCGACGATCCGCAGCAGGTGAGCGCGCGCGTGCTGCGCTTGGCTGATCTGGGCGTGGTGGGCATCAACATCGAGGATGGCGAGGGCAGCGGCGAATTATTGGCGGCGAAGATCGCGGCGGTGCGCTGCGCGCTGGCGGGACGTCCGTTGTTCATCAACGCGCGGACCGATGTGTATCTGCGCGGCTTCGCCGAGGGCGCACAGGCCGTGGCGCTGAGCGTGCAGCGCCTGCAGGCCTGTGCGCAGGCCGGTGCGGATGGGGGATTTGTTCCTGGATTGCAGGCGCTGGCCGAGGTTGCGGACGTCGCTGCACAGGTGGCGCTGCCACTGAACCTGATGGCGTTGCCCGGCATGGCGCCGGCCGACCACTTGCGCCAGGCCGGCGTACGCCGCTTGAGCGCCGGGCCGGCGCTGTTCCTGCAGGCCTGGGCGGCTACGGCAGCGGCAACGCGCACGCTGCTGCAGAGTGGGGTGCTGGTGGATGCGGATGGAGCGTCATACGGCGAGGTGGATCGGCGCTTTGCGGTGGCTGGTGGGGTGGGCTGACAAGGGTGGGGCTTCCGCCCCACCCATGTCATGCGATCTCAGCGCTTGACCAGCTCCACGCGTCGATTCGTACGACGTCCGTCCTCGGTTGAATTTTCCGCAAGCGGTTGGCTCTGGCCCAGGCCCTTGGCCGCCAGTCGATCGGCTGCGATTCCGGCGCCGACAAGGCGATTGCGCACCGACTCTGCGCGCGCCTGCGAGAGTGTCTGGTTGTGCGCAGCACTACCGCTGTCGTCGGTGTGTCCCTCCACCGAAAGCTGGAGATCTTGATCGACTTTCAGCAGCTGGGTGACCTGCTGGATCTGCGGCTCCGAGTCCGGCAGGATCTCGGCGGCGTCGGTGGCGAAGTTCACCTGGATCGACACTTTCCCACTGCTTTCCAGCGCCTGTTTCAGGGTGTCGGCTTCAATGACCTTGGCCGTTATCTGTACCGGTTTCGTTTCCGCGACGAGCAGTGCGCCGGAATTTCCACTGGAGCCCAGGTGAATCCAGATATCCCGATCATCATGATGGATGACGTAGGTTTCTGCCGGCTCATTGTAGATATCGCCGATGCCGCCGACATACTGGACCCCGGCCTTGCTGCTGCCGATATCACCCGATGCATCGGCGGGAAGGGTGCCGGAGAAAATGCGTTTGCCACCCAGTGCCTCTACCAGGCTCTGCACATTGCGACTGAGCTCAAGTTGCGAATAAGGGCGGTCGCTGTTGCTCTGCAGGACCGACGAATGGACCTTGCCTTCGATCCACTCCACGCGATCACCGGTCCAGAACGGCACGCGATCAAATGGACTGTCCACCACATCCTGACGGGCGTAGCCCTGCGGCAGCCCGACGTAGGGGAAGCTGCCCAGCGGCGCCTGGGATACCGGCAGGTCGGCGACGGCGAACGGGCGGGCCTTCTGATTTTCATCCGCAGTCGCCGCAGACTGCGCGGAGGATTCCGCGCTGGCGCTGGTGCTGGTCTGGGCGGCCGGTGAGGCGACGCCTTCTGCAGGCGTTTCGGCGGAGCCCTTGCAGGCGCCCAATGTCAGTATCAGGCTTGCGGCCAACAGGCTCACACGTACTGCGGACAGGTTCGATCCGAACGTCAGGTTCATGAGCGCACCTGCCTCATCAGTTCGTTGCAGACGTCGCCGGTCGGTTTGTACTGGCCTTTCTTCCAGGCAGCGGTGATTTTTTCCCGCTCCCGTGCTTCGGCAGCGTCATAGGCCTGGTCGAAGTCTGTCTCTGTGCCAAAGATGGTTTTCACCTGGGCCTTGTGCCGTGCGCGCAGCGTTGCGGTCTGTTCGGCTGTTGCGCCGCACGCCAGCGCATTGCCCGTATGCGTGCCTCCCACCGCTCCGTATCGTGCCGCAGCGCCGTCCTGTGCGAGTACGGGAACGCTGCCGATCAGCAAGGCAGTGGTGATCACTAGCTTCGTCATGGAATAGCGCATGTTGATGGTCCTCATCGGGCCCGGTAGCGGGCATCAATCCCTGTGCTGCGAGCATAGCAACAGGCAATGCCAGGCAGGATGGCGCTGCATCGGGCGGCCCTGTGGGCGGCCCCAAGGTGAACAGCGTAAGGATGACGAACAGCCGCAAGGGGCTGCGCCTGGCCAACCCGGCGGCCCTTGAGAGTAGTGCCAAGGACGTCTGCTCCACGCATGGCGTGGACCTACGGATCTGTCTGGGCGAGCAAGCCCCTCTGTTGAGGGGCTGCCCCGACAGGGGCGGGGAGAGGCAGGCAAAGGGAGGGGCCCATTCGTTGCGTAGCAACGCATGGGGCGAAGCGCGCGCAGCGCACTTCGCTTCCCGCGCCAGATAAATGAAAAAGGCTGCCCAGAGGGCAGCCTTTTTCATTTATCTGGCGGAGAGAGGGGGATTGTCGGGTGCATCCCTGCACCCGATCCCGATGCGCGTTGCACATCGGGACCAGCCTGCGGCTGTCCGGTTCTGCTCCTGCAGAACCGTCGAACCCCCGCGGGGCTTCTCACCCGCCATCCCGTCCGCCAGACAAACGCAGAAGGGCCACCCTGTGGGCGGCCCTTCTGCGTTTGTCTGGCGGAGAGAGGGGGATTCGAACCCCCGAAGCGCGGTTTAGACGCTTACACACTTTCCAGGCGTGCTCCTTCAACCACTCGGACACCTCTCCGGATTCCCTGCCATCGGCAAACGCCTCAGCAGGGGCGCAGATTCTAGCGGGCGCCGCGCCCGGACACAAGCACCGTGTTTCAGGGGGAGGGGGCTGGACAGGCATGGCACAATGGAACATCCGATGGAAGACGGTGGCCTGATGTCCTATCTCGTGCTTGCCCGCAAGTGGCGTCCGAAGCGTTTTGCCGAGCTGGTGGGCCAGGAACACGTGGTCCGTGCGCTCAGCAATGCGCTGGACAGTGGCCGGGTCCACCATGCGTTCCTGTTCACCGGTACCCGCGGCGTGGGCAAGACCACCATCGCGCGTATCTTCGCCAAGTCGCTGAACTGCGAGCAGGGCACCAGCGCCGACCCCTGTGGCCAGTGCGCAGCCTGCCTGGACATCGACGCCGGCCGCTACATCGACCTGCTGGAAATCGACGCCGCGTCCAACACCGGCGTGGATGACGTGCGCGAGGTGATCGAGAACGCCCAGTACATGCCCTCGCGCGGCAAGTACAAGGTCTACCTGATCGACGAAGTGCACATGCTGTCCAAGGCGGCGTTCAACGCGCTGCTGAAAACGCTGGAAGAGCCGCCGGAGCATGTGAAGTTCCTGCTGGCCACCACCGACCCGCAGAAGCTGCCGGTCACCGTGCTCAGCCGCTGCCTGCAGTTCAACCTGAAGCGGCTGGACGAGGACCAGATCCAGGGCCAGATGACCCGCATCCTGGCCGCCGAGGAGATCGAGTCCGACCCCAGCGCCATCGTGCAGCTGTCCAAGGCCGCCGATGGCAGCCTGCGTGACGGCCTGTCACTGCTCGACCAGGCCATTGCCTATGCCGGTGGTGCCCTGCGCGACGACGTGGTGCGCACCATGCTGGGCACCGTGGACCGCACCCAGGTGGCGGCCATGCTGGATGCCCTGGCCGACGGCGAGGGCGCGCGCCTGCTGCAGGTAGTGGCGGCGCTGGCCGAGTTCTCGCCCGACTGGAGCGGCGTGCTGGAAGCGCTGGCCGAGGGCCTGCACCGTATCCAGGTGCAGCAGCTGGTACCGGGTGCGGCTGCCGCCGCCGAAGGTCTGGACGTGGCTGCCTTTGCTGCCCGTCTGCGCCCGGAAGTGGTGCAGCTGTGGTACCAGATGGCGCTCAATGGCCGCCGCGACCTGCCGCTGGCGCCGAGCCCGCGCGCAGGCTTCGAAATGGCCGTGCTGCGCATGCTGGCCTTCCGCCCGGCGGCCGCGGTGCCGCCGGTCCCGCGTGCGGTCGACCCGGCCGCAGGTGCTGCCCCGGGCGGCAACGCGCCCAACGGCGGTGGTCCCGGTGGCAGCCAGGAGGCCGCTCCGGCTGCCGCTGCCTCGGCCCAGGCCCCGGCGGCGTCAGAGCAGGTGAGCGCCGCAGCGCATACCCCGTCGCCGCAGCCCGAGCCGCCGCCGCGCGAACCGGAGCCTGAACCGGAACCGGAACCGGAACCCACCCCGGAACCTGAACCGGTGCCGGTAGAAGAACCTGAAACCCCCACACCGGTGAGGGCCGAGGTTGCTGCGCCGCCGGCCCAAGCGAGCGACGATCTGCCGCCGTGGGCCACCGAGGAGGCCGAGGCCGCCCACGCCCGTGATGCGTCGCTGGCCGGCGTGCATGCCACCCCGGAGGCGGCCATGGTCGCCCCCTGGCACGAACCGCCGGCACCGGCACAGCCCGCCGAGGTTGCCGAAGAGCGCTCGTTCCAGCCGGAAGGCATTGCCATTGCGCCCGCACCGGCGGCCGCCGACCGTGGCCCGCAGGAAGCGGTGAGCGAACTGGCCAGTGCCGAGGACTGGCTGGATCTGGTGGCCGGCAGCGGCCTGAACGGCCCGTCGCGCCAGTTGGCCGCCAACGCCGCCTTCATCAGTTGCCAGCAGGGCACCTTGAAACTGGGGCTTTCGCCCGGATTTGAATACCTGCGCTCCGAGCGCGCGCTGGCGGCGCTGGGCGAGGTGCTGGAAAAGGCCCTGGGGCAGGCGCTGCGGATCGTGGTCGAGACCGTGGAAACCGAACACGTACCGGCCGAGACCCTGCACCAGCGTGCCGACCGCCAGCGTGGCGAGCGCCAGCAGGCCGCCGAGGCCACCTTCATGGACGATCCGGAAGTCCAGCTGCTGATCCAGCAGCATGGCGCCCGGGTCGTTTCCGATTCCATCCGTACTTTTGACGAGTAAGACGACATGCGCGGGAACATCGCCCAACTGATGCAGCAGGCCCAGAAGATGCAGGAAAACCTGCAGAAGGCCCAGGAAGAAATCGCCAGGATCGAAGTGACCGGCAGCGCCGGTGGCGGCATGGTCAGCGTCACCCTTACCGGTGCGAAGGAATGCCGCAAGGTGCGCATCGACCCGTCGCTGACCAGCGATCCGGAAATGCTGGAAGACCTGATCGCGGCTGCCTTCAACGACGCGTCCAACAAGATCGACGCCGAATCGAAGTCGAAGATGGGCTCGGCCACGGCCGGCATGCAGCTGCCGCCGGGCATGAAGCTGCCGTTCTGATACCCGTAGCGTCGAGCGTGCTCGACTGGTCCTTCCGTAGCGTCGAGCTTGCTCGACGGCATGCGTGAATCAGTCGAGCATGGCTCGACTCTACTGAACCCTTCAGTCGAGCAAGCTCGACTCTACAACGCCCTTCAGTCGAGCAAGCTCGACTCTACAACGCCCTTCAGTCGAGCAAGCTCGACTCTACAAAGCCTGCCGCCGTGCCCGCACCTCTGCTTGAACAATTGATCGATGCGCTGCGGGTGCTGCCGGGCGTGGGCCAGAAGACGGCCCAGCGCATGGCCTACCACCTGCTGGAACGCGAGCGCGAGGGCGGCCAGCGCCTGGCCGAAACCCTGGCGTTGGCGGTGGAGCGCATCGGCCATTGCGCGCAGTGCCGTGATTTCAGCGAGAGCGAGGTGTGCCCCACCTGCGCCAACGGCAGCCGCGAGCGCAGCCAGTTGTGCGTGGTGGAATCGCCGGCCGACCGCCTGGCCATTGAAAACGCCACCGGCTTCCGCGGCGTCTACTTCGTGCTGCAGGGGCGCTTGTCACCGCTTGATGGCGTGGGCCCGCGCGAGCTGGGCCTGGAACAGCTGGAGCAGCGCCTGGCCCAGGGCGAGGTGCAGGAACTGATCATCGCCACCAGTGCCACCGTGGAAGGCGAAGCGACCGCGCACTACCTGGCGCAGTTGGCGCGCGCCCGCCAGGTCCGGCCCAGCCGCCTGGCCCAGGGCCTGCCGTTGGGGGGCGAACTGGAATATGTCGATCGCGGCACGCTGTCGCACGCCTTCGGCACCCGCAGCGAATTCCGCGACTGACGCGCGGCCGGGCAACGCCTGCTGTCGCCGGCCTACAATGCGGGGCATATCCCGCCGAGGCCGACCATGAGCAGCGAAACCCTCTTCAGCAAGATCATCCGCCGCGAGATCCCGGCCACCATCGTCTACGAAGACGACGAGGTGCTGGGCTTCAAGGACATCGCACCGCAGGCGCCGGTGCACGTGCTGTTCATTCCGAAGAACGAGATCATTCCCACGCTGGATGACCTGCAGCCGTCGCAGGCGCACCTGATCGGCAAGCTGGCGCTGGCAGCCGCGGCCTACGCGCGCAGCGAGGGTTTGGCCGAGGACGGCTACCGCATCGTGATGAACTGCCGCGAGCATGCCGGGCAGACCGTGTTCCATATCCACATGCATCTGCTGGCCGGCGCGCCGCTGGGGCATTTCGGTACGCCGGGGCGTTGAGGCCACCGCATCCACGCGTGGCCAGGGTGATGGCGCGCGTAAAAAAAAGGCCGCCCTGGGGCGGCCTTTCTGTACTTACCACCAGCCCCAGCGGCCGTAGCCCCAGTATGGGCCCGGGCCCCAGGGGCCATACGGACCGTACGGGTAGGGCACCACATCCACCTGGCGCTGTTCCGGCCACAGGTAGATCACATCGGCGGCCAGCTTCGGCAGGCGGTAGTCGTAATCACCGATGCGCGTATTGGAATAGCCGTCGATCTTGCCGATGAAGGTCACATCGCGGCCGGCTTCGAACACGGCCGGGTCGTAGAAGCCGGCGCGGCAAGCAATGAAGCGGCCATCGCTGGCGTCGGACGAGGTGGTGTTCGGGCGGCCACTGCCATTGAGCGGGCGCGAGATCATCTGGAAGCAGGTCTCGCCCTGGCCGGGCAGGGTTTCAATGATGCGCCCGCCCCAACGGACCGGCGTGCCGACCTGCTGGGTGGCGACCGAATCGCGCGGGGACACCAGGCTGAACTGTCCCTGCAGCGGCTTGGGTGCCGTTGCGCAGGCCGACAGGGCCAGCGTGGCCACGGCAGTAAGAAGGAACTTGGTTTTCATTGGGAAGCTCCGGAAGACGGGCGATGCCTGCGCAGGTCCCGCAATAATGCGGCGAGGTCGGTGCGAGTGCCAGCGTAACGCGCGTCAGCGAAACGCTGGCTGAGTGCCAGCAGGGCAGGGTCAGGTTGCTGGGCATGCACGCGGCCTGCCCACACCATGGGGGGCTCGTGCGGTTCGCGGCCCAGGCCGCGCCGCGCGTAGCGCCGGCCCAGGTGGTGCCAGGCGCGCAGCAGGGGATCGCGCTCGCGCTCGCCACGTGCCAGCAGCCAGGCCATCCAGGCCAGTGCCAGCAACGCGGCCGTCACGAACCCAGCCAGCAGCTGTCCTGGCCCCAGATCGTCCAGCCCCAGCGGCTGCAGCATCTGCTGCTGGCGGCGTGCGTCGAAGGACAGCACCAGATCGTTCCAGCCGCGGCGCAGCCAATCGCCCACCTGGCCGATCTGCAGCCAGCGCTGTTGCAGGCCGGTATCGGCGCCGGCCTGCAGGCGGTCATCCAGCGTGTCCAGGATCCGTTCCGGTGCCACCGCGGCGGTCGGGTCCACCCGCACCCAGCCCTGCTGCGGCAGCCACACTTCGGCCCAGGCGTGGGCGTCCATGCGGCGCACCACCCAGTAGTTACCGATGCGGTTGCGGGTACCGCCAGCGAAGCCGGTCACCACCCGCGCGGGAATGCCGGCGTTGCGCATCAGCACCACGAAGGAAGAACTGAAGTGCTGGCAGAAGCCGGCCTTGTAATCGAACAGGAAAGCATCGACCGGATCGCGCCCGGCCACCGGGGTTTCCAGCGTGTAGGAGAAGTCAGTGGTGATCCAGGCCAGCGCCCGGCGCACCACGGCGGCATCGTCATTGCCCGCTTCCTGGCGCCACTGCCGGGCCAGCGTAGCGGTGCGCGGGTTGAAGCCTGCCGGCAACTGCAATGCCGCACGGCGCTGTTCGGCCGACAGCGTGGCATCGAAGCGGCGTGCTGGTGCCGATTGCAGGCGCCAGCGGGTCAGTGCGCTCAGGCGCCGGTCGCTGGACAGGCTCATGTCCGCATCCAGGCGGGCGCCGGCCGGTGCGCTGCGCGGCAGGTCCAGCGCCACCAGTTGGCGGCGGTCGGTGGGCTCGTAATCGATCTGGTAATCCCAGCCAGATCCTGTCTGTTCCACGACCGCCGGGGTGCGGAACTGTGCGGCGGGATCGCGCCGCCACACGTGGCCATCAAAACGGGTCATCACCGGGCCGCGCCAGTAGCGCTGTTCCGCCGCTGGCGCTGCACCGAAGAACTGCACGCGCAGGGCGGGCGTATCGTCGGCCATCAGGTCCAGCCACTGGTCCGGCTCCATCGTGTCGGACAGCCCCGGCGTGCCGACGGCGCGATCGGGAATGCCCCACAACGGCGTGGCCAGGCGGGGGAACAGCCAGAAGCAGGCCAGCGCCAGCGGCAGGCCGATCAGCAGCAGTCGGCCAACGCCGTGCAGCTGCCCGCGCAGCGGCACCGGCGCGCTATGGCCTTCGCCCTGGGCCAGGCGCTGCAGCGCCAGCAGGCCGGTGATGCCGGCCAGTGCTGCCAGCGCGGTGGTCAGCGGCCCCTGGTCGAGCAGGAAGGCGGCAAACGGTGCGAACAGGGCGAAGCCGATCAGGCTGCGCGCATCACGCAGGCTGCGCAGCTCGCTGGACTTGATCGCCAGCATCGCCGCCAGCAGCGCGCAGCCGGTGTCGCGGCCGGGGCGCATGGCGCCCATCTGCCAGACGATGGCGCCCAGCATGGCCAGCACCAGCAGCACGCGCACCGGCATCGGCAGCACGCGCCGCTGCGACAGCAGGGCGGTCAGCACGGCGGCGCCGGCAAACAGCGCGGCCAACAGCGTGGGCAACTGCAGCAGCAGCGGCAGCAGGGCCAGCGCCGCACTGGCCAGCGTCCAGTAGCGCGCGTTGCGATCGATCAAGGGCGCGGTGTCAGTCATGCGGCAACAGGGCCAGTGCGCGCAGGCACAGATGGTGGTGGCTGGCGCCCTGGCCGGGGCCGAGCGCGGGCTGGCCGGGCAGCAGCAGGGTATAGCGGCGGCCTTCGCGTTCGGCCAGGTCGACCCAGCGCGCCAGCCGCGCAATGCGCGCTTCGCCGGCCATTGGTGCCAGGGCGCGCCAGTCCAGCATCACCTCGATGCCGACCGGCTTTTCGTATTCGCGTACCAGCAGGCTGTCGCGTCGCGCTGAATGTTTCCAGGCGATGCTGCGCGGTGGGTCGCCGGCGCGGTACGGGCGCAGCTGGTGCAGCTCCTCGCCGCTGGCATGGGCACGGGTGTGCAGCGGGTCGCTGCCGCGCTCGGGCAGGGCCGGGCCCTGTGCTTCGGCGTGGGGGTAGACCAGCAGCGGTTGTTCGGGCCAGACCCACGACCAGGCCCGCACCAGGCCCAGCGGCTGGGTGCTGGACAGGCGCACGCGTGGCAGGTCCAGCCAGCCGCGGCGCTGCGTGGGTACATCCAGTTCCACTTCGCCGCGGCCCTGCGCTGGCAGGTCGGTCCAGGCCTGCCTGTCGCCCAGTTGCAGGTGCAGCCCGTGGCGCGCACGCGGGTCGCGCACGGAAAGATCGATGCGCAGCCGCAGTGGCTGCCCGGCTGCGACCGGCTCGGCGGCGATCGCATCGACCTGCACGCCGGACAGCTGCAGGTGCGCGGCAATCGCGCTGGCTACCGCGGCCGCTGCCAGCAGCAGGGCCAGCAGCAGGGCCGGGTTGTTGTTGTAGTTCAGTGCGCCCAGCAGCATGGCCGCCAGCAGGGTAGCCACGAACAGGCCGAAACGCGTGGGCAGCACGTAGATGCGGCGGCGGTCCAGCCGCTGCGGCAATGCCTCCGGCGTGCGTGGGCGCGCCAGCAACTGCAGCCGTGCCCAGCGCGAGGAGACGTTCAATCGACCGCCACCGTCTGCAGGATCGCCCGTGCCAGGGCCGGACCGGCGCTGGATTCGGCTTCGCCCACCAGGCGGTGGCCGGCGACCGCGACGAACAGGGTCTGCACGTCTTCGGGCACCACATGGCCGCGGCCCAGCAGCAAGGCATGCGCCTTGGCCGCGCGCAGCAGGGCCAGGCCGGCGCGCGGTGACAGGCCCACGCGCACGCCTGCATGCTGGCGGCTGCGGGTCAGCAGCGCCTGCACGTAATCCACCAGCGCATCGCTCACATGGATCTGGCCGACCGCTTCGCGCAATTGCCGCACCTGGTTGTCATCCAGCTGCGGCACCGCGCGCGCAATCAGGTCGCGGCGGTCGGTGCCGCGCAGCAGCTCGCGCTCGGCCTGCGGGCTGGGATACCCCATGGCCAGGCGCAGCAGGAAGCGGTCCAGCTGCGAATCGGGCAGCGGGAACGTGCCCGACAGATCCACCGGGTTCTGCGTAGCGATCACGAAGAACGGGTCCGGCAGGATATGCGTCTGCCCGTCCAGCGTGACCTGCTGTTCGGCCATGGCTTCCAGCAGGGCGCTCTGCGTGCGCGGCGGCGCGCGGTTGATCTCATCGGCCAGCAGCACATGGGTGAACACCGGGCCGGGATGGAACTGGAACTGGCGGCTGCCGGCGTCGTAAACCGACACGCCCAGCACATCGGCGGGCAGCAGGTCGGAGGTGAACTGTACGCGCTGGAAGCCCAGCCCCAGGCTGCTGGCCAATGCGTGCGCCAGCGTGGTCTTGCCCAGGCCGGGCAGATCCTCGATCAGCAGATGGCCGCCGGAAAGCAGGGCAACGAAGGCCAGGCGCACCTCCTGCACCTTGCCCAGCACCAGCGCGTTGACCTGGTCCTGCGCATTGCGCAGGGACTGTCGCAGTTGATCGGTTAGCATGCTGGGCATGGGGGACGAAGCTGTCATGATCGTCTCACGTTCGGGAACCCATCGATTCTATCCATAGAGCAATGCAGGGCGAACAGCGCGCACGCACGATATTTGTCTGGTTATGGACGCTCGTCACAGCGGCCAAGCTGGTCGTGGCCGCACGGCTGCCCCTGTTCGTCGATGAGGCGTTCTATTGGCAGGAGGGCCAGCACCTTGCGGCCGCCTATTCCGATCTGCCCGGCCTGACCGCGTGGCTGGCGCGGCTGGGCGTGGAAATCGGTGGCCATCATGTGCTGGCGCTGCGCCTGCCGTTCCTGGCCATCGGCGCGTTGCTGCCGTTGCTGGTTTCGCGCGTGGCCACCCGCTGGTTCGGCGCGGTGGCCGGTTGGCAGGCCGGCAGCCTGACCTTGTTGATGCCGTTGTCGGCCACGCTGGGCCTGCTGGCCGTGCCCGATGTGCCGATGGCGCTGGCGGCGGTGCTGTGCCTGGACGCCGGTGCGCGCCTGCTGCGCAATGTCGATGCCTCTTCGGCGGTGAAGCTGGGCCTGGGCCTGCTGATCGGCGCACTCAGCCACTACCGCTTCATCGGTGTCATCGGCGTGGGCTTCATTGCCCTGCTGGCGCTGCCGCAAGGGCGGCGGATGCTGGCCGACCCGCGTGTGTGGGTGGCGCTGGCGGTGGGCGTGCTGGCCTGGCTGCCGCTGCTGGCCTGGAATGCCGACAACCACGATGCTGGGCTGAAGTTCCAGGTGGTGGAGCGCCATCCGTGGGCATTCGAGTGGCGCGGGCTATGGTTCCTGGTGATCCAGCCGATGCTGGTCACGCCCATCCTGTGCATTGCCATGTGGAAGGTGGCCCTGGCCGGTACCCGCAGCGGTGGCGGTGCGCGCGTGCAGTGGCGCTACTTCGGCCTGGTGGGCGGCGTATCCACGCTGGGCATCTTCGTGCTCGGCTTCTTCACCGATGTGGAGCGCATCAGTTTCCACTGGCCGCTGCCGGGCTATCTGGCCCTGCTGGTGGCGGTGCCGGTGGTGCTCAACGGTTGGCCGCGAGGCCTGCGCCGCACCGGCTGGTGGCTGGCGGGCGCAGGCTTGGTGCTGGCGTTCTCCTATTACCTGATGGCGTCCTCGCCGGGCCTGCGCGAACAGCTGGCGGGCAACAAGTACTACCCGCGCAATTTCGCGGGCTGGCAGCCGCTGGCAGCGGCCGTGCGCGAAGAGCTGGCACAGATGCCGGAAGGCACCCGGGTGCTGGCCGGCAACTTCAAGGTCGGCGCCGAGCTGGGGTTCCAGCTTGGCGATGGTGATATCGAGGTGCTGCCGCATCCGCTCAACGACAAGCATGGGCGCAGTGCGCAGCTGGCACAGTGGCAGTTGCTGCACGATGGCACGCGGCAGCAGCCGATGCTGCTGGTGCTGTCGCCCAGCGACCAGCGCTACCGCGACCTGCTGCAGCGTTACCACGCGGTGTGCGAACAGGTGGGGCCGTTGCCGCCGCCACGGGTGGTCAGCAGCGATCACGGCTTCCAGCGCTTCCTGTTGTTCCGCCTGCCGGCGCAGCGCGTGGACGCGCCGTGCGTGACCCCGGCGATGGCCTGGCTGGATGCGCCGTCCAATGGTGATGTCGTTTCCGGCACGCTTGCGGTGAAGGGCTGGGCCTTCAAGGACGGTGTCGGCCTGTCGCGGGTGGAAGTGCTGCTGGATGGCCAATCGCTGGGCGATGCCCGTTATGGTCGTGAATTCGACATCCGCGCCGCCTGGCCGGGCACCACCGATCCCAGCCACCCGCACGTAGGCTTCGATATCAGCGTGGATACGCGCGCGCTGGCGCCGGGCCGGCATTGGCTGGGCCTGCGCCTGCATGGCCGCGACGGCAGCGTGGAGCCGTGGCAGGAACAACCGTTCGAGGTTGCCCCGTAACGCGCAATGTCGAGCGTGCTCGACCGTCGGGTGCGTAGAGTCGAGCTTGCTCGACTCCCTTGTACGTAGAGTCGAGCTTGCTCGACTGCGCGGTACATTCAGTCGAGCAAGCTCGACTCTACCAATGCGGGGTCACGGCACGGCGAAGCCGGCCTTCCGCAGCAGCCCGCACAGGGCGATCAGGGGCAGGCCGACCAGCGCGGTGGGGTCGCGGTTGTCGATGGCCTCGAACAGGCTGATGCCCAATCCTTCGCACTTGAAGCTGCCGGCGCAGTCCAGCGGCTGTTCGGCTGCCACGTAGCGGGCGATCTCGTCCTGCTTGAGAACCCGGAAGCGGACCGCGGTCACATCCACGGCGGCCAGCTCGTCTCCATCACGAGTGAGACTGATGGCGGTATGGAAGCGCACGGTCTTGCCGGACATGGCGGCCAACTGCGCGCAGGCGGCGTCCACCGTGCCCGGCTTGCCCAGCGGCAGGCCGTCCAGGTCGGCCACCTGGTCCGAACCGATCACCCAGGCGCCGGGGTGGCGCGCGGCCACCTCGGCGGCCTTGGCGGCGGCCAGGCGCACCGCCAGCGCCGCCGGTGCCTCGCCGGCGCGCGGGGTCTCGTCCACGTCCGGGCGTGCGCAGTCGAAGGGCAGGCCCAGCCGTTGCAGCAGGTCGCGGCGGTAGCGGGAGGTGGAGGCCAGCAGCAGGGCGGACATGCGATAATTCCGGGGCAGGGCGGGGCAGTCTGGCCCGGCGTGAAGGCCCGCAGCAAGCCCCGCCCGGCAGGGTATTTGACAGCGGGCGGGCTGATCCTTAGTATTCAGCGGCTTATGTCCGCGAACGTGCCCGAAACGCTGGATGCTTGGCGGATGGTTGTAGCGCGCAGGCGCTTCGACGGCCAGGTTTCTTTGGCTGAATTGACCCGCCTGCAGGGCTTGGTCGCCGATACCGACGGTGAGTGCAGTTACTCGCTTGAATTCGGTCGCGACGAGGTCTTGCGGGTATCCTATGTGGAACTGACCATCGATACCGCGTTGCCGCTGACCTGTCAGCGCAGCATGCAGCGATTCCTGTTGCCGGTGAAGATGACCCAGAGGCTTGGCCTGATCCGCGACGAGGACGAGGAATCGTCCCTGCCGGAAGAGTACGAAGCGTTGCTGGTGCCGGAAGATGGCCAGCTGCGGCCGCTGGACCTGGTCGAAGACGAGTTGGTGCTGGCGGTGCCGGTGGTGCCGTTGTCACCCGACGGTGAAGCCGTCGACCAGGACTGGGCACCAAGCGAAGAAGAAACGAAGAAAGCCAACCCGTTTGCGGCGTTGGCGGCCCTGAAGAAAGAATAGAAGCATTAGCAGCCGGATTGTCGTCGGCGGCTGCGGCGAAAGCGAAAGTGTGCTGGGCGCTGGCGTCCTGCGCGACGATACGACGAAGCAAAAACGAACCGAGTTTGGAGCAATCCCATGGCTGTCCAGAAATCCCGTGTCACCCCGTCCCGCCGCGGTATGCGCCGTGCGCATGACGCCCTGAGCGCCAAGCAGCTGTCGACCGACCCGACCACCGGCGAAGTGCACCTGCGTCACCACATCACTGCTGACGGTTTCTACCGCGGCAAGAAGGTCATCCAGACCAAGACCTCGGCCGTCGAAGAAGATTGATGTGCCGGGAAGGCCGCTGCCTGCGGGCAGCGGCCTTCGCCTTTCTTCCCGGGTGTGCCGGTGATCGGCGGCCCGCGCAACAGGAAACATGATGAGCAAGCGGATCTACTCGAGGATCGCGGGCACCGGTAGCTATTTGCCGGAAAAAGTCCTGACCAACGCCGACCTGGAAAAAATGGTCGAAACCTCGGACGAGTGGATCCAGACGCGCACCGGTATCCGCGAACGGCACATTGCTGCCGAAGGCGAAACCACCAGCGATCTCGGCTACCAGGCCGCGCTGCGTGCGCTCGAAGCGGCCGGCATCGATGCCAGCCAGCTCGACATGATCGTGGTGGGTACCACCACCCCAGACCTTATTTTCCCGTCCACCGCGTGCCTGATCCAGGCCAAGCTCGGTGCATCGGGTTGCCCCGCTTTCGACGTGAACGCCGCCTGCTCGGGCTTCGTGTTCGCGCTCAGCGTGGCCGACAAATTCATCCGTTCCGGCGATGCCCGCCACGTGCTGGTGATCGGTACGGAAACCCTGACCCGCATCGTTGACTGGGAAGACCGCACCACCTGCGTGCTGTTCGGCGATGGTGCCGGCGCGGTCGTGCTCAAGGCCGACGAAGAGACCGGCATCCTCAGCACCCACCTGCATTCGGACGGCAGCAAGAAAGAGCTGCTGTGGAACCCGGTAGGCGTGTCGGTCGGTTTCAAGGGCGGCGCCAACGGCGGCGGCACCATCAACATGAAGGGCAACGACGTGTTCAAGTACGCCGTGAAGGCGCTGGACTCGGTCGTGGACGAAACCCTGGAGGCCAATGGCTTGGACAAGTCCGACCTGGATTGGCTGATTCCGCACCAGGCCAACCTGCGCATCATCGAAGCCACGGCCAAGCGCCTGGACATGTCGATGGACCAGGTGGTGGTCACTGTCGATCGCCACGGCAACACCTCCTCGGCCTCGGTGCCGCTGGCGCTGGACGCCGCCGTGCGTTCGGGCAAGGTCGAGCGCGGCCAGCTGCTGCTGCTGGAAGCCTTCGGTGGCGGCTTCACGTGGGGTTCGGCTCTGCTGCGCTATTGATAGCGTCAGTTACGACAACGTGAATCTGTCGTTACGGCCCCTCTGGGGCCGTAACGCGTTTAGGAGAACCGTCATGGTTGAGCCCATCGTCATTGAAGGGCAGCGTGCCTGGCTGAAGCAGTACGGCAAGGGAAGCCGCGCACTGGCCCTGGGCCTGCTGAACTTCGTCGCCCATCGTTTCCAGCTGGACGCGCTGCGTCCGCCGCCGCACCGTGGTGGTGATGCCGCCCGCGAAACCGAAGCACGCCGCCTGGGCGAACTGCATGCGCAGGGCATCAACGTGCCCGAAGTGATCGGCAGCGGCCACGCCGCGCTGGTGATCGGCGACAACGGCAGCTCCTTCAATACCTGCCTGCGCGAGGCCGACGCGGCCGGTCGCGACCGCCTGGTGGCCGCCGCCATGCAGGCACTGGCCGAAGCACATGCGCGCGGGGCCTATTTCGGCCAGCCGCTGCCGCGCAACCTCACCTGGGACGGGCAGAAGGTGGGCTTCATCGATTTCGAGGAAGACCCGCTGGAAGTGATGGACCTGGCCGAGGCACAGGCCCGCGACTGGCTGATGTTCGGCTATGGCGTGGCCAAGTACTACGGCGACCGCCCCGAACGCCTGCAGGCGATGATGGCCGAGGCCATGAACAGCGTGCAGGGGCCGGTGCGCGCCCACGTGCATTCGGTCAGCGGGCGCCTGCAGGGCCTGGCCCGGGTCTGCATGAAGATGGGGCGCTCGGCGCGCGCGTTGGCGCATTCGATCTTCATCACCCATGGTGCCACCACGCTGGGCCTGATCATGGTGGTGGGGCTGTGCATGGACTTCTTCGCCGACGGCGAGCTGGACATCCTGCAGCTGTTCTGCTGATCCGCTCCCCGCCGGGCATGGTCCGGCGCTACCGGTAGCGCCGGGCCATGCCCGGCGGACCCGTGGTGGGGCGCACTCCATACGCCGTGCATACGCGCACGTACAGACGACACGGGGAATTCACCCTTATCATGGCCCGCTTCGATTGCAACAAGCGGATGACCGCGTGACCGTATCCACCCTCGCTTTTGTCTTCCCCGGTCAGGGCTCGCAGTCCGTGGGCATGCTGGCCGAACTGGCCGAGCTGCACCCGCAGGTGCGTGAAGCCTTCACCGAAGCATCCGATGGTGCCGGTGTCGACCTGTGGGCGCTGTCCCAGGGCGGCCCGGAGGAAATGCTCAACCGTACCGAATACACCCAGCCGGCGCTGCTGGCCGCGAGCATCGGCGCATGGCGCGCCTGGAATGCCGTGGGTGGTCCGCGTCCGTCGGTGCTGGCCGGCCACAGCCTGGGCGAGTACACCGCACTGGTCGCTGCCGGCGCGCTGAGCCTGCACGATGGCGCCCACCTGGTGCGCCTGCGTGGCCAGCTGATGCAGGAAGCCGCGCCGGCCGGCGTGGGCGCCATGGCCGCCGTGCTGGGCGCCGAAGACCAGCTGGTGCTGGACGTCTGCGCCGAAGCCGCGGGCAGCCAGGTAGTGGTGCCGGCCAACTTCAATTCGCCGGGCCAGATCGTGATCGGTGGCGACGCCGATGCGGTGGACCGCGCGCTGGCGCTGTTGGCCGAAAAGGGCGTGCGCAAGGCGGTCAAGCTGGCCGTCAGCGTGCCCTCGCACACCCCGCTGATGCGCGAAGCCGCCAACCGCCTGGCCGAAGTGATGGCCGGTCTGTCCTGGCAGGCGCCGCAGCTGCCGGTGGTGCAGAACGTCGATGCCAAGGTGCATGACGGCGTCGATGCCATCCGTACCGCGCTGGTGCAGCAGCTGTACCAGCCGGTGCAGTGGACCGGCTGCGTACAGGCCCTGGCCGCCCGTGGCATCACCCAGATCGCCGAGTGCGGCCCGGGCAAGGTGCTGACCGGCCTGGTCAAGCGCATCGACAAGACCCTCGATGGTCGCTCGCTGGCCACCCCGGGCGATTTCGAAACCGCCCGCGAGACGTGGTCGGCCTGATCCCCCTGTTCCTGCCGACCGTGCCGGTGGCCGCTGCAAGCGGCGCGGGTGCGGCGGCCGCCCCAGCCTGAGGAAAACATCATGAGCAAGCCCCTGCAGGGTGAAATCGCACTGGTCACCGGCGCCAGCCGTGGCATTGGTGCCGCCATCGCCGATCTGCTGGCCGCCCAGGGCGCCACCGTCATCGGCACCGCCACCACCGAATCCGGCGCCGCCGCGATCGGTGAGCGCCTGGCCGCCCACGGTGGCCACGGCCGCGCCCTGAACGTGACCGATGCGGCCGCGCTGGACAGCGTGCTGGACGGCATCGCCAAGGAATTCGGCGCGATCTCGATCCTGGTCAACAACGCCGGCATCACCCGCGACAACCTGCTGATGCGCATGAAGGACGAGGACTGGGCGTCGATCATCGACACCAACCTGACCAGCGTGTTCCGCACCAGCAAGGCCGTCATGCGCGGCATGATGAAGGCGCGCAAGGGCCGCATCATCAACATCGCGTCGGTGGTGGGCGTGACCGGCAATGCCGGCCAGGCCAACTATGCCGCCGCCAAGGCCGGCATCATCGGTTTCAGCAAGTCGCTGGCCAAGGAAATCGGCTCGCGCGGCGTCACCGTGAACGTGGTTGCGCCCGGCTTCATCGACACCGACATGACCAAGGCGCTGCCGGAAGAAGCACGCACCGCCCTGATCAACGACATCGCCCTCGAACGCCTCGGTTCGCCGGAAGACATCGCCCATGCGGTGGCCTTCCTGGCCAGCCCGGCGGCCGGCTACATCACCGGCGAAACCCTCCATGTGAACGGCGGCATGTACATGCCGTAAGCAAGGGGCGCAGGGATTGCGCCGCAAGTGGTTGATCTGCGAGGATTTTTGCTGCAATGCAAGGTCGCGCCGGTTTCCACTACACTATCCCACGGCCATCGCCTTTGATGGCGACCATTTTTGAACCACAACTCCATCTGGAGCGAGATCCCATGAGCACCATCGAAGAACGCGTCAAGAAAATCGTCATCGAACAGCTTGGCGTCAAGGAAGAAGAAGTCACCAACAGCGCATCGTTCGTCGATGACCTGGGCGCTGACTCGCTGGACACCGTCGAGCTGGTGATGGCCCTGGAAGAAGAGTTCGAGTGCGAAATCCCGGACGAAGAAGCCGAGAAGATCAGCACCGTGCAGGCTGCCATCGACTACATCAAGGCCCACGTCAAGGCCTGATGTCAGACGGCCGTGCGCGTGCGGGCTCCTGCTCGCCGCGCACCGCACCCCATGGGGCCGCAGTTGCGGCCCCGTGTGTTTGAGCATCACATCGAAGCAAACCGTGTTACCCGTCGAAAACGTGCGGGTCAGGAGAATCAGCAATGAAGCGTCGCGTCGTCGTAACCGGCCTGGGTATCGTCTCGCCGTTGGGCAATGATCTGGCCAGCAGCTGGGAAGGCATCACCCACGGTCGTTCGGGCATCGGTCCGCTGACCAACGTTTCTGATGCCTACCTGGAACGGTTCACCACCAAGATTGCAGGTGAGGTCAAGGGCTTTGACATCACCGCCGACAACCCGTTGTTCGGCAAGTACCGGGTCAGTGGCAAGGATGCCAAGAAGATGGACCCGTTCATTCATTACGGCCTGGGCGCTTCGTTCATGGCCCTGCACGATTCGGGCCTGGAAATCACCGAAGCCAACGCCGAGCGCGTGGGCGCCATCGTCGGCGCCGGCATCGGCGGCCTGCTGGGCATCGAAGAGCAGACCATCGAATTCCACGAGGGCAAGAAGATCTCGCCCTTCTACGTGCCCAAGACCATCATCAACATGCTGCCGGGCCAGCTGAGCATCATCGCCGGGCTGAAGGGCCCGTCGTTCTCGGCCGTGTCCGCCTGCGCGACCTCCAATCATTCGATCGGTACCGCGATGCGCATGATCCAGTACGGCGATGCCGACGTGATGGTGGTCGGTGGCGCCGAGCGTGGCTCCTCGCCGACCGCGCTGGGCGGCTTCTGCGCCATGAAGGCCATGAGCACCCGCAACGATGCCCCGCAGCAGGCCTCGCGCCCGTGGGACAAGGACCGCGACGGCTTCGTGCTGGGCGACGGTGCCGGCATCCTGATCCTGGAAGAGTACGAGCACGCCAAGGCGCGTGGCGCGAAGATCTATTGCGAACTGGCCGGCTTCGGCGCCAGCTCCGACGCGTACCACATGACCGCCCCGGCCGAGAACGGCGAAGGCGCGGCGCGCTGCATGACCATGGCGTTGAAGGACGCCGGCGTGACCCCGGACCAGGTCGGTTACCTCAACGCACACGGCACCTCCACGCCGCTGGGCGACCTGGGCGAAACCATGGCCATGAAGACCGCCTTCGGTGACCACGCCTACAAGATGATGGTCAGCTCCACCAAGTCGATGACCGGCCACCTGCTGGGTGCCGCCGGCGGCGTGGAAGCGATCTTCTCGGTGATGGCGCTGCAGGACAACATCATTCCGCCGACCATCAACCTGGAACAGCCGGGCGAAGGCTGCGACCTGGACTACGTGCCCAACGAAGCACGCCAGGCCAAGGTGGACGTGGTGATGTCCAACGGCTTCGGCTTCGGCGGCACCAACGGCACGCTGATCTTCAAGCGCGTCTGACCGGCGTCGTCGCGACGCGACCCATCGGTATTGATCGAAACGGATCAACGCCGTGCAACACGGAGCCGCCGCAAGGCGGCTTCCGTGCATCTGAACCCCTGAACTGGCCGCCATGACCCACGCACCGCTGATCCACCCGCTGCCGCACCCGATCGACCTGCTGGCCGTGCAGCAGCACGCCCCCGCGCGCTTCCCGCTGCTGATGGAGTCCACCGCCTCGGGTACCGCGCAGGGGCGCTGGAGCCTGCTGCTGGCCGCGCAGGGCGACCAGCTGCGGCTGGATGCCGATGGCCAGGTGCGTGACCAGCACGATGCGGTGCAGCCGGGCACCTTCCTGCAGGTGCTCGACCGCGCCTGGCAGGCCGAGCGCTTGCCGCACGACGGCAGCCACAGCCTGCCGTTCCGCGGCGGCTGGGCATTGATGCTGGACTACGAAGTGGCCAGCCAGATTGAACCGGTGCTGCCAACGCGCGCGCGCGACGATGGCCGCCCCACCGCGCTGGCGCTGCGCTGCCCGGCTGCGCTGCTGCACGACCACGAAGCGAACGCCAGTTTCGTCATTGCCGAGGCTGACCAGCAGGTCCTGCTGGACGCGCTGGTGGCGCAGGCCGCGGCCGCGCTGCCCGAGGCCGGGCAGGGCTGGCAGCCGCCGCAGTCGGTGGGCGAAGACGCGCCGCAGCGCTTCACCGACGGCGTGCGCCGGGTGATCGATTACCTGCGCGCCGGCGATGTGTTCCAGGTGAACCTGTCGCGCCGCTGGAGCGCGCAGTTCGCCGCGCCGGTCAGCCCGCAGGCGCTGTACGCGCAGCTGCGTCGTGCCAACCCGGCACCGTTTGCCGGGCTGTTCAGTGCGCACGGCCGCCATGTGGTCAGCTCATCGCCGGAGCGCCTGGTATCGGTGCACGCCGGCCACGCGCAGACCCGGCCGATTGCCGGCACCCGCCCGCGCTTCGAAGGTGACGACGATGCCGCGCGCATCCAGGAACTGGTCGGCCACCCCAAGGAGCGCGCCGAGCACGTGATGCTGATCGACCTGGAGCGCAACGACCTGGGCCGCATCTGCCTGCCCGGCACGGTGGTGGTGGATGAACTGATGACGGTGGAGAGCTACGCCCATGTGCACCACATCGTCAGCAACGTCAGCGGCCATCTGCGCCCTGACGTCACCCCCGGCGAAGTGATCGCCGCCACCTTCCCCGGCGGCACCATCACCGGCTGCCCGAAGGTGCGCTGCATGCAGATCATCAGCGAGCTGGAACAGGTGCCGCGCGGTGCCTACACCGGCGCCTTCGGCTGGCTGAACCGCGACGGCGACCTGGACCTGAACATCCTGATCCGCACCGCCGAAGTGGACGGCAGCGAAGTCAGTTTCCGTACCGGCGCCGGCATCGTGGTCGATTCGGACCCGGACAAGGAACTGGACGAGACCCGCGCCAAGGCCCGCGGCCTGCTGCGCGCGTTGGGCCAGCAGGGCTGACCGGCCGGGGGTCAGATCCCTCGCGCGGCGCGCGAGGGCTCTGACCCCCTACGATGACCGATCCTGGTGGGTGCCGACCGTTGGTCGGCACTGGCACACACCCCCATCATGACCCCACGCCACCGGGCACGGTATCCTGCACGGCGGAATCGCATTCAGAGGTAGTCCATGGCGGGAGCCAAGCGCGGGTGTCTGTTCGTGGTAACGCTGCTGCTGGTGCTGGCCGCCGTGCTGGTCGGTGCGGGCGCGTGGTTCTTCCACCAGCAGAGCCAGTTCGCCGACCAGCCGATCAGCCCGTCCACCGACAGCGTGGTCATCGCCAGCGGCGACGGCCTGAACAGCGTACTGCGCAAGCTGCGCGACGCCGGCGTGGACGAAGGCCAGGACACCCAGTGGCAGCTGCTGGCGCGCCAGCTTGATGCCGCCGGCAAGCTGAAGGTGGGCGAGTACGCGCTGGACAACCGCCTGACCCCGCGCGAGCTGCTGCTGCGCATGCGTGCGGGCAAGGTGCTGCAGCACCGCGTCACGATCGTCGAAGGCTGGAACATCCGCCAGGTACGCGCTGCCCTGAAGCGCGCCGAACCGCTGCTGCACACCACCGATACCCTGGATGACGCTGCACTGATGCAGCGCCTGGGCTTCGGTGGCCAGCACCCGGAGGGCCGCTTCCTGCCGGAAACCTATGTCTACCAGCGTGGCGACAGCGACCTGGACGTGCTCAAGCGTGCGCACGCGGCGATGGAAAAAGCCCTGGACGAAGCCTGGGAAAGCCGCGCGCCGGATCTGCCGATCAACACGCCCTACGAGCTGCTGACCCTGGCGTCGATCATCGAAAAGGAAACCGCGCTGGCCAGCGAGCGGCCGCAGATTGCCGGGGTGTTCATGCGCCGCCTGAAGATCGGCATGCGCCTGCAGACCGACCCCACGGTGATCTACGGCATCGGCGCGGCCTACGACGGCAACATCCGCCGCCGCGACCTGACCACCGACACGCCCTACAACACCTACACCCGTGCCGGGCTGACGCCCACCCCGATCGCCATGCCCAGCCGCGATGCGCTGATGGCCGCCGCGCAGCCGGCACCGGGCAATGCGCTGTACTTCGTCGCCGTGGGCGATGGCAGCGGCGCACACGTGTTTTCGCCCAGCCTGGACCAGCACAACGCCGCCGTAGCCCGCTACCTGCAGCAGCTGCGCCAGCAACGCAACAAGGAGACCCCGGCGCAATGAGTTCCGCGCTGCTTCGCCACCCGCGTTTCGTCAGCCTGGAAGGCGGCGAGGGCGCGGGCAAGACCACCGCCATCAACGCCATCCGCGATTGCCTGCGCCGCCATGGCCACGAGGTGGTGCTGACCCGCGAACCGGGCGGCACGCCGCTGGCCGAGCGCATCCGCGGCCTGGTGCTGAAGCCCGACGCCGAGATTGCCGCCGAACCGCTCAGTGCCGAGGCCGAACTGCTGCTGGTGTTCGCCGCGCGTGCGCAGCATGTGCGCCAGGTGATCCAGCCGGCACTGCAGCGCGGTGCCTATGTGCTCAGTGATCGCTTCACCGATTCCAGCTACGCCTACCAGGGCGGTGGCCGCGGCCTGGACCCGCAGTGGATTGCCGATCTGGAGCGCCGCGCGGTGGGCCTGCTGCCGGGCCTGACCCTGCTGCTGGATGTGGACGTGGCCGTGGGCCGCGCCCGCGCCAATGGCCGCGATCTGTGGCCGGACCGCATCGAAAGCGAGCAGGACGATTTCTTCCAGCGCGTGCGCGAAGTGTTCCGCAGCCGCGCCCAGCAGGACCCGCAGCGCTTCGCCCTGATCGATGCCGGCCAGGTGCAGGAACGCGTGGCCGCCGATGTGGTGGCGCGCGTGGAGCAGTGGCTGCAGGCGGGGCAGGGCGCATGAGCACCTTTTCGCCCTGGCAGCAGCGCGCCTTCGACCAGACCGTGGCCGCGCTCGATGCCGACCGCCTGGGCCATGGCCTGTTGATCTGCGGCCCGGCCGGGCTGGGCAAGCGCGAAGTGGCGCTGGCCCTGGCCGACCATGTGCTGTCCCGCGGCGATGCGGCCCACGCCGCACGCACGCGCCAGTTGATTGCCGCCGGCACCCACCCGGACCTGCAGCTGGTCAGCTTCATTCCGAACAAGAGCGGCGACAAGCTGCGCACCGAGATCGTGATCGAGCAGGTGCGCGAGATCACCAACAAGCTGGCGCTGACCCCGCAGTACGGCGTGGCCCAGGTGGTGATCGTCGATCCGGCCGATGCGATCAACCGTTCGGCCGCCAACGCGTTGCTGAAGACCCTGGAAGAGCCGCAGCCTGGTCGTTACCTGTGGCTGATCAGCAGCGACCCGGCACGCCTGCCGCAGACCGTGCGCAGCCGTTGCCAGCGTCTGGAATTCAAGCTGCCACCGCATGACGAAGCCTTGGCCTGGTTGCTGCAGCAGGGCCACAGTGAAGCGGCCGCGCGCGAAGCGCTGGAGGCCGCGCGTGGCCATCCCGGCCAGGCCGATAACTGGCTTCGCGAAGACGGCCTGAGCCTGCGCCGCGAAGTGGGGCGCGAGCTGGAACAGCTGGCCGCCGGCAGGACCGGTGCGGTGGAGCTGGCGCAGAAGTGGTGTGGCGATGACAACGCGGCCCTGCGCCTGCGCTTCGCCGCCGACCTGGCGCTGGCCCAGGCCAGCACCGATGCCTTGACCACGCCGGAGCGATTGCACAAGCTTGCAGCCTGGTTCGATGCGGCCAATCGCACCCGCGACCTGCTGCGCACCACGGTGCGTGCGGATCTGGCGGTGGTCGAGCTGCTGCTGGCCTGGAACAAAGTCAACGAGCGGCCTGCCGCAAGGGGTAACCGATGAGTGCCAGCAACGCCCGCCAGGGCATCCTGTCCCTGGCCGTGAAGGACAAGGCGGCGCTGTACAGCGCGTACATGCCATTCGTGAAGAATGGCGGCATCTTCGTGCCCACGCCCAAGCGCTACTTCCTGGGCGACGAAGTCTTCCTGCTGCTGACCCTGCCCGATTCCAGCGAACGCCTGCCGGTGGCCGGCAAAGTGATCTGGGTCACCCCGGCCGGCGCACAGGGCAACCGCACCGCCGGCATCGGCGTGCAGCTGGCCGACGGCCAGGAAGGCGAAACCGTGCGCCACAAGATCGAAACCCTGCTGGCCGGGCTGACCAGCTCGGACAAGCCCACCCACACCATGTAAGGCGGCGAACCCCGAAACACCCGAGATCCCGCCCCGTCGTAGAGTCGAGCTTGCTCGACTGCTCCTCCTCTGTAGCGTCGAGCCATGCTCGACGACAGCTCGACGACAGGCCTGAAAAAGCCCCGTGAACACAAATGTGAAAAAGTGTTGACGGCCTCAAAAAAGCCCCTATAATGAGCGGCTCAGCAACACACCGGGCGGTTAGCTCAGCGGTAGAGCATTGCCTTCACACGGCAAGGGTCACAGGTTCGATCCCTGTACCGCCCACCATGTTGCAGAACGAAAAAAGCCTCCAGCAATGGGGGCTTTTTTGTTGGCTGTGATTCGGATGAGCACGGATGGGTCGTGTGCGCTCACTCCAGAGGCCCTGTCGTTCCAAGCTCTTGCCGCTCAAAGAACGAGTGGCGTAGATTCGATGGACGCACACCCTGTGCCTTCATCAGGAGGGGCCATGGAACGTCCCGGATTTTTTGCATGTACGCGATCCTTCATCATGGCCGCAACGGTGGTGATGGCTATTGCGGGCTGCACATCATCATCTGACCTGGGTTCGCGCACTGTGGAAGCGGGCAGGAACCGGGGCGTGAGCGCGATGCTGGAGGAAATCCATGCGTCCCGGAAGGCGGTTGGATTCGAACAGTTGGATGTAAGTGCCATCGTCAGCCGCTATCTGCCGGCGGGGACGCCACGCGTTGATGTGCTGGCGGCGCTACGGGAACAGCCGGGAGCCCGGATCATCGAGGATTCGCCCGCGACCTTGATTGTTCGCGATGACCAGGGCAAGGCGATGCTGGATCCAGACGCGCGCTCGGTGGTCATGACGTTTACCTTCGATGGCGCAGGCAAGCTTGCGCAAGTGCAGGCGGTGCACCTGAAGCATCAGTAGCGGAGCTTTCGTCACCTGCGTCATCGCTGGAGATGACCGTCCGATGTTCGAGTCTGTCCGCGATTCGGGCGGTGATGTGGAAGTTGGAGGCCCCTCACTTCTCAGTGCATATGAAAAAACCGGCGCGGAGCCGGCTTTTCCATTTTCGAGTGATCAATGGTCCGAACTTCGGCCATGTCCAAAGATCGACAAATGGATGCAGAGCTTCCGGGGCCTGGGCGCGATGGCTTGCTCAGAGATCGCAGCTGTCCCTGACAGGCGTCGAGCCAGATTCTGCGCGGAGAGGATCTGGATCAAGGCAAAGAACACGGACGCGCTCAGTCCGCCAAGCAGTACAGCACAGTAGATCCAGACAAGGCGCTGGGCTTTGACTTCCTCGTCGATCAAGCTGGAAAGCTCAGGGTCATTGAATACCTCGCACAGAATCTCCTGGTCTCGGCTGCTGGGCCAACTGGACGTCCCGTCGTTGCCTGGCCGCGTGGCATCCTTGCAGAGAGCATCCTTGTAGATGGTGGGATTTCCTTTGCGGATGCCTTCGCGTGGGGTGACATGATCGGCAGACAGCCAGATCTCGGTTCCCGTCTCCTTGAGTGATGTCATGAATTCCTTGTCGGTAGACATGCCGACGAAGAAGACTGCGGGCGTGAACAAGGCAAAGGCGAGCGCAAAAAACACGGGGGCGTGCCACGGGCGCGGCAGGGACTTCTCTCGCATCTTGAGCTCGACAATGTTGAAGGCTTTGCCGGCTCGGCTGATCAGTGACAACGGGACATCGTGGGCGAGGCCAAACGCGATGATCCGCTCGGCCTCTGCGGCTGTTTGCGCCTTGATGCCAGTGCTGAATCGGAACGCGAACAGTGAGGATTCATCCAGGATGTGCTGGTTGATTGCATCGTGGGTCAGGTCCCGTCTTGAGACAAATAGCCGGATCAATCGCAGCCTTATGTGATGGAGCGACTCCGCGCGGTAGCAGAGATACATGAGGCCTAGAAGAATCAGCGCAGGCCCTAACGTTCCGGCTGCGATACTGAACTTGGGTATCTCAAACAGCATGCTTCACTGATCCATGTTGAAGGGTGTTCAACGGGATCGGCTGAGGTGGGTCAAACTTTACTTGTGCGATGTGAGACTGCTCAGCTACGCGGCTGATCATGACACCTCGCATCATGCAGCTCCACACGAACACGCTCCGCCAGTTGCCGCGCAGCAAACAACAAGCCATCGCGATGACCATCACCCAGATGCTCGTGTGGCTGCCCCTGCACACGTGCACGCTCATCGGCATGCAGCAGCTCCAGTGCGGTGGCCAGCGCGGCCAATGAGCGGCTGATCGAGGCCACGCAAGGCGCACTGAGCATCTGCGTAGCGCAAGCCTGGCCGTCCTCCGCATCACCGATGCGGATCGCCTGCAGCTGGGCAAGGAACAGGGATTGATCCGTGGCGGGCGAGGCGTCGCGCAACGCGCACTCGATTTCTCGGGCAATGTCGTCGGGCACGTCGCTGGCAATATCGCCGATGAGCGCGTGCAGGCGGGGATGGAGGCTGGATCGATTGGTCATGGCGAAACCCTCACTGGCGTAAGGCCACCTTCTGCAAGGAAGGTGGCGGACGGTGCGGGTTGGCGTACCAAGGCAAACGAACTTCCATCGAGAAGAAGGCCTGGCGGATCGGACGATCCCCACGCACCGGCCGCCATGAAAGGCCAGCGGTGCATTCTCTCTGCTGTGGTGTGACCCGCAGCGATGGATGTTCATTTGTTTATTCGAGACGCCAATCCCGACCAAGGCAACGTGCCCCGGCAGGCCGAGCATCGGCGCGTTCCAGCACGAACGTCACTGAGGAAAGTTGCCATTCCACGGGAGATTTCACTTCTGTGAGCAGCACCACACACCACCTGCGCACGCGATCACCAACAGCGTGCGCTGACGATCTCCAACACGCGTAAGCAACCCACCAGTGCCCAGCGCCACCCGGCCGTTCGCGTCACAAACCCCAAATCCATCTTTACAACCGTTTTAAGACGGATATGTCGCATTTGCCCCTTCGGTACGACACCCCATGCGGATAGCGTTGTCACCAGACGTTTTCAACACGCGAGGGAGTGCCGATGTCTGCCCACTACGACAGCATGGTCGATCAGTACGTAGCCTATGCGGGGGCTTCGCCCACGCGCCCCATCGAAGTGCGCACCCTGCTGCAGCTGGCCGGCCCGCTGCAGGGGCGCGATGTGCTGGACCTGGCCTGTGGCTCGGGCTACTACGGCCGCGTGCTGCTGCGCCATGGCGCGCGCAGTGCGGTGGGCGTGGACCAGTCGCAGGGCATGATCGACTTCGCCCGTGCGCTGTCGCGGCACAGCAACGACGACATGCAGTTCCACACCCGTGACGTGCTGGACATGGCCGACATCGGTACGTTCGACATCGTGGTGGCGGCCTGGTTGTTCAACTATGCGGAGTGCCCGGCCACCCTGCAGGCGATGTTCGCTGCGGTGGAGCGCCACCTGAAGCCTGGCGGTCGGCTGGTGGTGCAGACCTTCAATCCCGATTACCGGCTGGCGCTGGGCGACTACGCGCAGTACGGGGTGAAGGTGCTGGAAGAACAGCCCTGGCAGGACGGTGCGCGGCTGCGCCTGCAGTTTCCCGGCACGCCGCCGGCGCAGGTCACCAACTATCGTTGGCCGCGCACGCACTACGAAGAGGCCGCCGTGCTGGCCGGTTTCGCGCGACCGCAGTGGCATGAGCCGCAGCTGGATGCCGAAGACGTGGCGCGCCATCCCCCCGGCTACTGGAACGACTACGTGCACAACTGCATGTCGGTGAACCTGCTCTGCCAGCGCTGAGCGGCACCGCTCAGGACGGAAGGGGGCGGGGCGCGCCGCAGGGGGTGGTTGCGACCTGCCTCCCTCCGTCCCCTTGCGCGGGCTTGGGTATGCTGGGGCGGCCTTCCTGCATGTGCCTGCCATGAACGAACGACGTACCGCGCTCATTTCCGCCCTGCGCAGCGCCGGCTGCAGCGATCCGGCCAGCTGGGCCGACAGCGAACTGCGCGAAGACATTCCGCAGTTCGCCCGCTTCCTGGTGCTGCGCGACGTGCATCGCTTGGCCGACGATGTCGATTCGGCGCTGGCCGAAACGCTGTTCGATCGCGATGATCTGGCCGACACCCTGCAGGCCCTGCGCAGTGCGGTGCCCGCCGCCGCGCTGGAGGCGTTGCTGCGCGCCTACGGCCAAGCGCTGGGCAACAGCTTCGTGATGGCGGTGGACGAAGGCCCGTCGATGCGCGAAGACGGCATGCCCGGGTGGGTACTGATGGAAACTGACGCAGATGACACGCCCAGCGGCCGCTTGATCCAGGGCCTGCACGAAGACTATCTGGACTTCGCAACGTCCGTCGCGCCGTAGTCTGCGGCGCCCGGCCCCCGTGCGCGCGGCGCCGGGCGTCTCGCCGGGTGATACCCGGTGCGGCCATGATGGCCCTCCCGTGAATGTCATCTGCGCTCGGCTATGATGGACGTCGAACTGAAGTGAGTACGCATATGGAAGTACGACTCACGCGCGAGCAGGTGCTCGCGCTGGCGCCGGATGCGGCGTCGGCCAAGGCCGGCGCTGCGCTGGCCATCGATGGCAAGTGGGGCCTGCTGGGCGCCGATGCCGAAGCCCTGTGGGGTGAATGCCAGGGCAGCGGTTCCAAGCCCTACCAGACCCAGGTGGACCTGGCCGCGCTGGTCAGCCGCTGCTCGTGCCCCAGCCGCAAATTTCCGTGCAAGCACGGCCTGGCGTTGCTGCTGTTGTACGCGTCGGGCAACCCGCGCTGCGTACCGCAGGCGCGTCCGGCGTGGGTGGATGAATGGCTGCAGGGTCGCCGCGATCGCTCCGCGCGCAAGGAAGCCGCCGCCGAAGCCGCGGCCAGTGCGCCGCCGCCCGATCCGCAGGCCGCCGCCGCTGCCGCCGGCAAGCGCGAACAGGGGCGCTGGGCGCGCATCGAAGCCGGCGCCGCTGAGCTTGAACGTTGGATCACCGACCAGTTCCGCCAGGGGCTGGCCAATCTTCCTGCCGATTTCGATGCCGATGCGCAGCGCATGGTCGCGCGCATGGTCGATGCGCAGGCGCCGGGCCTGGCCAGCCAGCTCGATGCGGCACTGGGCAGCGGTACGCGCGGGCTGGCACAGCTGGGTGAACTGGCCCTGCAACTGGGGCTGCTGCAACTGCTCACCCAGGCCGTGCCGCGCCGCGACAGCCTGACCGCTGCACGCGTGGCCGACCTGCGCGCCGCGCTGGGCTGGCCGCTGGAACGCGAGAGCGTGCAGCGCGACGGCGAAGCCGTTGCCGACCGCTGGCACGTGCAGGGGCAACGACTGATCGAACAGGCCGGCAACCTGATTGAACGCCGGGTCTGGCTGCAGGGCCTGGACAGCGGGCGCACCGCACTGCTGCAGGAATTCAGCCACGGTGGCCGCGGCTGGGACGCGCAATGGCTGACCGGCTGCGTGCACGCGGCAACGCTGCACTTCCACCCCGGTACGGTGCCGCTGCGTGCGTTGGCCAGCGATGTGCAGGCCGCCACGCCGGGCCCGGCCAGCGCACGGCCCGATACGCTGGAATCGGCAACGCAGCCCTATGCCGACAACCCCTGGTTGCCGCAGGTCGCGCTGCGCGTCAGTGATGTGCATGTGGCCCACGACGGCACGCGCAGCTGGTTGCAGCACGCCGAAGGCGCGTTGCCGCTGCAGTTGCCCGGCCTGCAGGCCTGGTCGTTGCTCGCCTTCGGCGGTGGCCAGGCGCTGTGCGTGATGGGCGAATGGGATGGGCAGACGCTGTTGCCGCTGTCGGCGTGGAATGCGCAGGGCGAGCGTTGGGAAAGGAGTGCGGCATGAACGAGGTCTGGTTGAAACCGGCATTGCTGGGCGTGGACCGACCGCAGGCCATCTGCACCGGTGGCGCGATGGACGATGTGCTGCAGGCCATCATCGAAGGGGCCGACGACCCGGCGCTGGCGTACAGCCGGCAGATGGGCGTGCTGGCCGCCTGCCGCCGCGCGGCCGCGCCGTTGGCAGCGGCGGTGGCGGTGCCCGCACTGGCCCCGCACGATCCGGCGGCCTTGCCAGCCGATCATGGTTGGGCGTCGCTGCTGGCCACCTTGTTCAACGCCGGCCATGCCGCGCCGTGGCTGAAGCGCCTGCGCCAGCAGGCCTGTGTGCGCCTGGCTGCGCAGGGCAGGCACCTGCCGGTGGCGGTGCTACCGGCTGCGCTCGACACGGGCGCGCGCTTCGCGGCGCTGCGTGACGTGCTGCGCCCGGTGCTGGGCGAGCGCGGGCGCTGGTTGGCGGCGTGCAACGACGAGTGGCGCTATGCGCTGGGCGGCGTCGCTCCTGTTGCCACGGCGCAGGACCTGGAACAGGTCTGGAACGAAGGCAGCAGCGAAGCCCGCCTGCAGGCGTTCCAGCAGCAGCGTGCGATCGATCCGGGCGCGGCGCGTGCGCGTCTGCAGCAGAACCTGAAGGAATTGCCGGCGCGCGATCGCGCGCTGTTCGTGGCGGCGCTGGGCAACGGCCTGCACGCCGACGATGAAGCGCTGTTGCAGGCACTGTTGAAGGACCGCAGCCGCGAGGTACGCGCGCTGGTGGGCCCGCTGCTGGCGCGACTGCCCGACAGCGCGCACGCGCGCTTCCTGCAGGCGCAGATGCAGGGCCTGCTGCAGGCCCAGCGCAGTGGACTGCTGCGGCGTAGCACCTGGCAGTTGCAGGCACCGGCGGCCGCGGAAGCGGGCTGGGCGGAGGCTGGCATCGACAGCAAGCGGCCCAACGGCGAATCGCTGGGCGAACGTGCCTGGTGGCTGTATCAGTTGGCCCGCCAGTGGCCGCTGCAGTGGTGGTGCCAGACCCTGGAAAAGACCCCCGAGGAGGTGCTGGCCTGGGCGCAGAAGACCGATTGGTTCGCCGCCCTGCTGCGCGCCTGGATCGAACAGGTGGATGCCGGTGAACCGGCCTGGGTGGAAGCGTTGATCGCGCACAAAGCCAGCTACCACCACAAGACCGCGTTGCTGGCGCTGTTGCCGGTGCAGCAGCGCGAGCGCCATTGGCCGGCCACGCTGGCCGAACTGCAGGCGCAGGGCCTGCTGCACACCGTTTTGGACAGCACCGAAGCGGCACAGGTGCTGGGCCCGGCCTATTCGCAGGCGCTGGCCCCGCAGGTGGGCGCGCTGCTGGGCGATGAACGCCTGCGCTACGACTACCTGCTGCGCGACCAGTTGCTGGAACTGCTGGCCGTGCTGCACCCGTCGGTACTGGCGCAGGTGCAGGTGGCCGAGCCGCCGGCCACGGCCACCGAGGCCATGCTGGCCTGCACGCAGCAGGCCCGCGCTCTGCTGCTCACCCGCCGCGCGCTGTACGCACCGATCTGACCCTTTCCCCCTTTTCGAATTGCCACTGGAGCCACCATGAGCACGACCGTCCTGCGCCAGCACGCCGAACACCAATACGCCCACGAGCTGGATGAACTGCGCCGGCAGGACAACCGCCAGCGCCCGGCCAACTGGACGCTGTCGCCGTGGGCGGTGGTGACCTATCTGGTCGGTGGCACGCTGGACAACGGTTTCGTGGTCAGCCCCAAGTACATCGGCGACCGTCGCCTGATGGAAATCGCAGTGGCCACCATCGCCACCGATCGCGCGTTGCTGCTGTTCGGCGTGCCGGGCACCGCCAAGTCGTGGGTGTCCGAACACATGACCGCGGCCATCAGCGGCGATTCCACCCTGCTGGTGCAGGGCACGGCCGGTACCAGCGAAGAGCAGATCCGCTACGGCTGGAACTACGCGCAGCTGCTGGCCAACGGCCCCAGCGAAAAGGCACTGGTGCCCAGCCCGCTGATGAACGCCATGCGCCTGGGCAAGATCGCGCGCATCGAAGAACTCACCCGCATTCCCGCCGATGTGCAGGACGCACTGATCACCGTGCTTTCGGAAAAGACCCTGCCGGTGCCCGAACTGGGCAGCGAGGTGCAGGCCGTGCGTGGCTTCAGCGTGATCGCTACCGCCAACAACCGCGACAAGGGCGTGAACGAGCTGTCCAGCGCGCTGAAGCGCCGCTTCAACACCGTCATCCTGCCGGTGCCGTCCAGCGAGCAGGACGAAGTGGCGATCGTGCTCAAGCGCGTGGCGGAGATGGGCAGCGCGCTGGACCTGCCCGCCGAGCCGCCGGCGCTGCAGGAAGTGGCGCGCGTGGTGCGCATCTTCCGCGAGCTGCGCAACGGCATCACCGAAGATGGCAAGGCCAAGCTGAAGAGCCCCACCGCCACCTTGTCCACCGCCGAAGCAATCTCGGTCATCAACAACGGCATGGCGCTGGCCGGGCACTTCGGTGATGGCGTGCTGCGCCCGGCCGACATGGCCGCCGGCATGATCGGCGCCATCGTGAAGGATCCGGTGCAGGACGCCCTGGTGTGGAAGGAGTACCTGGAAACGGTGGTGAAGGAACGCGACGACTGGAAGGATCTGTACCGCGCCTTCCGCGAACACGCCTGAGCAGGCCCACGCCGATGAGTGAAGGGATTTCCCTGTTCGGCATCCGCCACCACGGCCCGGGCTGCGCACGCAGCCTGCTGGCCGCGCTGCAGGCATTGCAGCCGGAGTGCGTGCTGATTGAAGGCCCTGCCGGCTGCGAAGACCTGCTGCCGCACGTGCTGGACGCCGACATGCAGCCGCCAGTGGCGCTGCTGTCCTACAGCGTGGACGATCCGCAACTGGCGGTGTTCCATCCCTACGCGCTGTACTCGCCGGAATGGCAGGCCCTGCAGTGGGCGCTGCGCAACGGCGTGGCCGTGCGCTTCATGGATGTGCCGGCGGCGCTGTCGCTGGAATGGCGCGCGCAGCCGCCGGCCGAACCGTTGCCGGAAGAGCCCGACGACCTGGACGACGCCGGCACGGCCGCACCGGACCCGGCCCACGCCGCCACAGCGCTGCAGCGCCCGGCCGATCCGCTGGACTGGCTGGCGCAGGCGGCCGGTCACGCCGACGGCGAGGCCTGGTGGAACTACATGGTGGAAGAGCGCGGTGACGGGCAGGGCCTGTTTGAAGCCATTGCCGAGGCGATGACCGCCGTGCGCGAACATACGCCGGCCTATCCCGGCCAGCGTGCGGAACAGGAAGCCGTGCGCGAGGCGCACATGCGCAGCGCGCTGCGCAGTGCCAGCAAGGAGTTCCAGCGCGTTGCCGTGGTCTGCGGTGCCTGGCATGTGCCGGCCCTGCAGCCGCAGGCGCTGCGCGCGAACACCGCCGCGGCCGACAACCGGCTGCTGAAGGGCCTGCCGCGGCGCCGCACGCAGAGCACCTGGGTGCCCTGGACCTACCGCCACCTGAGCACCGGCAGCGGTTACGGCGCCGGCGTGGACGCGCCGGGCTGGTACGACCATCTGTGGCGCAACGCCGGCGTGCACGGCCAGCGTGCGGTGGGCTGGTATGCGCGCGTCGGCCGCCTGCTGCGCGAGCACGGGCTGGATTGTTCCTCTGCACACCTGATCGAAGCCACCCGCCTGGCCGATACCCTGGCCGCGCTGCGCGGTCGCCCGGCGCCCGGGCTTGAAGACATTGCCGATGCCAGCCGCAGTGTCATCTGCAACGGCGATGACGCGCCCATGCGCCTGATCGCCGAGCATCTGCTGGTGGGCGAGGCGCTGGGCCAGGTGCCCGCCAGCGTGCCGGTGGTGCCGCTGCAGCGCGATCTGGAAGCGCAGCAGAAGCGCCTGCGGCTGAAGCCGGAGGCGCTGGAAAAGACTCTCGATCTGGACCTGCGCAAGGACAACGATCTGGCCCGCAGCCATCTGCTGCACCGGCTGGGCCTGCTGGGCATCGCGTGGGGGCGGCTGGCGCGTACCGGCCATTCGGCGCGCGGCACCTTCCATGAAATCTGGCAGCTGGCGTGGCAGCCGCATTTCGCGGTGGCGGTGGTGGAGGCCAGCCGCCACGGACAGACGCTGGTGGATGCGGCCGGTAACCACGCCATCGGCCAGGCGCGCCGCGCCGATGGCCTGGCCGAGGTATCCGCGCTGGTGGACCGCGTGCTGCTGGCCGATCTGCCGCACGCGGTGCAGGCCATCGCTGCGGAACTGGAGGCGCGCGCGGCCACGGCGGCCGATCCGCTGGCGCTGCTGGCCGCCTTGCCGCCGCTGGCCAACATCCATCGCTACGGCAACGTGCGGCAGACCGAAGGCGTGCAGGTGGCACACCTGTTCGACAGCATGCTGGAACGCGCAGGCGTCGGTCTGCTGGTAGCGGTAAGCGCGCTGGACGAAGCGCATGCCGAGCACGCCCGCGAGGTGCTGCTGGCGGCCGATCGTGCCGTGGCGCTGCGCAACGATGCCGAGCGCAGCGGGCACTGGCGGCAGGCGCTGCAGCGGGTGGCCCTGTCACCGGCCAGCAGCGCGCTGCTGCGCGGCGTCAGCCTGCGCCTGTTGTTCGACAGCGGCACGCTGGATGCGGGCGCCGTGCACGCGCAGCTGCAGCTGCAGCTTTCGGCAGGCGCCACGCCGCTGGAGGCTGCGCAATGGCTCGATGGTTTCCTCAACCGCAACGCCACCGTGCTGCTGCACGACGATGCGGTGTGGCAGATGATCGATGCCTGGGTGGTGGCGCTGGACGAGGACGCGCTGGTGCGCGTGCTGCCGCTGGTGCGGCGCACGTTCTCGGCGTTCGAAGCAGCCGATCGTCGCGACCTGGGGTCGCGCGTGAAGCAGGCGCCGGGCGCGCCGGTGGCGACCACCGCTGCGGCACCGGACTGGAACCGCGCACGCGCCGAACGCGCGCTGCCGATGCTGCGTGAACTGCTGGGAGTGCCCGCATGAGCCTTGAACGAGACGAAACGCTGCCGGCCACCACCTCGCGCGAACAGCGCTGGCGGTTGATCCTGGGCGAGCAGGCCGACGCGAGCTGCGGCGAGCTGCCCAAGGCATTGCAGGGCATCGACCAGGCACTGGCCGCGCTGTACGAGCCCGATGGCCAGGGCGGCCTGTCCCGGCGCGGTGGCCGCGGTGGTTCGGCGCCCAACGTCGCGCGCTGGCTGGGCGATATCCGCCGCTACTTCCCGTCGTCGGTAGTGCAGGTCATGCAGCGCGACGCGCTGCAGCGGCTGAACCTGACCCAGATGCTGCTGGAAAAGGAGATGCTGGAACAGGTGCAGCCGGACGTGCACATGGTGGCCAACCTGATTGGCCTGAGCCGGGTCATTCCGGCGCAGACCAAGGAAACCGCACGCATGGTGGTGCGCGCGGTGGTGGACGATCTGCTGGCGCGGCTGGAAGAGCCGATGCGCACGGCGGTCAGTGGGGCGCTGGACCGTGCACGCCGCAACCGGCGCCCACGCCTGGCCGAGATCGACTGGCACCGCACCATCCGCAGCAACCTGCGGCACTGGCAGCCGGAACTGCGCACGGTGGTGCCGCAGGAACTGGTGGGCTATGGCCGCAAGGCGCGCAAGCCGCAGCGCGAAGTGCTGCTGTGCATCGACCAGAGCGGCTCGATGGCCGCCTCGGTGGTGTATTCCAGCATCTTCGGTGCGGTCATGGCATCGCTGCCGTCGGTCTCCACCCGGCTGGTGGTGTTCGACACCGAAGTGGTGGACATGAGCGAGCAGCTGGATGATCCGGTGGACATCCTGTTCGGCGTGCAGCTGGGCGGCGGGACCGACATCCACCGTGCGGTGAGCTACTGCCAGGGCCTGATCCGCGAACCGCACAGCGCCATCCTGGTGCTTATTTCCGATCTGTACGAAGGCGGGGTGGAGGAGAAACTGCTGGCGCGCGCGCGTGAGCTGGTCGAATCGGGCGTGCAGTTCATCGTGCTGCTGGCACTGAGCGATGAAGGCCGCCCGTCCTACGACCAGCAACTGGCGGCCAAGCTGGCCGCGCTGGGCGTGCCGTCGTTCGCCTGCACGCCCGATGCGTTCCCTGGTCTGATGGCCGCGGCGATCCGCCGCGACGACATCAACCAGTGGGCCGGCGCCAATGGCCTGCTGGCCACCCGCGCCGAATGAGGGTCAGGCCTTCAGCCAGCGCGGCGCCACCGCCACGCCCAGGAAAGCCACCGCCACGCCGATGAAGGCGCCCACCAGCCCCACATGGTGGGCGGCGAAGCCGATCAGCACCGGCCCGGCCAGCACGCCGGCGTAGCCCAGCGTGGTGACCGCGGTGATCGCCACGCCCTCGGGCATGCGGGTCTGGTTGCCGGCCAGCGAGAACAGCGCCGGCACCACGTTGGCGCAGCCCAGGCCCAGCATCACGTAACCGACCAGCGAGGCCTGCCACGGCGTGACCAGGGTCAGCACCAGCACGCCCGCCGCGCCCAGCAGGCCGCCCAGCACGATGGCGCGGTGCCGCCCCAGGTGGTCCACCACGCGGTCACCGAACAGGCGCGCCACAGTCATGCTCAGGGCGAAGGCGGCATAGCCCAGGCCAGCCAGCGTCGGTGCCACGCCGCGCACATCGGTCAGCAGCAGCGCGCTCCAGTCCAGCATGGTGCCTTCGGCCAGGAATGCCACGAACGCCAGCACGCTGATGAACAGCACGATGCCGCGCGGCCAGGCCAGGAAGGGGCCCTCATGCGCGACCCGTTCGTTGCGCCAGTGGCGCAGGGCGGGCAGGGCGATCAGCACCATCACCGCGCAGCCCACCAGCACTGCCGGCAGCAGCGGCAGCCAGGCCCCCAGCAGCAGCGTGCTGGCCGCACCGACGAAGCCGCCGATGCTGTAGAAGGCGTGGAAGCCGGACATCATCGCGCGCCGCGATTCGCGTTCCACCACCACCGCCTGCACGTTCATGGTGCAGTCCATGGCACCCACGCCGGCACCGAACACGAACAGGATCGCGCCCAGCGCCCAGGGCGAGGACGCCACCGCCAGCCACGGCAGGGACAGGCAGATCAGCGCGCTGGTGGCGATCATCACCGTGCGGCAGCCCAGCCGGGCCGCCAGCACGCCGGCCAGCGGCATGGCCAGCAGCGAACCGGCGCCCAGGCCGAGCAGGATCAGGCCCAGGGTGGCGTCGTCCACCCCGCTGCGGGCCTTGGCAAAGGGCACCAGGGTGGCCCAGATGGCGGTGGCGAAACCGGGAATGAAGAACGCAGCACGGGTGGCGTGCTGCTGCGCGCGGGGCGAGGAAACAGGCGTCATGGAAGAACCGGACAAGGGGGTCAGGAATGCGTGGGATGCACGGCGATGCCGGCGGCACGGAAGCGTTCGGCCAGCGCGGCCGGGGCGGAGGTGGTCAACACCAGATCGTCGATCTCATCCAGCGCAGCCACCTGCCACACGCCACGCGCGCCCAGCTTTTCGGTGGTCGCGGCCACGATCACCCGGCTGGCGCAGGCCAGCATCGCGCGCTTCAACGTGGCTTCCTCGCCATCCATCGCCCACACGCCGGTATCGGCATCGACCGCGCAGGCGCCAGGCAGGTACACATCGGCGCGCAGCCGCTGCACCTGGGCCAGCGCTTCGGCGCCCACCGCACCGCCGCCCTCGGCCAGGCGGCCGCCGACCAGGTGCACGGTGGTGCCGGCCTGCCACGCCGCCGCCGTGGCGATCTGCGGCGCATTGGTGATGACCGTCAGCGCCAATGCGCCGGGCAGCTGCTGGGCGATGGCCTGGTTGGTCGAACCGGCATCGATCAGCAGTACCTGGCCGGGCTGCAGCAGGGTCACCACGCGTGCGGCCAGTTCGGCCTTGTCGCCGCGGTCCTGGGTCAGCCGTTCGCGCAGCGGCGCCGGCTTCGGTGCCGGCAGCACGGCGCCGCCGTACACACGCTGGCACAGCCCCTGGGCCGCCAGTTCGCGCAGGTCGCGGCGGATCGAATCTTCGGACACGGCATAGCGGCGCGCCAGGTCGGCGGCCACCACGCGGCCCTGCTGGCGCAGTTCGTCCAGGATCAGCTGGGTGCGCTGGGCGGGGAGAGTGGGCTCGGCTGTCATGGGGTGAATCGTGAATGATCGTGCATGAATGTGCAATAACGGGCATTCGTGCCGAGTGCGCAGACGCTTTGCGCGCAGACGCTTTCCGGGCGGCACCTGCGCAAGCCGCTGCAGTGCCGTCCTGTGCCATGATCGAAATTCGGACGCGAAGGGGGCTTCGACGATCGCGGTGTCCACTTCGGCAGGATGGTCCGAAGGCAAGCCTGACCCGCAGCGCGGGAACGGCTTCAATTGCTGTAATCAATCAACGTAAATGGAGCATGGATGAATTACGTTTCGATAGGTCTGATTGCATTGGGCCTGGTTGCTGTTTCCGCTGAAGCCGAAGCGAAAGGTCGGCGTCTTTACAACTTCCCCAGCACGACCACGGTGTCTGCCTCCAACACGGTTCCCACCGCGGGGCAGACCATCACGCTGACCGCAAAGGTGCAGGCGCAGGCGCTGGGGTTGTACTTCATACCGGGCAACGATGCGCTGGGCGGCCACGTCGACTTCAAGGTCAATGGGCAGGCCGTGGGGCGCGCACAGATCAGTACGGCCAATACCCCCGTGGTGGGGCAGGTGGTCGATGTGGATCCTGCCTGCTGGGCGGCCACGCGTGATCAGCTGTTCTGCACGTATCGCTACGTTTATGGCCAGCAGGCCAACGTGTCGATCAGCTATCAGGTACCTGCGGGCTTCACCACTGCATCGGTCACTGCCTCGTTCACCGGCGACGGCAATTTCTCGACGGCCTCCACGTCCGCACCGGTCGAGATCCGCAACATTCCCACGTTTGGCGAAATCCGCGGCATGAACAACCGCTGCCTGGACGCGGAAGCGGCGGGCGTGGCGCCGGGAACGGCCATCCAGATGTGGGATTGCGGCGTGGGCGTCGTGCAGCAGCTGTGGACGATCAAGCCCGGCAAGTCCACCATCACCGGCGTGCAGAGCGGCCGGGTCTGGGACATGGTCGGCTACGGCACCGGTGAGGGCACCCGCCTGCAGCTTTACGATGCCCACGGCGACTGGAACCAGTCCTGGAAGTTCACCCGTACCTCGATCTATGGCATCAGCAACAAGGTGCTGGATGCCACGGGTGCGTCCAGTGCCAATGGCACCAAGATCCAGCTGTACGACAACGCGGGCACCGATAACCAGTTGTGGGAATTCGATCCCGCCAACGGGCAGATCACCGGTGTAGGCGGCAAGTGCCTGGATGTCGAGGGCGCCAACACCGCTGACGGCACGCTGGTACAACTGTGGGATTGCTCGGGCGTGCCCCAGCAGAAGTTCGAACTGGGCGCCAACGGTTCGATCCGCGGGCTGGGTGGAAAGTGCCTGGAGGCCGCGAACGGCGGTACCCACAACGGCAATGCCATCCGCATGTGGACCTGCAATGGTGGCCAGCACCAGACCTGGCGCCTGTCGGGTGAGATCCGCAATCCGCAGACCAACATGTGCCTGGATGATCCGGAGTTCGGCAACGTTCCCGGTTCGAAGGTGCACATGTGGACCTGCCATGGCGGGCAGAATCAGCGCTGGGAGTACTCCTCGTACTGATGTAGGGCAGTGGTAGGCAGCGGGCTGCGCGCGGTAACCGGGTGCAGCCCGCTTCTGTCGCCTGCGGCATGGCGGCAGCGATACGCCAGGCATATCGTGCACGCCGGTCAACAGTATTGGCGGCGCTACAGCCGCCGGCGCGATGCTGGGCGGATGAAGCCGATTTCCCTTGTTTCCTTTGCAGGCCAGGTTGGACTGGTGACCGGCGCGGCCGGTGGCCTGGGCCTGGCCTACAGCCGCCTGCTGGCCGAGCGCGGCGCCCACGTCGTGATGCACGACATCGGTGCGGGCCTGGATGGCACCGGCAGCGACCCGCAGCGCATCGGCCAGTGCGTGCAGGCGCTGCAGGCGCAAGGCCTGGCCGTGGAAGCGGCCAGTGGTGCGATCGACCAGCGCGAGAGCTGCCATGCGCTGGTGCGCGACATCCTGCAGCGGCATGGCCGCCTGGACTTCCTGATCCACAACGCCGGCTGGGTGGCCTACCAGGGCGTGGAAAGCATCGACGATGCCGCGCTGGAGCAGATGCTGTGCGTGGCCGCCAAGACACCGCTGTGGCTGGCGCAGGCCGCGTGGCCTGCCATGCGCGAGGCCGGTGGTGGCCGCATCGTGATCACCACTTCCGACCGCGCGCTGTACCCGCAGTACGCGCAGCGCGGGCTGTCGGCCTATGCCATGGCCAAGCTGGCAGCCCAGGGGCTGGTGAACGTGCTCGCGCTGGAGGGGGCCGAGCATGGCATCGTGGTCAATGCGGTTTCGCCGGTGGCCAAGACGCGTATGTGGGGCATCGAAGGCGAACCCGACGAACTGCATCCTGCCGCCGTCGCCACCGGTGTCGCGTTCCTGGCATCCACGCGCTGCCGGCAGGGCGGCTGGATCCTGCGCGCCAGCAATGGCCAGTTCCATGCGCTGCGGCTGCAGGAAGCCGAGCATGTCGCGTATCCGCGCGATCTGCGCGCGGTGCAGGCCGACAGCATCGAGTCGGTGGCCCTGCAGTGGCCGGCGATCGCAAGGCCCAGTGTCGACGCGCGCGGCTGAGCGCGTACCCTAGGCGGGTCTCTTGAACCGGCCCTGCCATGATCGACCTGCGTCTGCTCCGCCAGTTCGTGGCGGTGGCCGAGGAACTGCATTTCCACCGCGCCGCTGCCCGCCTGCACATGTCGCAGCCACCGCTGACGGCCGCCGTGCGACGCCTGGAAGAAGAGCTCGGCGCCGAGCTGATCGTGCGCGGCAATCGCACGCTGGGGCTGACCACGGCCGGCAGGACGCTGCTGGTTGAAGCGCGGGCGACCCTGCTGCAGGCCGACCAGGCGGTGCAACGCACGCGCGAAGCGGCGGCCGGGCAGATCGGCAGCCTGCGCGTGGGCTACGTGGGCAGCGCCCTGTATGGGCGCCTGCCCAGCTTGATCCGGCGCTTCCGCCAGGCCTTCCCGCAGGTGCGCTTGCACCTGCAGGAAGCGACCTCGCGGCAGCAGCAGCATGGGTTGCGCGAATGCAACGTGGATGTCGGCGTGCTGATTCCGCCGATCATCTCGGCTGAGCTGCGCCTGCAGCCGTTCGACGTCGACTGCCTGGCCATTGCCTTGCCGCGCGGGCATCGCCTGGTCGCGCAGCCTGCACTGAGCGTGGCCGCGTTGGCCGACGAAGCGTTCGTGTCCTGGCCCTCGGCCGAAGGCGTCGGCTTCCACGCGCAGGTGCTGGGCCTGTGCACGGCCGCGGGCTTCACTCCGCGGGTGGTACAGGAGGCGCATGGCATGCACGCGGTGTTGTCGCTGGTGGCGGTGGAGGCGGGCGTGGCCATCGTGCCGGCCAGCATGGCCGGCTTCCGTCCTGATGAAATCGTCTATCGCGTGATCGAAGGAAGCGCGGCGCGTTTCGAACTGCAGCTGTGCACGCGCCCGGAACTGCCCGCGCCGGTGTTGCAGCAGTTCCTGGACATGGCGGTTGCGGAACATCTGGCGTGATCGACTCGATGCGCGTGGGGACGGTGTCGCGCGCAGCCCGAATCCGCGCGTGTGATGGCCTTCAGCCGCTGCGGCCGGCACGCGCGAAGCGCTGATTCTGCAGGGGCACGGCATCGCCTCAGCAGCCGCTGGAAAAACCCCCGCTGTTGCAGCGGCAATTTCCTACATACAACCCGCGCCGTGCAGGCAAGTCTGTGCGTGCCGGTTCCGTGGGATCGGTTGGGATTGGCGTCCCACAATCAACTCTGGCGCAGCACCGGCGCACGTCACGGACGGCGTGCCTGGCTGTTGCGAACCACTGTCTGTGGTGGGCGATGTGTGGGGATCATGACGGTCCGCCGGTCAGTCCAGAGTTGTCCGGTACGCCAACCCGCATCGCCCGCCGCCCGTCCGCACCTCGTCGCGGACGTGTCGGTTGCGCCTGCTCGGGGGCAGTGCGCAGCGCGCCTGGGGAGTGGCGGCGGGCGGTGCATCTACGGCACTAGGGCAGCAGCTGGCGCGCCATGCGGAAGATGTCACTGACGGCATACAGGCCATCGTGTCGTGCCAGATGGGCGTTGTCCGGCCCGTGTTCAACGCCGCTGGCCAGCAGGCGGAACTGGTGGGCCGGGTCGGGTTGCTGCTGCAGACCGTACAGGGCGTGGCGGTCCACGTAGTCGCGGCCGTCGTTCAGGCGTTCACCGCGGGCGACGACGCCCTGCAGCTGTTCCCATGCCAGCGGCGTGTCCTGTGCAATGTCGTAGAACTCCACGATGGGCGCATCGCCGTTGATCTTCAGCACGTAGAAGGCGTGGTGGTGTCCGGCCACCTGCATGCCCACGACATCGCCAGCGCGCCAGGCGGTATTCGCCTTCGGCACCGACGGGCGCCGTGCCGGCATCAACGGCGCGCTGCGCAGCAACGCTTCAATCTCGGCGCTGCGACGGTGGAAGGTGTCGTTCAAGGCCACCGCCGCATTCAGGGCCGCGATGGCCGTGATCGCATCGCCGGTCAGCCGCACATCGGCAAACCCCTGCCGGTGCAGGCACACGGCCAGTGCAAGCGCGGTCTTGCGCACGTACAGCGGCGCTACCTCGGAAGGAGCCGCGTGCAGGATGCAGTTCCAACGCAGCAGCACGGTGTCGATCACCTCGGCGCCTATCTGCGCCTGCGCGCGCTCAGCCGCCTGCGGCCCCAGCCGTGCCCAGTGCGCGCAGCGCTTTACGTCGCTGTCGATCGCTTCGACCAGATTGGCCGCGGCAAGAAGTTTCAGTACGTCCGGGTGTTTGATCGCCATGCGCCTACGCGTGCTCGCTACGGCCGCACAGTCTATCCAGCGCGGAACAAATGCTCGACCAGATAGTCGATGAACACCCGCAGGCGCGAGCTGGGTTGGCGGTTGCCCGGCCACAGCAGTGAGAACTGGCCCTGCTGGTGCGGCAGTGCCGGCAGCACGTCCAGCAGGCGGCCATCGGCCAGCGCGTCGGCCGCCAGGAAGTCCGGCATCCAGGCCGCGCCCATGCCGCCGATGGTGGCCGCCAATACCGCTTCCATGTTGTTGCAGGTCATGCCGGTGACCATCGCGGCGGCAGCGTCGCCGGCATGGCCGGGCAGCGTCCACGGTTGCAGCTTGCCGCTGCTGGGCACGCGGAAGCGCACCGCAGGCAGGTGCTGCAGGTCGGTCGGCTGCTGGGCAGCTGCGCGTGCCTGCAGCAACTGCGGCGATGCGCAGACGATGAAGTGGAAGCTGCCCAGCGTGCGTGCCATCAGGCTGGAATCGGCCAGCGCACCGCTGCGGATCACCGCATCCAGACCTTCGTCGACCACGTCCACCAGGCGGTCGCTGAAATCCAGTTCCAGCTGCACCTGCGGGTAGCGCTGCTGGAAGCCGGGCAGCACCGGCAGCAGGAAGCGATAGCCGATGGTCGGCAGGCCGATGCGCAGCAGGCCGCGCGGTGCGTGCTGGCGCTGGGCGAGATCGGCCTGCGCGTCGGCCAGTTCATCCAGCGCGCGTCGGCAGCGCTGCAGCAGCAGCTCGCCTTCGTCGGTCAGGTGCAGGCGCCGGGTGGTGCGATGGAACAGGCGGGTGCCCAGTTCCTGTTCCAGCCGGGCAATGCGCTTGCCCACCGCCGAAGCGGTCAGGCCCAGGGCGCGCGCGGCGCCAACGATGCTGCCGGCTTCGGCGGTGCGGACAAAGGCGAGCAGGGCGGAAATTGAGTCCATTTCAGGATGATTGCGGAATGATCGGCTGCAATCAACGTCCTTGCAGCGTGTTTTTCCCGTGGCGGCGGATGCCCATCATCACGGCCCTTCGAAGAAGGAGGACCGCATGGCTTCATGTTCCACCCAGGATGTTCCCGCTGCTGAAGGTCGTGGCGCGCTGCTGGCCGTGTGCCTGGCCGCGCTCGCGTTGCCGCTGGCGTTTTCCGCCGGTGCGGTGGTGGTGCCATCGCTGCAGTCCGGTCCTGACGATTCGCCGCTGGCACTGGCCTGGGTGACCAATGCCTTCATGCTGACCTTTGGCGGGCTGCTGCTGGCCGCCGGTGCGCTGGCGGATCGCTTCGGGCGGCGTCGTCTTTTCCTGGCCGGAACCGCGGGCTTTGCCCTGACCACCGCCGCGGTGTGCATGGCGCCCGATCTGCTGTGGCTGGACATCGCGCGTGGTCTGCAGGGCGTGGCGGCGGCCGCGCTGGCGGCGGGCACGGCCGCGCTGGCCGATGCGTGGCGCGGTCCCGGCCGTGCACGCGCCTTCGCCCTGCTGGGCACCACCTTCGGTGCCGGCCTGGCGCTGGGGCCGCTGCTGGCCGGTGCGCTGCTGCACCTGCTGGGCTGGCGCAGCGTGTTCGCCACCAGCGGTGTGCTGGCCCTGCTGGCCTGCCTGTTGGGTACGCGCGTGCTGCGCGAAAGCCACGGCGACCGCGTGCGGCTGGATGGGGTCGGCATGCTGCTCTTCAGCCTGATGTTGGCCAGCCTGACCCTGGCGCTGCTGTGGCTCGGCGAATACGGCAGCGGCGCGCCGTGCGTGTGGGGGGCGTTGGCGGCGTGCGCGCTGCTGGCGGTGCTGTTCGTGCGCCAGCAGCGGCGCCAGCGTTCGCCGCTGCTGGACCTGTCGCTGTTTTCGCAGCGCGCCTTCGTAGGCGTGCAGCTGCTGCCGGTCGCTACCTGTTTCGGCTACGTGGTGCTGCTGGTGTTGTTGCCACTGCAGCTGCTGGGCGTGCACGGGCAGGGCACGGGCATCGTCGGCCTGCAGATGCTGGCATTGTCGGCACCCCTGCTGGTGCTGCCGATGCTGGCCGCCCGCTGGGCACAGCATGTCGGCAGCACGCTGCTGTGCACGCTGGGGCTGCTGCTGTGCGCGCAGGGCCTGTGGTGGCTGTCGCGGCACGCTGCAACACCGGTGCCGATGCAGTGGATTGCGCCCTTGCTGTTGATCGGTGCGGGTGCGGCGCTGCCCTGGGGATTGATGGACGGTCTGTCGGTCAGCGTGGTACCGGTGCAGCGCGCCGGCATGGCGGCCGGCATGTTCGGCACCGTGCGGGTGGCCGGCGAGGGCATTGCGTTGGCTGCGGTCACCGCGCTGCTGGCCGGACTGATCGGCCGGCACCTGCCCAGCGCCTGGCCGGAAGCCACGGCGTCGGCAGCGATGTATCTGGCCAGTGGTGACCTGGAAGCCGCGCAGGCGTGGTTTCCACACGCCACCGTGACCGAGCTGCAGCAGGCCAGCGGCCAGGCACTGGCGATGCTGCTGCGGACGCTGTCGGGGCTGACGCTGGCGTGCGCACTGCTGTTGCAGATACTGCTGGGGCGCAGTGACGGCGTGCGCGGCCGCATGTCCGGCCACGCGTGAGCCCCCGCCGCTGTCATCGTGGTGTCGCCGGGGACTCACGCGGCCTATGCCGCAATGGGTCTAGGGTTGATCGTCCCCGTCCCCCACGGAGACCTGCCATGTGGCTGCTCGATCATCTCTGGCCCAGCCGCCGACCGCTGCCGACGCCGATGGCGGTAGATCCGCCCTTGCCGCCCCGTCGGCCCTGGCTCAAGCGTCCCGCACGGGCAGGGCGCAGTGGCATGGCGCCGTGGCAGAAGATTGGCCCGCCAGCGCGCCGAAGCCGTCACTGAGCCTCGGTGCCGGAGGTCCGGTCGGCCGGATGGTTCACGCCATCGTTTGTCGGAATCAACCCCAACGCGAAGGGATCAATGCCTTCCAGACAGGCCACGTTGTAGCCGAACTGGTCCGGGTTGGAACGGCGCCGGTGGTGGGTGTAGATGCCACACACGCCACAGAAGTAGTGCTCGGCCACGTGGGTGTTGAACTGGTACAGGCGCAGGTGGGCGTGCCCGCGCAGCACCTGCAGGCCCTGCCGGGTCACGCTGGCCACGATGGCGCCGCGGCGCCGGCACATGGAGCAGTCGCAGCGGCGTGGATCGACGATGCCCTCGGGCAGCTCCAGCTGGAGCTCGACCGTGCCGCAATGGCAGGTGGCGCGGTGCTGCGCCTGCACCGGAACCCCGGCGACCGATGTGATGCCCATGCATGCTCCCTGCACTGTGGTCAGGCCGCCAGTATGCGCTTGCTGAACGCGTTGTAGATGCCAGGGTCAGGTCGCTTGTGGCTAACTAGGCCGCCCCCGCAAGCGACAGGATGCCCGTGAGAGCCGCAGGACGTTGGATGACAGGATGTGCCATGGCGCTGCTGGCGCTGTGGGTGGCCGGCCTGCTGGCCTACCAGTTGCCCGGGCCGGGCTGGCTGTCGGCGGCCGTGGCCGTGCTGTGGCTGGCGCTGGCCGGCTTCACTGCCTGGCGGGTGGCACGGGGCCGCAGCCCGCGCCGCTGGACAGCCGCGGTGACCGCCTGCCTGGGTCTGGCCGGGCTGGGCTGGCTGCTGCTGACCCCGCGCCAGGACCGCGACTGGGCCGATGATGTGGCCCAGCGCCTGCACGTGGCCTCCTTCGACGGCCGCCATGTGGTGCTGGACAACGTGCGCGACTTCACCTGGCGCAGCGAAACCGACTACGACGCGCGCTGGGTGCAGCGCAGCTATGATCTGGACCAGCTGCGCTCGGCCGATCTGGTGCTGTCGTACTGGATGGGCCCGGCCATCGCTCACACGCTGGTGTCGTTCGGCTTCGACGATGGGCGCTACCTGGTGTTCTCGCTGGAAATCCGCAAGGAACGCGGCGAGGCGTTTTCGGCCATCGGCGGTTTCTTCCGCCGCTTTGAAATGACCCTGGTGGCGTCGGAGGAAACCGACATCCTGCGCACCCGCACCAATGCGCGCGGCGAGGATGTGTACCTGTACCGGCTGCACGGCATGGACCGCGTACAGCTGAAAACCCTGTTCGCCGCCTATCTGGACGAGGCGCGCAAACTGGATGAGAAGCCGGCCTTCTACAACACGCTGACCAGCAACTGCACCACCATCGTGTTCGACCTGGCCCGACATATCGCGCCGGGTCTGCCGCTGGACTACCGCCTGTTGTTGTCGGGCTACCTGGCTGAGTACGCGCAGCAGGTGGGCGCGTTGACCCCGGGCGTGCCCTTCAGCGAACTGCACGCGAAGGGGCGCATCACCCAGCGTGCGCTGCAGATGGCGCCGGGGCAGGACTTTTCCCGGGTGATCCGCCAGGGCGTGCCGGGTACCGGCCAGGACGAATAGCCATGAGCCTGCGCGCGATGATGGGCGTGGGCCGCCTGCTGCCGGCCGTGCTGGCCACGGTCCTGCTGCTGGGCAGCAGTGGCTGCGCGATGGTGACGGTGAAGCAGGTCGCGTCCAGCGACTCGCTGGTGAACAAGCGTTCGGATGTGCTGAACACCGGCAAGCTCAGCCCGGCTTCGCGAGAAACGCTGAGTGCGGCCGGTCTGGACGAAGCGCAGTGCGAAAAGGATTTCCTGGTCTGCCGCAGCACCTTGCTGATGACCGACGACCTGAACGTCGAGCAGCGGTTGTCCACGTTGTCCGAACTGTGGGTGAAGGCCGCGCTGGCGCTGACCCCGAAGAAGCACGTGCAGGGCGAACCGCCGATGAGCGATGCCGCGCTGGATGCCTGGCTGGAAGCGGCGCGCTACGGCTATGCCTATCTGTTCCACAGCGGTCGCTCGCCGTCGGATCGCGCGTTCGAGGATCGCCAGACCCAGGTGCGCGATTACTACAACTACGCCGCCGAGAAAGCGGCCGTGGTGCTGTTCACCCGTGCGCGCGCGGCGGCGCTGGCCGGCGAGGACTACACCCAGCCGTTGTCGGCCGGCAGTTGGACGCTGGCCTCGAACTATGGCCAGTTGCAGCTGAAGAGCATTCCCGCGCAGCTGGTGCCGGCCGGCTCGGTCAGCTTCGTCGGCCTGCGCAGCACCTACCGCCGTGATGGCTTCGGTGCCGAACTGGTGATGGTGATGGACCCGCCGAAGCTGGTGGCGCCGGTGATCGCCGGCGACGGCCCGAAGGTGCAGGGCAGCGACAGCGGCGCTGGAGCATCGACGCCCCGCCGCGGGCGCGATGCCGACGTGCCGGTGTTCAGCGAGATGTCGGCGATCAACGTGACCGCGCTGCTGCGCTTCCAGGGCGAAACGCTGGACGATGTGATGCGCACGCGGCGGGTGGAGCTGGATGCCTATTCGCCGGAAGCCACCGAACGCATCACCCTGCACGGCGAAAGCGTGCCGCTGGCCGGTAACTTCACCGCTGCCTATGGCCTGTGGCTGGCGCAGAGCGGCTTTGCCACGCAGTCGCTGCGTACCCTGTTCGGCCTGAGCGAAGGCATCGGCGAACCGCACATCTACCTGATGCAGCCGTGGGACCCGAACCGCCGCATCATCTTCATGCTGCACGGCCTGGCCAGCAGCCCGGAAGCCTGGGTGAACCTGGCCAACGAGATCATGGGCGACCCCGAGCTGCGCAGCCAGTTCCAGGTGTGGCAGGTCTACTACCCGACCAATGCGCCGATTGCACTGAACCGCTACGAGATCGCCACCGCATTCAACGATACGTTGAAGCATTTCGACCCGCAGGGCAGCGCGCCGGCGTCGAAGGACATGGTCTACATCGGCCACAGCATGGGCGGCGTGCTGGCGCGGCTGCTGGTCAGCGATTCCGGTGAAGTGCTGTGGGACGATCTGCTGGCCAGCTATGAACTGAAGGGCGAACGCCTCAAGCGCGTGCAGGCCAAGCTGGGCCCGCTGCTGCACTTCAAGGCGCAGCCCAATGTCGAGCGCGCGATCTTCATTGCCGCTCCCCACCAGGGCACCGATATTGCCGGCAACAAGCTGGGCCGGCTGATTGGCCGGCTGGTGCGGTTGCCGCTGACCATCCTGGGCAAGTTCGAAGACGTGTTCCTGGCCTTGGCGCAGGCCGAGCAGCAGGTCGATGGCACCGCCAAGCCGAAGATTCCCAACAGCATCGACAACCTGAAGGCCAGCGACCCGTTCGTGAAGGCCGCCGCGCACCTGCCGATCGAGGCGGGCCTGAAGTACCACTCGATCATTGCCCAGCGCAAACCGGAACTGCCGTTGCAGCAGTCCGACGATGGGCTGGTGCCCTACTGGAGCGCGCACCTGCCGGGCGCGCTGTCGGAAAAGGTGATCATTTCCGGCCACAGCGTGCAGGAAACACCGCAGGCGGTGCTGGAAGTGCGGCGCATCCTGCACCAGGACATCGATGACGTGGGGGCTGTTGTTCGACCTTGATTGTCGGGGTCAGAGCCGTTCTCTGCGAGAACGGATCCGACCCCGGGGTCGGATCCCTTTCCATGGGAAAGGGCTCTGACCCCAGGCGCGCCTACACCCGCCGCGCAACCACGGTAGCGAACACGGCCAGGCCGACGGTGATCGCCAGGCACAGCACATAGCCGGTGTGCGGCGCGCTTTCCACGAACAGGGCGAACAGGGCACCGGACACGGCCAGCGCCGTGGCCACGCACAGTGCTTCGCTCAACTGCAGCGCGGAACTGTTGCGGCCCTGTTCCTGCGGCGCTGACAGCGACAGGGTGAGCACCGACAGGCTGGCGTAGATCAGGCCCATGCCGAAACCGGTCAGGGCCCAGCCTGCCAGCGCCAGCAGCAGCGGCACCGCGTTGAACAGCACCGCCAGGGTGGCGGCGATGCCCACGCTCATCAGTACCGTGCCCACCCGCAGCAGGCGCTGGCGCGACCAGCCGCGCTGCTGGTGGCCCTGCAGCCACGAACCGGCGAACCAGCCCAGCGCACCCAGGCTGAGCACCGCACCGGCCCAACTGGGCGAGAGCCCGCGCTCGCGTTGCAGCAGCAGCGGCAGGTACGCCTCGCAGGCGAAGAAGGCCGATGCGGCGACGCCGCGCAGCGCGATCACGCTGGGCAGGCCGCGGCGCAGTGCCAGGGTGCCGTTGGGCAACAGCCTGCGCGCACACCACAGCAATGCGATCACCGCCACGATCATGCAGGCCGCGGCCACGCCGCCGTGCTGCTGGCCGCCCACGTACAACAACAGGGCAGCCAACGCCGCGCCGCCCGCCCAGCGCACGCGGTCGTCCGGCTGCTCCGCGGCCGCAGGGGCTGAAACGCGCGCCGGACCGGCCAGGGCCGGCCGCAGCATCAGCGCCGCCGGCACCGCCAGCAATGGCACCAGCAGGAATACCCAGCGCCAGCCCAGGTGCTGCACGATCAAGCCACTGATCGCCGGTCCCACCAGCGACGGCACGACCCAGCCGGCGGAAAACGCGGCGAACACTTTCGGCCGCAGCGTTTCGGAATAGTGGCGGCCGACCATCACATACAGCGCCACCGAGATGGCGCCGCTGCCCAGCCCCTGCAGCAGGCGGCCAGCCACCAGCATGCCCATGCGCGTGGCCAGCCCGGCCAGCAGCAGGCCCAGCAGGAAGCTGGCCAGGCCCCACCACAGTGGGCGGGCGGGGCCGTCGCGGTCGGCCCAGCGTCCGGCCACGGTCATGCCGACCACGCTGGTGGCCAGCGTTCCGCCAAAGGCCAGTGCATACAGGCGCAGGCCGTCCAGCGCCTCGGCCACGGTGGGCATGGCCGCTGCCACGGCCAGCGCCTCGAAGGCCAGCAATGCAACCAGTACCACCATGCCCACGGTGGTGGCGCGGTGGGCAGGGGACAGAATGGAATCGGCCACGGGCGCTTGCGCCGTGGCCGCAGGGGAGTTGGTGTTCATCGGCAAACGATAGCAGTGCGGCGCTTGTGTTCACGCTGCGGAAGCGCCAGCATCGCACCTGAACCAAGGTTGAGGTCAAGCGATGGCGGAATCGGAACTGGCGGTGGGCGAGGTGGCGCGACGCAGCGGCGTGGCGGTGTCGGCGCTGCACTTCTACGAGCGCAAGGGGCTGATCAGCAGCCTGCGCACCGCGGGCAACCAGCGCCGCTACGCGCGTGATGTGCTGCGCCGGCTGGCGGTCATTCGCGTGGCGCAGCGGGTGGGCATGCCGTTGGAAGCGGTGGCGCGCGCGTTCGAGACCCTGCCGCAGGGGCGCGCGCCGACCAAGGCCGATTGGGCGCGACTGTCGGCGCGCTGGCAGCAGGAGCTGGAAGAACGCATCCACATGTTGCAGCTGCTGCGCGATGAACTGACCGGCTGCATCGGCTGCGGTTGCCTGTCGTTGAAGCGCTGCCGGCTGGCCAACCCGGACGATGTGCTGGGCCAGCGCGGCGATGGCCCCATGCGCTGGGGCTGATCCGTTGCTGGCAGCGCCTACCAGACGGTGAGCGTCTCGCCGCTCTGGATGCCTTCCACCGCGCGCTGGAAGGCCAGCGCGGCGCGCTGCGCGGTCACCGCTTCAAAGCCCGGGAAATACGGCCCGTAGGCCTCCATCGATTCCACCAGCACGTTCGGGCTGACCACGTTGATGCGCAGCCCGCGTGGCAGCAGTTCCAGTGCGGCCGCACGCACGAAGCCTTCCAGCGCCTGGTTCACCGCGGTCGCGTTGGCGCCGTCGCGGATCGGCTGCGCGCTGACAATGCCGCTGGTCAGGGTGATCGAGCCGCCTGCAGGCAGGTGATGCTGGGCGGCCAAGGCCAACCGCACCTGGCCCAGCAGCTTGTCCTGCAGGCCGCTGTTGAACTGGGCGGCGGTCATGCTCTGCAGTGGGCCGAAGTGCAGCTTGCCGGCGGTGGAGATCACCGCATCCAGCGGGCCGCTCTGCGCGAACAGCTCGGCCACGCTGCGGTCATCGGTCAGGTCCACGCGCAGGCTGCCGCTGTTGCGGCCGGCGGTGATGATCTGGTGCTGCTGGCCCAGGTGGCGGGCGACGGCCTGGCCCAGCGCACCGCTGGCACCGACGAGCAGGATCTTCATGGCGACTCCAAGGCGAAGAGGTGAGGCGGCCAGTCTGCGCCGGGTACCAAGGGTTTGGTAAGGTGGAAAAGGTTCGCTGATTGCTAATCAGGAGTTTGCAATGGATCTGTTGCGCTGCATGCAGGCGTTCGTGGCCGTGGCCGACCATGGCAGCTTTTCCGCCGCCGCCGAACACCTGCAGGTCTCGGCGGTGATGGTGGGCAAGTACATCCAGCAGCTGGAGGCACACCTGGGCAGCGCGCTGCTGCAGCGGAACACCCGCCGCCAGCGGCTGACCGACGCCGGCGTTACCTATCTGGCCGCTTGCCGGCAGGTGCAGGAGCAGGTGCTGCAGGCCGAGGCCGACGTGGCGGGCCTGCAGCGGCAGCCACGTGGCCTGCTGCGCATCAGCGCGCCCACCACCTGGGGCAGCTGCGTGCTGGCGCCGCTGCTGGCCGGGTTGCTGCGCGCACAGCCGGAACTGAACATCGAGCTGGACCTGAGCAACCGCCGCGTGGACCTGATCGAAGACGGCTTCGATGCGGCGATCCGGGTCGGCCCGCTGCCCTCACAGGAACTGGTGGCGCGCCCGCTGCCACCGTATGCGATGAGCCTGTGCGCGGCACCGGCCTATCTGCGCCGTCGCGGCACACCGCGCACGCCGGCCGATCTGGCCGGGCATGACTGCCTGAGCCACCTGGCCTGGCGCGGCGGCCATGGCTGGCAGCTGGCCAACGGCGAACAGGTGGACTGGGAAGCGCGCTTGAGCAGCAATGATGGCCTGGCCTTGCGCGAGGCCGCAGTGGCCGGCGCGGGCCTGGTCCTGCAGCCGACGGCGCTGCTGGCTGCGGAGATCGCCGCGGGGCGGCTGAAGCCGGTGCTGCGCGACTATCTTCCCGAGCCACGGCCGATGCACCTGATCTATCTGCCCGACCGCAGGCCCAGGCCGCGATTGCAGTGCTTCGTGGAGTACGTGATGGAACAGCTGGGGTAGTTCAGGGTCAGGGGTCAGAGCCCTTTGCTGGCGCAAAGGGATCTGACCCCACATCCACGCACCTTGGGCTCAATCGTTGGCGGCAGACAATTCCTGCCCACGTTGCTGTGCGGCGCGCAGTGCCTTGCCGACCAGCCGTTCAAACCCATCGGCCTGGAAGCTTTCGATCGCGGCCTGGGTGGTGCCGTTGGGCGAGGTGACCCGGCGCCGCAGTTCGGCCGGGCTCTCGCCGGCTTCGTCCAGCATGCGCGAGGCGCCCAGCAGGGTCTGCACCACCAGCGTGCGCGCGGCTTCGGCTGGCAGGCCCTGGGCAATACCGGCCGCTTCCATCGCTTCTGCAAGCAGGAACACATAGGCCGGGCCGCTGCCGGAGACGGCGGTGACCGAATCCATCAGCGCTTCATCGTCGATCCACACCGTGCGCCCGGCGCTGGCCAGGACCTGGTCGGCCTGGGCCTGCTGCTGCGCGCTGACCGCGGCGGTGGCAAACAGCCCCGTCACGCCGGCGCCGAGCAGGGCAGGGGTGTTGGGCATTGCGCGCACCACCGGCAGGGCGCCGCCCAGCCAGCGCTGCAGCTGCGTGCTGGTGATGCCGGCGGCGATCGATACGACCAGTGGTTGTTGCTGCTGTGCCAGCGCCTGCAGGCTCTGGCAGACCCCGCGCAGTACCTGCGGCTTCACCGCCAGCAGCCACACGCTGCCCTGTGCGGCCGCATCGGCGGCGTTGTCGTGGGTCTGCACGCCGAAATCATCGGCCAGCGCCTGACGCAGTTCAGCCACCGGTTCGGCCACGTGAATGAGCGCAGGTGCCGTGCCCTGGCGGATCAGCCCGGCGATCAGGCTGCGCGCCATGTTGCCGCCGCCGATGAAGGTGATGGATGCCGCTGCCATGGAACAGTTCTCCTTGCGAATCAGGCCGGGCGCGGACGCGCGCCGAACAGGGCGGTGCCGATGCGCACCAGGGTGGCGCCTTCGGCGATGGCTTCGGCGTAGTCGCCGCTCATGCCCATCGACAGGGTGTCCACGTGCGGGTGGCCGGCGGCCAGTGTCTCGAAAAGTGTGCGCATGCGCACGAAAGCTTCACGGCGGCGCGCGGCGTCGGGCCACGGCGCAGGGATCGCCATCAGGCCACGCAGGCGCAGCGACGGTTCGGCGGCGATGGCCTGGGCCAGCGCATCCACCTGCTGCGGGCTGCAGCCATGCTTGCTGCCTTCATCGTCGATGTTGACCTGGATGAGCACGTTCAGCGGCTCGCGCCCGGCCGGCCGATGGCGGGCCAGCGCGGTCACCAGCTTGGCCCGGTCCACGCTCTGCACCCAGTCGAAATGCGCCGCCACGGCCTCGGCCTTGTTCGACTGCAGGTGGCCGATCAGGTGCCATTCCAGCCGCAGGTCCTGCAGCGCCTGCATCTTGGCCAGGGCTTCCTGCACGTAGTTCTCGCCGAAGGCCTGCTGGCCCTGTGCGGCCAGCGCGGCCACGGCCTGCGCCGGCTGGGTCTTGGAAACGGCCAGCAGGCGCGGCGGTGGCCGCCCGGCGGCCTCGGCGGCGTTGTGCAGGTTGCTCAGGATTTCGGGCAGGGGAGTGGGCACGTAACGCGTTCCGGTGTGACAGGAGGCTATACTGCCGCCCGGGGAAAGATCCTTCCAGTCGTAGCCGTTATTGGGGAGTAGCCGCTCATGGATATCGCCGAACTGTTGGCGTTTTCCGTAAAGAACAAAGCGTCCGACCTGCACCTGTCCGCAGGCCTGCCGCCGATGATCCGCGTGGACGGCGATGTTCGCCGGATCAACATTCCAGCCCTGGACCACAAGCAGGTCCATGCGCTGGTGTACGACATCATGTCCGACAAGCAGCGCCGCGATTACGAGGAATTCCTCGAGGTGGACTTCTCCTTCGAGATTCCGTCGCTGGCGCGCTTCCGTGTCAATGCCTTCAACCAGAACCGTGGTGCCGGTGCGGTGTTCCGTACCATTCCCTCGGAAGTGCTGACCCTGGAAGACCTGGCCTGCCCGCCGCTGTTCCGCGAAGTGATCCAGCAGCCGCAGGGCCTGATCCTGGTGACCGGGCCGACTGGTTCGGGCAAGTCGACCACGCTGGCGGCGATGATCGACCACATCAACAAGAACGAATACGGCCATATCCTCACCGTCGAGGATCCGATCGAATTCGTGCACACCTCGCAGAAGTGCCTGATCAACCAGCGCGAAGTGCACCGCGATACGCATGGCTTCAACGAAGCACTGCGCTCGGCGCTGCGTGAAGATCCGGACATCATCCTGGTGGGCGAACTTCGCGACCTGGAAACCATCCGCCTGGCGCTGACCGCTGCGGAAACCGGCCACCTGGTGTTCGGCACGCTGCATACCAGTTCGGCGGCCAAGACCATCGACCGTATCATCGACGTGTTCCCGGCCGGCGAAAAGCCGATGGTGCGCTCGATGCTGTCCGAGTCGCTGCGCGCGGTCATTTCGCAGGCGCTGCTGAAGAAAGTGGGCGGTGGCCGTACCGCGGCGTGGGAAATCATGGTCGGCACCCCGGCCATCCGCAACCTGATCCGCGAGGACAAGGTCGCGCAGATGTACTCGGCCATCCAGACCGGCCAGCAGTACGGCATGATGACCCTGGACCAGCATCTGCAGGACCTGGTCAAGCGCAGCCTGATCACCCGCAACCAGGCGCGCGAGTACGCCAAGGACAAGCGTCTGTTCGAGTAAGGACGGCTTCGGCGCGGCGGCCCGCACAGGCGGGGCCGCCGCATTGACGTTCCGCCATCGACCGATCTCTGGCACATGCCCATTGGGAGCCCGCCATGAACAGCACCGCCAGCACCATCGATTTCACTTCGTTCCTCAAGCTGATGGCGCACCAGCGCGCCTCCGACCTGTTCATCACCGCCGGCATGCCGCCGGCAATCAAGGTGAACGGCAAGATCTCGCCCATCACCCAGACACCGCTGACCCCGCAGCAGAGCCGCGACCTGGTGCTGAACGTGATGACGCCGGCGCAGCGCGAGGAGTTCGAAAAGACTCACGAATGCAACTTCGCCATCGGCCTGGCCGGAGTGGGGCGCTTCCGTGTGAGCTGCTTCTACCAGCGCAACCAGGTGGGCATGGTGCTGCGTCGCATCGAGACGCGCATTCCCACCGTGGAAGAACTGAGCCTGCCGCCGATCATCAAGACGCTGGCGATGACCAAGCGCGGCATCATCCTGTTCGTGGGCGCCACCGGTACCGGTAAATCCACCTCGCTGGCAGCGATGATCGGCTACCGCAACCAGAACTCCACCGGCCACATCATCACCATCGAAGACCCGATCGAATTCGTGCACAAGCACGAAGGCTGCATCATCACCCAGCGCGAAGTGGGCATCGATACCGACAGCTGGGAAGCGGCGCTGAAGAACACCCTGCGCCAGGCGCCGGACGTGATCATGATCGGCGAAGTGCGCACCCGCGAAGGCATGGACCACGCCATTGCCTTCGCCGAAACCGGCCACCTGGTGCTGTGCACCCTGCACGCCAACAACGCCAACCAGGCGATGGACCGCATCATCAACTTCTTCCCGGAAGACCGCCGCAACCAGTTGCTGATGGACCTGTCGCTGAACCTGAAGGGCGTGGTTGCGCAGCAGCTGGTGCCATCGCCGGACGGTCGCTCGCGCAAGGTCGCCATGGAAATCCTGCTGGGCACGCCGCTGGTGCAGGACTACATCCGCGATGGCGAGATCCACAAGCTGAAGGAGCTGATGAAGGAATCGGTCCAGCTGGGCATGAAGACCTTCGACCAGAGTCTGTTCGAGCTGTACCAGGCCGGCGAGATCAGCTACGAGGACGCACTGCGCTACGCCGACTCGCAGAACGAAGTACGCCTGCGCATCAAGCTGAGCCAGGGCGGCGACGCACGCACGCTGTCGCAGGGTCTGGACGGGGTGGAGATTTCCGAGGTTCGTTGAGCGCCAAGCGCGTAGAGTCGAGCTTGCTCGACTGATGTTCGGCGCAGTCGAGCAAGCTAGACTCTACCGGGGCGGGCAGTCGAGCAAGCTCGACTCTACCGGGGGGTTCTGCGATAGTCGCGCCGTCACCGCGTTCGCGGGACAGGGGGAGCCGGCACCGCGCCGGCGCGACAACAACAGGTTTGCACATGGAATTGCACGACCCGTACCGTGCGCCGGCGGCTGCGCCTGCGCGCCCGCCGGTGCTGCCGGCCACGCCGGCGCCCGCGCCGACGCCGCTGGCCAGTCAGACCGCGTCCACCGCGGCGGTCTACTATTCGCCGCCCACCATGAAGATCGTCGCACTGTCCCTGTCCACCCTGGGCGTGTACCCGATGTACTGGTTCTGGCGGAACTGGCGGGCGATCAAGCGCGAGAGCGGGGGCGAACAATGGCCCTGGGCACGCGCGCTGTTCTCACCGATCTGGGCGTACTTCTGCTTCCGCGAACTGCAGGCCGTGGCCGAGAACCGGCGGCGCATCCTGGCGTTCACCCCGGGCATGCTGACGGTGTTCTACATCCTGCTGTGCCTGGTTGGCCAGGTACGCGGCGGGGTAGGGCTGCTCTCGGTGCTGGCGTTCATGCCATTGCTGCCGATCAACAGCCTGCTGCGCCGCTACCACCAGGATGAGCGGGTGGACATGCAGCAGATGGACCGCTTCGGCGGCTGGCATATCCTGCTGCTGATCGTTGGCGGCAGCGTGCTGCTGCTGGCACTGGTGTTCGGGGTGATGCTGGCCGGTCGTCGGTTCTGATACCGATTGATGAATTCCAGTCATGACTGACTGCCATCCAGGCCGTTCAATCCGACGGCCTGGCAGGCGTATCGTCGTCGTTCCCCCTTTCAGAGACACGACGATGCAGACACGTGAACTCGGCCGCAGTGGATTGAAGGTTTCCACGCTGGGCCTGGGCTGCATGGGCCTGAGCCACAGCTACGGCACACCTGTTGCGCAGGAGCAGGGCATTGCCCTGCTGCACGCGGCGGTCGAACGCGGCGTGACCTTCTTCGATACCGCCGAAGTGTATGGTCCGTACACCAACGAAGAGCTGGTCGGGCAGGCGCTGGCGCCGTACCGCGACCAGCTGGTGATCGCCACCAAGTTCGGCTTCAAACAGGCGCGCACCGATACCGGCCTGGACAGCCGCCCGGAGAACATCCGTGCGGTGGCCGAAGCCAGCCTGAAGCGCCTGCGCACCGATCGCATCGACCTGTTCTACCAGCACCGCGTGGACCCGAACGTGCCGATCGAGGACGTGGCCGGTACCGTGGGCGAGCTGATTGCCGAAGGCAAGGTGCTGCACTTCGGCCTGTCCGAAGCCAGCGCGGCCACCGTGCGCCGTGCGCACGCGGTGCAGCCGGTGGCGGCGGTGCAGAGCGAGTACTCGCTGTGGTGGCGTGAACCCGAGCATGAGCTGCTGCCCACGCTGCAGGAACTGGGCATCGGCTTCGTGCCGTTCAGCCCGCTCGGCCGTGGTTTCCTGACCGGTGCGATCACCGCCGACACCACCTTCGCCGAGAACGACTTCCGCAACACGGTGCCGCGTTTCGAGGTGGAAGCGCGCCGTGCGAACCAGGCCCTGGTGGACCGCATCAGCACCCTGGCCGCGGCCCGTGGGGCAACTCCGGCGCAGGTGGCGCTGGCCTGGTTGCTGGCGCAGGCACCGTGGATCGTGCCGATTCCCGGCACCACCAAGGTGCACCGCCTGGAAGAGAACCTGGCCGCTGCGGACCTGCAGTTGTCGCCGCAGGAACTGCAGCACATCGCCCAGGTACTGGACGAAGTGGCGATCGTCGGCGAGCGCTACAACGCGCAGCGCGCGGCACAGGCCAAGGGCTGACCTGATCTGCGGTGGATGCGGACCGGTGGTCGTCGGTGCGGACAGTTGGTGGTGGGTGCGGACCGTTGGTCCGCACTCCTTGGCCGTTCACCCCATCGGCCCGCGCAGCGCGTCCAGCACGGTGCGCATGGCCACGCTGACATGGCGGCGTGACGGGTAGTAGGCGTAATAGCCGTCGAACGTGGGGCACCAGTCATCCAGCGTCGACTGCAGGCGTCCGTCGTCCAGCATGGCCTGCACCTGGTCTTCGGGCAGCCAGGCCAGGCCGCTGCCGGCCAGCGCGGCGGTGCGGGTCATGCCCATGGTGTTGAAGGTCCATTGCCCGGACACCCGCACGCTGAGCTCGCCGCCGTCGCGGCCGAAATCCCAGGGCATCAGACCGCCATGGGTGGGCAGGCGCAGGGTGATGCAGTTGTGCGCGGCCAGATCGTGGGGGTGCACCGGCGCCACGTGCTGGCGGAAGTACGCCGGTGCGCCGACCACGCGCATGCGCAGCGGTGGGCTGATCGGCACGGCGACCATGTCGCGGGCCAGGCGTTCACCCAGCCGGATGCCGATGTCGTAGCGCTCGGCGACGATGTCGGCCAGGCCGTAATCGGTGGTCAGTTCGACGTTCAGGTCCGGGTGCTGCTGCAGCAGCGGCGCCAGCCGGGGCCAGGCCAGGTATTCGGCGGCGTGGCCGGTGGCGTTGATGCGGATGGTGCCGGCCGGGCGTTCGCGGTACTGGGCCAGGGCGGCCAGTTCATCTTCGATTTCCGCCAGCCGTGGGGCCAGTGACTGCAGCAGGCGCGCACCGGCTTCGGTGGTGGACACGCTGCGGGTGGTGCGGGTGAGCAGGCGCACGCCCAGGCGTTCTTCCAGCCCGCGCATGGCATGGCTCAGTGCGGACTGGGACACGCCCAGCTGTGCGGCGGCGCGGGTGAAGCTGCCCTCGCGGGCGACGTGGACGAAGGCCTGCAGGTCATTGAGGTTTTCACGGGGCATGAGGGGATGATACGGCCGGGCTGCGCCCGGCACCTGCCGAAGCAACGTCAACGTCAACGTCAACGTCAAAAGCGGGCTATCCGTGGGCGGGCGGGGTGGCTCAGGTTGCGGGGGACGGCGCAAGTACGTCCATGTAGCCTCGGTCGCGCCATCCATGGCGCTCACGCCCCCGCAACCTGAGCCACCCCGCCTTCGACAGTTTCCCGCGGTCTGTCGGAACGGCATCGGGGTCGGATCCCGTTGCTGCGCAACGGGCTCCGATCCCTTGGTAGTGGGGTTGTCGATTTGTGGCGGTGTGGTTCGTCTAATGAATGACGTTCAACAGGAGCTGCACATGAGTACTGACACCCCGCGGAAAGGCCCGGCCTCGTATTTCCCTTCCATCGAGAAAACCTACGGCCAACCCGTGGCGCACTGGCTGGGCCTGCTGGCCAAGCAGCCGGGCCTGAAGCACATGGAACTGGTCAGCTACCTGAAGGCCGAGCACGGCATGGGCCACGGCCACGCCAACGCCCTGGTCGCCCACCATCTCAAAGCCGCGCGCTGACCCCCGCTCCCGAGCGAAGCGACCCGCCTTTGCTCTTTCTTTTTTCTTTCACGTGGCTGGACGCACCCGGAAATTGTCAGAGGCCGGGCGGGATGGGTTCGCGGGGGTGTCCGCGGCATGGATGCCGCGGCCAAGCCCCCATGGGTGAGGGCGCTTTGCTTGCGAAGCACTGCTTCGCAAGCGCCCGAACGCACAGCCGCCAGCGGCTGGGCTGGACCCCGGAGGGGGGTTTACGGCGTCCCCCGCGGCCCCACCCCGCCCGGCCAAACGCGGCTGTTGCTGCCAATGCGGCCAGCCACGAGGGGCTGCGCCGTTCGCCGGCCACCCAACTGAATCGATTTCATCTGCAACTGTCATCGGGATCGTGTCTAATACGCGTCCCCACTGCTGCACCCCACACCCATGTCCCTGCATTCCCATGGCCCCGCGCCGTGCGACGACGCTGACGGCCACCTGGTCACCGCCGGTCCGCTGACCCCGCCGCCCGACAGCGCCGGCACCCCGGCCGACGACAAAGCACTTCGCCATTCCGTCGCCGAAGACGTGCAGGGCATGGTGCTGGCCATGCTGGTGGCCTCGCTGGGCCTGGCCATCTTCGCCAAGGGCGGGCTGATGATCGGCGGCATGGCCGGGGCAGCCTTCCTGCTGCACTACGCCATGGGCTGGAACTTCGGCCTGGTGTTCGTGCTGGTGAACCTGCCGTTCTACTGGGTGGCCGTGCGCCGCATGGGCTGGGAATTCACCCTGAAAACCTTCGCCGCAGTCACTGCCTGTGGCGTGCTGACCGACATCCTGCCGCGCTGGGCCGATTTCTCGCACATGGCACCGCTGTATTCGGCGCTGGTGGGCGGCGCGCTGTCCGGCCTGGGCATCCTGTTCTTCATCCGCCACCGGGCCAGCCTGGGCGGCATCGGCATCCTGGCGGTATACCTGCAGCGCACCCGCGGCTGGAGTGCCGGCAAGGTGCAGATGTCCTTCGATGCCTGCCTGATGGTGGCCGCGTTCTTCGTGCTGTCGCCGTCGAAGGTGATGTACTCGGCCATTGGTGCGGTGGTGCTCAGCCTGGTGCTGATGTTCAACCACCGCCCCGGCCGTTACATGGGCGTGTGACCGCACATACCACGTTCGCCGGGCATGGCCCGGCGCTACCGGAACCGCCGCGCGTTCGCCGGGCATGGCGTGGCGTTACCGGGACCGCCTCGTGGTAGCGCCGGGCCATGCCCGGCGGATCTGCATCAGCGGCCGGCCGCCTGCAGCCACGGCGGGGCCAGCTTCACCAGCCGCGCATGCACCGGGCAATCCTCGGCATGCGCACCGGGCAGGTAGCCCAGGCTCATCAGGAATTCGCCGGTGATCTCGCCGCCGGTGAAGCGGAACGTCTTCTTGAACAGCTTCACCCAGTCGGCCTTGCTGCGCGGGTGGTGCGCATCCAGCCACGCGGCGAAGCTGCCATGCTGCGCGCGCAGCTGCTGGATCACCTGCGCGTTGTGGATCGCGGCCAGCACTTTCAGCCGGTTGCGGATGATGCCGGTGTCCGACAGCAGGCGTTCGATGTCCTGCTCGGCATAGGCCGCCACGCGGTCCACGTCGAAGCCATCGTAGGCCGCACGGAAGCCCTCGCGCTTCTTCAGGATGGTTTCCCAGCTCAGCCCGGCCTGGTTGATCTCCAGCACCAGGCGTTCGAACAGTTCGCGTTCGTCGCGCTGCGGGAAGCCGTATTCATGGGCGTGGTAGTAATCGTGCACCGGATGGCCCGGGGCGATGAGGCAGTATCCGCTCATTTGCTGCGCCTTTTACCGAAGTCGTTGTTGTACTGCAGGGTGGTCGTCTGGTCATCCAGCAGGAACTCCGGCCAGCGGCTGTCCCGCAGCTGCAGACGGCCTTCACGCAGCGCCTGGTTGGCGGCCTCTGCGCCGAAGCGGATCTGCCCCACGTCCGTCCATTGTCCCTCGTCCAGGGTGTGCAGGTCGCACTGCGGACCCCATGCCCTTCGGATCTGGCACAGCAGCACGTCCGGCTGGCCGTCGCCGTCCAGATCGCGCTGCAGGGCAATGCAGCCCTCGTTGCTGGACAGGCACTCGGTGCTGTCCAGGTCATCCAGCACCGCCTGCCACCAGCTGTCTGGCGGCGATGTGCTGCCCTTGGCCAGGTGGATGCGCGCCTTCAGCGTGGCCAGATCGTGGACGCCTGCGTCCGCCAGGCTCTCCAGGCGATAGCCGTGCACCTTCTTGCCGCTCAGTTGCTGGGCAATGATGCTCGAGGCGCGGCGGTCGGCCTGGATGGCGGGGTCCTGCTGCAGCCTCCGCAGCGCTTCCACGCCCCTACGTCCACTGTGTTCGCGCAGGTAGTTGACGTCGCGCACCACTAGTTGCGCGGGGTTGCTGCGCAGCCGCTCGGCCAGACTGGCCGCGGCGATGCGCGCCGGGTCCAGTACCGGGGAATTGCCCAGTACCGCCACAGCGATCACCACCCAGCTCATCACCCGGTTCACCGGTTCCACGCCCTGCAGCCAGCGCTGCCCGGGCCGGACCACGGCCAGCGCGTAGCCCAGCGCGTAGCCGGCGGTGATCAGCGCGGCGGCCGTGGCCCAGAAACGATCAATGGTCCAGCCGTACTGGCCGATGCGCAGCGCCAGTGCGTACAACGCCAGTCCGGCGTAGATCGGCAACGTCAGCAGGCTGGCTTCCACCGCACGCCGCAGCAGGCGCGGGTAGGGCAGTTCACTGTCGCTGCGCTGGTACACGGCATTGACCAGGCAGATCAGCAGCAGCGCCAGGGTCAGCAGCTCCTTGGCTGGCGAACGGTGCCCTGCGCTGCTCATCAGCCCGGTGAAGGGCAGCGATACCACGAACAGCACGGCGATGAAGGCCAGCAATGGCAGCAACGCGCGGCAGATCGCGAACAGCACCTGGCGGGTGATCTGGATGGCGCGGTGCTGGGTGCGTCCGATCAGGACACCGAACCCGGCCAGGGTGCCGGTGGCCAGTGCCACGAAAGCGCGCTCGGCGAACAGTTGCTCGAAGAAGGTCACCCCTACCAGCGTGAACAGGGCGGCCCACAACCACAGCAGCATCCAGCCCAGGCCGGTGAACACCGCCGCCTGCAGCAGCACCAGCCCGTTCTGCCAGGCACGCTCGAACAGGGCGGCGTGGTCGGCGCGCCAGGACCCGTGCTGCAGCCGGAACTGCCACCAGGGCAGGGCCACGAAGGTCGCCACCGCCAGGCCCAATGCCAGCGGATCACGCAGCGCGGAAATCCAGATGCCTTCCATGCCGCGCAGGTTCCAGCCCACCCAGCCGGCCAGCGCCACCACCAGCAGCGATGCCAAGGCGGCATGCAGCCACAGCCGGCGGTCCTTCAGGTCGACCAGGGTCAGGCCGAGCGCCGTGGGCACCGTCAGCACCCAGGCATTCCAGCCGTAGCGGCAGGCAATATCCTGGAAGGGCGTGGTGTCGTTCAGTTCCTGCGCGGCGTACAGCGCCAGACCCTGAAGCAGTGCGATCAATACGATCATGCTGCGCGTCGGCCACGCCAGTGGTGCGTCCTGTTGCATGGGGTTTCCTCCCTGGATGCGGCCATCCTAGACCATGCCTTCGCGCCCGCGTGCGGCCCCAGCGGGTAGAATGGCCGCCATGCCTGTAACGCCTACTTCCCTTGCCGACCACCTGCTCGTCGCGCTGCCGGCGCTGACCGACGCCACCTTCGCCCGTACCGTCGCCCTGATCTGCCAGCACGACGAGAACGGCGCCATGGGCGTGCTGGTCAACCAGCCGTCGGAGTACACGCTGGGCGAGGTGCTGGCGCAGATGGACATCGCCACCGGCGATGGCGAGCTGCAGGCGCGCATGGTGCTCAACGGTGGGCCGGTACACCCTGAACGCGGTTTCGTCATTCACGACGATGCCCGCGCCTGGGATTCCAGCCTGGCAGTGGGCAACGGTCTGTTCCTGACCACCTCGCGCGACATCCTGGAAGCCATGGCCCGCGGCGAAGGCCCGGCCAATGCACTGGTCACCCTGGGCTGCGCCGGCTGGGGGGCAGGGCAGCTGGAAAGCGAACTGGCCGAGAACAGCTGGCTGACCGTGCCGGCCGATGCCGACGTGGTGTTCCAGCTGCCGCTGGAACAGCGCTGGCAGGGCGCGGCGGCGCGTATCGGCGTGGACCTGTTCCGCCTGACCGACTACAGCGGCCATGTCTGAGCCGGCCGTGATCCGCCGAGATGGCACCGTGCTCGGCTTCGATGTCGGCTCGCGACGGATTGGCGTGGCCATCGGCAGCGCGTTCGCCGCGCATGCTCGTGCGGTGGCCGTGGTCGATGTGCACGGCAACGGCCCGGACTGGGCCGCCGTGGAGCGCCTGATCAAGGAATGGAAGCCCGACGGCCTGGTGGTGGGCGATCCGCTCACCCTGGATGGCCAGGACCAACCCAACCGCAAGCGCGCGCAGGGCTTCGCCCGCCAGCTGCGGGAACGTTTCAAGCTGCCGGTGGTGATGATCGACGAGCGATCCAGCTCGGTCGAAGCCGCCCGCCGTTTCGCCGTCGAGCGCGCCGAAGGGCGCAAGCGCCGCCGTGATGCGGCCGCGCTGGATGCCGTGGCTGCGGCGGTGATCATCGACCGCTGGCTGTCGTCCCCCGACGACGCCATCCCCATTCCCTGACTGCACGACGCCTGCCATGACCGCCCAGCAACTCGATGCCTCCGGCCGCCTGCGCCACCTGTTGACCCTTGAAGGCCTTCCCCGCGAAACCTTGGTGCAGCTGCTCGACCGCGCGGGCCAGATCCGCGATGCGGCCGTTGGCCGGGTTGGCAACAAGCGGCAGGTGCTGGCCGGTTCGGCGGTCTGCACGCTGTTCTTCGAACCGTCCACCCGCACCCGCAGTTCGTTCCAGCTGGCGGCCCAGCGCCTGGGCGCCGACGTGCTGAATTTCGATGCCTCCACCTCTTCCACGCGCAAGGGCGAGACCGCCTGCGACACATTGAAGAACCTGGAAGCGATGGGCGTGCGCGGCTTCGTGGTGCGCCACCCCGACGATGGCGCGGTGGCCGCACTGGCCGCCGCGGCCGGCGAGGGCACCGCACTGGTGAACGCCGGCGATGGCCGCAGCTCGCACCCGACCCAGGGTCTGCTGGACATGCTGACCCTGCGCCAGGCCAAGGGCCCGGACTTCTCGAAGCTGAAGGTGGTGATCGTCGGCGACGTGAAGCACTCGCGCGTGGCCCGTACCGACCTGCATGCGCTGCGCACGCTGGGCGTGGGCGAGATCCGCGTGTGCGGCCCCCAGTCGCTGCTGCCGGACGATGAAACCCTGAAGGGCTGCGTGGTCGGCGACGACTTCGACGCCATGCTGGAAGGCGCCGATGCGCTGATGATGCTGCGCCTGCAGCGCGAGCGCATGGAAGAAGGCCTGGTGCCGTCGCTGGAGCAGTATCACGCCCAGTACGGCCTGACCGCCGCACGCCTGGCCCGCGCCGGCAAGGACGCCGCCGTGCTGCACCCGGGCCCGATCAACCGCGGCGTGGAAGTGACCGACGAAGTGGCCGACGGCCCGCAGTCGTGGGTGCTGCGCCAGGTCGCCAACGGCGTGGCCGTACGCATGGCCGTGCTGGAAACCCTGCTGGGTTGATAGCGGTATTGGTGGGCACACACCCCGCTTTGGTAGGTGCCAACCTTGGTTGGCACACGCCCCGCACTGGTAGGTGCCAACCTTGGTTGGCACACGCAGCGTTTTGGTAGGTGCCAACCTTGGTTGGCACTATTTGTCAGTGCCAGTGGTTCCCAGACAACCACTTGGCGATTCCAGCTCCCATTCGCACCACGCGTGTCGATATTGCCCGACCTGTGCCGCCAACCCAGCCCTGATCGGGTTACCCATCAGATACATCGCATGCCGGTACAGCGATTCATCAGATCGAATCGCGTGATCGTGATAGCCGCCCTGCCAAAAGCGCCCGATTCGTCCTAAGGATCGATTCACCTGTTGTGCCGTGCGCGACTTGAATCGCTTCATCACCGTTTCAAGTGTTCCTGCGCGCAGTTCGACCAGCCAATGAATGTGGTCGGGCATGACCACGTAGGCAATGGAACGGGTGAAGCCTTCCTGATCGAGGCGCTGGAATTCGCGGACCGCCAGCTCCGCAGCAGCATCGCTGGCAAGCAATGGAGCGCGGCCATGCACAACGGTGGTGAGGATGTAGCTGAGGCCGATGCTGGAATGACGGCCGAGCAGAAGTCGAGGGCTGTTCATGGAAGCAAGCATGGGCGGGCCTGCCTGCGGTGAATATCGGGGAATGACTTGGCTTCGGGTAAGCGTGTGCCAATCAAGGTTGGCACCTACCAGAGCGGTGCGTGTGCCAACCAAGGTTGGCACCTACCAGGGCGGTGCGTGTGCCAACCAAGGTTGGCACCTGCCGGAGCGTCAGCGCTTCTGCGCGAACAGCCAGGCCCACATGGCGGGGTCGGCGTAGGTGGCGTCCCAGGCGTTGTGGTTGCCGTCGGGGTATTCGGTGTAGCGCACGTCGCGCGCGCCGGCGGCCTGGAAGGCGGCGTGCAGTCTGCGGTCGTCGGCCGGGGGCACGACGTCGTCCAGCGCGCCGTGGAAGATCCAGATCGGCGTGCGCTGCAGGCGCTGGGCGATGGCCGCGTAGGGATCGGCTTCGTGTGCGACCTGTTCGACGAACAGGGTCGGGCGCACCGCGCGCGGGGCCAGCACGGCGCCACACACCGGCACGATGGCGGCGAAGCGCTGCGGGTCGTCCAGGGCGATGTTCCAGCTGCCGTAGCCGCCCATCGACATGCCGGTGAGGTACTGGCGCGCGGGATCGGCGCCGAACTCGGCCACGGTTGCATCCAGTGCGGCGATGGCGACGCGGTTGTTGTGGCCGCTCCATTCCTGGTCGCCGGGCACCTGCGGGAACACGGCCAGCGCCGGGAAATCCGCCGCATGGCGGCGCAGATGCGGGCCCAGCCCGGCGTGGGTCGGCTTCACCCCGTCGCCGCCGCGTTCGCCCGAGCCGTGCAGGAACAGCACCACCGGCAGCGGGCCGGCGGCACGCGCGCGGTCGGTGGGAATGAAGACCTGGTAGTAGGCGGTCTGCCCGTCCACCTTCACCGCGCGCGATTCAAAATGCCCGCGCGCGCTGTCCGGTGTGCTGGCACAGGCGCCCAGCATCAGTACGGCCAGCAGCGGCAGCCAGCGCAGGAACGGACGAGCCATGACGTTTCCCCAAGGTTTGGAAGCGTTTTCATGGTAGTCGGCCGCCCAGCGCCGGGCATCGTGCAGCGCATCACTGCGGGCGCGGCGCGCTGGCGATGATGGCCAGTTGTTCCTGTGCTTCGGCATTGCCGGCCGCAGCCGCGGCCTGGACCTGCGCCAGGTCGGGGTGCATGACCACCAGCAACGGGTTTTCGCACACCGGGCAGTCGTACTCGGTGGCGTCTTCGTCCAGCTCCATCACCATCGCGCGCGAGCTGCCTTTCCACTCGCATGCTGCGCAGGTGTGCATCTGTTCGCGCCAGCCGGGCTGGAAGTAGTTGTCGATCGTGGTGGCCATGGGCTTTGGGGAAAAGAGAGGTAGGAGGACGCGGCAAGGGGTCAGAGCCCTGCTGCGCAGGGATCTGACCCCGCGTGCGGGTCAGTGCAGCAGGATGAGGGTGGCCAGGCCGAGGAAGCTGAAGAAACCCATCACGTCGGTCACCGCGGTCACCACCACGGTGCCGGCCACGGCCGGGTCGACGTTCATGCGCTTGAGCAGCAGCGGCAGCAGCACCCCGGCCAGTGCGGCGGCCAGGAAGTTGATGATCAGCGCCAGGGTGATCACCAACGACAGCAGCAGACTGTGGAACCACAGGAAGGCGATGACGCCGACCAGCAGGCCGATCAGGGTGCCGTTGATCAACGCGACGCGCGCTTCCTTCCACAGCAGGATGCGGGCGTTGCTCTGGCCCACCTGGCCCAGGGCGATGCCGCGCACCATCAAGGTCAGCACCTGCACGGCGGCATTGCCGCCCACGCCGGCCACGATCGGCATCAGCACGGCCAGCGCCACGACCTTCTGCAGGGTCAGTTCGAACTGGCCGATCACGCTGGCAGCCAGGAAGGCCGTGCACAGGTTGATGCCCAGCCAGACCACGCGGCCGCGCACGGCACGCTTGATGGGCGAGAACAGATCCTCTTCCTCATCCAGACCGGCGGCGCCCAGCGCCTGGTGCTCGGCCTGCGAACGGATGATGTCCACCACGTCATCGATAGTGATGCGGCCGAGCAGGATGTTGTTGTCATCCACCACCGGCGCGGAGACCCAGTCATGGTCGGAGAACTGCCGCGCCACTTCCTGGTCGCTTTCGCCAACATCGATGGCCGGCTGTTCGTCATCGATCAGGCGGTTGATGGGGGTGGTGTCTTCGTGGGTGACCAGCGCGGCCAGCGAGACGCGGCCCAGGTACTGGTGGCGGCGGCTGACCACGAACAGATGGTCGGTGTGGTCGGGCAGTTCGCCGCGCAGGCGCAGGTAGCGCAGCACCACGTCCACGTTGACGTCGGCGCGCACGGTCACCACGTCCGGGTTCATCAGGCGGCCGGCGCTGTCCTCGGGATAGGACAGCACCTGTTCCAGGCGCTCGCGGTTCTCGCGGTCCATCGACTTGAGCACTTCGTCGATGACCGTATCGGGCAGATCCTCGACCAGGTCGGCCAGATCGTCGATGTCCAGGTCTTCGACCGCGGCGATGATTTCGTCCGGGTCCATGTCCGCGAGCAGGCTCTCGCGCACTTCCTCACCGACGTGGACCAGCACCTCGCCGTCGTCTTCCGGGTCGACCAGGCCCCACACCACTTCGCGCTTGCCCGGCGGCAGCGATTCCAGCAGGTTGCCGATCTCGGCCGGCGCCAGGGTGTTGACCAGGCGGCGCACCGGCCCCAGCCGGCCGCTGTCCAGCGCATCGGACAACAGGCGCAGTTGGCGCGCAGTCTTGTCGTGGCGTACAGCTTCGGCCATCGCAGCTCCCGCGGGAAGAGAAAAGCCGCGATCCCGGCAAGGATGCGGCAACAGGGGTGTTCAGCGCGTCATTATCGCAAGCCGATGTTTCAACGCATAGCCGCCGGGCATGGCCCGGCGCTACCGGGGACGCATTGTGGTGGTAGCGCCGGGCCGCGCCCGGCGAGCGCGTAGCGCGGCAGTCAGGGTGTCTCGGCCACCAGGGCCAGCCAGCGTTCGATGCCGCGGCGATCGCGCGCGGCCAGCAGCTTTGGTGCGCGTGCGCGCAGGGTGGCCAGGTCGCTTTCGCGGATCGCGCGGCGGACTTCCAACAGGGTGCCGGGGTGCAGGCTGAACTCGGTCAGGCCCAGTGCCAGCAGCAGCGGCGTCATGCGTGCGTCGCCGGCGATCTCGCCGCACACCGCCACCGGAATGCGATGGCGTGCGCCGGTGTCGATCACCAGCTGCAGCAGGCGTACCACGGCCGGATGCAGCGGCGAGTACAACTCGCCCAGCGCTTCGTTGTTGCGGTCGGCGGCCAGCAGGTACTGGACCAGATCGTTGGTGCCGATCGACAGGAAATCCACCAGGTCGATGAAGCTTTCCAGGGCCAGCGCGGCGGCGGGCACTTCGATCATCGCCCCCAACGGCACGTGGTCGGCCACCGCATGGCCTTCGGCGCGCAGTTGTTCGGCCAGCTTCAGCAGGCGCCGGCGCACCGCCAGCAGTTCCTCGCGGGTGCTGACCATGGGCACCAGCACGCGCAGCTTGCCGTAGGCCGAGGCGCGCAGGATCGCGCGCAGCTGGGTGTCGGACACCTTCGGCCGGGCCAGCGACAGGCGCACGCCGCGCAGGCCCAGCGCCGGGTTCTCCTCGTTGCTGAGGGTCAGGCCGGTACGGTCGGCCTTGTCCGCGCCCAGGTCCAGGGTGCGGATGGTGACCGGACGCCCGCTCATGCCGAGGGCGGCATCGCGGTAGGTCTGGAACTGCTCTTCTTCGTCGGGCAGTTCGTTGCGCTGCAGGAACAGGAATTCGGTGCGGTACAGGCCCAGGCCCTGCGCGCCCAGCGCGTGTGCCTGGGTCACGTCTTCCAGCGATTCGGCATTGGCCAGCAGGGCGATATCGACCTGGTCGCGGGTGCGGCTGGGCTTGCTGCGCAGGCGGCCGAGTTCGCGCTGTTCGCGCGCGTGTTCCTTCAGCCGTACGCGGTAATCGCGCAGGTTGTCGGCCTGCGGGTTCACGGTGATGCTGCCGTCGGCGCCGTCGATGATCAGCACATCGCCGTCGGCCACCCGGCCCAGCACCTGCGGCACGTTCACGATCAGCGGCAGGTGCAGGCTGCGGGCCAGGATCGCGCTGTGCGACAGCGCGCTGCCGGCGGCGGTGACAATGCCGACCACGCCCTGGGCCTGCAGCTGGGCCAGTTCGGACGGTGCGATGTTGTCGCAGACCAGGATTTCCCCGGCCAGGCCCTTCACCACCGGCGCGCGGTCGGGTTGCAGGAAGGCGTGGATGCGGCCGATCACATGGTCCAGATCGTCCATGCGGCTCTTCAGATAGGCATCGTCCATGCCATCGAAGACCTTGGCCAGGCGGTCACGCTGCAGGCGCAGTGCGTAGCCGGCGCTGTAGGGGCCGCTGCGGATCAGTTCGTCCAGCCCGAACAGCAGCTCCGGGTCATCCAGCAGCAGGGCATGCAGGTCCAGGAATTCGCCCACTTCCTGGTTCAGCGCGCCGTGCAGGCGCTGGCGCAGGTCGTGCATCTCGGTGCGCGCCGCTTCCACGGCGCGGTGCAGGCGTGCCAGCTCGGCCGGTACCTGCTGCGGGGCCACGCGCTGTTCGGCGATTTCCAGCGCATGCGGCAGGCGCACGCGCGCACGGCCCAGCGCTGTACCGCGTGCGGCGCCGTGGCCGGACAACAGCTGCACCGGCCGTTGGCCGGAAGGCAGTTGCCCGGCACGTGCGCGCGGCACGCTCAGCTGTCCTCGTCGAAGCGGCGCTCGAACAGGTCAACCACCGCGTCCATGGCAGCCGCCTCGTCTTCGCCGGTGATGCGGATGGTGACCGGCGTGCCCTGGCCGGCGGCCAGCAGCATGACGCCCATGATGCTCTTGGCGTTGATCTCACGGCCCTTGGCGGCCATGGTCACGTTGCAGCGGAAGGGCGCCAGGGTCTGCACCAGCTTGGCGGTGGCCCGGGCATGCAGGCCCAGGCGGTTGCTGACTGTGAGTTCTCGTTCAAGCATCGTCGACTATCGCTCCATTGCGGGTGCCCGCCGCCGCAGTGGCGGGCAGTTGATCCAGTGCCTGTTCCGGATAATTCATCACCCGCAGCAACATCGGCAGGCTCAGCGCCGACACCCGGCGAACCGGGGTTCCCAGCCGGGCCAGCTGCCCGGCAAGGTTGGCTGGGCTGGCGCCGTACAGGTCGGTCAGGATCAGCACGCCTTCGCCACCATCGACCCGGCGCAAGGCAGCCGAGGCAAGCGGGAGAAGGGCATCCAGGTCTGCGTCGAACGGTACTTCGAAAGCTTCGGTTTTCAGCGGCAATTGCCGCAGGAGCCGGGTCGCCACGTCAAGCAGGGCGGTCCCGACCCCGGGGTGTGTTACGAGGAGAATGCCACAGGTCATTACTGCACGTTAACAGGTCAGGGTGAACGGGCGATAGCAGCAGGAGAGGGGCACTGTGTCCCGTATTCAGTGTTGCCGGGGTCGGATCCCTTTTCCACGGGAAAAGGGCTCTGACCCCATCGTGTCGACCAAGGTCGACACCTACCAACGGCGCACGACGTGTCGACCAAGGTCGACACCTACCAACAGCGCAGGGGCTGGCCGCCTCGTCAATCCTGTTCGCGGTGGTAGGTGGCCACGTCGTCCCAGCCCATTTCGCGGGCGTGCCGGGCCATGCGCTCGGCCAGGAACACCGAGCGGTGCTTGCCGCCGGTGCAGCCGAAGGCCACCGTCACGTAGCTGCGCGTGCCATCGCCCAGCTTCGGCAGCCAGGTGTCCAGGAAGTCCATCAGCTGGGTCAGGTAGCGCTGCACGTCCGGCTGCGCTTCCAGGTAATCGCGCACGCCCGGTTCGCGGCCGCTCAGGGCGCGCAGGTCCGGGTCCCAGTGCGGGTTGGGCAGCACGCGCGCATCGAACACGAAGTCGGCCTCGGCCGGCACGCCGCGCTTGTAGGCGAACGATTCGAACAGCAGCGACAGGCGCGTGGCATGGCCCAGCGCAAATTCGGTGATGATGCGGCGGCGCAGCTGGTGCACGTTCAGGGCGCTGGTATCGACCACGGCATCGGCCTCGTGGCGCAGCGGCGCCACCAGTTCGCGTTCGCGGGCGATCGCTTCCGGCAGTGACAGGCCCAGCTGGCTCAGCGGATGGCGCCGGCGCGTGTCGGCGTAGCGCTTGAGCATGGTTTCGTCGCTGGCCTCGAAGAACAGCACCTTCACCTGCACGCCCGCATCGGTGGCCTGCTGGCGCCAATCGGACAGCTGGCTCAGGTCGCTCTGCCCGCGCACGTCGATGCCGACCGCCAGCCGCCGCGGCGCTGCGCCGTCGTGGTTGTCCAGCACGCTGCGTACGAAATCCGGCAGCAGCCGGATCGGCAGGTTGTCCGAACAGTAGTAGTCCTGGTCTTCGAAGGTCTTCAGGGCGACGGATTTACCCGAGCCGGACAGGCCGCTGACGATGATCAGGGTCGGGGCGGTGGGGGAGGCGGTGCTCATGGACAGGCTCTTTGCAGTGGGCTCAGGGTGTTCGCCGTTCCAGCAGGTTGCTGTGGCGGGCGATGAACATCGCCGCCGGATCGATACCCTTGGTACGTAGAATGTGCAGCCGGGTGGCCGCCTCGGTCAGCACCGACAGATTGCGGCCGGGCATCACCGGCAGGGTGATCAGTGGCACGTCCAGGTCCAGCACGTGGCGGGTACCGGAATCGCCGGTCAGGCGTTCGTAGCCATGGGGGGTGGGCTCGGTCATCGGCTTGGTCAGGTGCACGATCAGGCGAAGGTACTTGTTCTTCTTTACCGCCGTATCACCGAACATCTCGCGCACGTTCAGCACGCCCAGGCCGCGCACTTCCAGCAGGTCCTGCAGCAGCTCGGGGCAGGTGCCATCGAGCACGTCGGGGGCGATCTGGGTGAACTCGGGGGCATCGTCGGCCACCAGACGGTGGCCACGGCTGAGCAGTTCCAGCGCCAGTTCACTCTTGCCCGAACCGGCCTCGCCGGTGATCAGCACGCCGATCGAATAGATTTCCATGAACACGCCGTGCAGGATCACCCGCGGTGCCAGCGTGCGTGCCAAGTGGTAGGACAGGTGGTTCAGCAGTTCATGGCCGCGCTTGGGCGACACCCACAGCGGGGTGCCGGATTCATCGGCGGCCGCGCGCAGGTCTTCCGGGCAGGGCTGGTTGCGGGTGATGACCAGCGCCAGCGGGTGCGAATGCATGATCTTTTCGATCGTTTCCCAGCGCTGCCGCGGTTCCAGCGCGTCCAGCCAGGACAGTTCCTCGGTGCCCAGGATCTGCACCTTGTTCGGGTAGATCGCATTGAGGTAACCGGCCAGCGAGGGGCGCCGGGACACCGTGTTGCCGGCTTCCAGTTCGCGCTTCTCGCCGGACTGGCCGGCAACCCAGCGCAGCGCCAGCCGCTCGCGCTGCTGTTCGAACAGTTCACGTGCGGTGATGCTGGTATTCATGCGGCGCTCGCCGAAGGGGGAAGGTCCAGGGCCAGGCGCAGGCTGCGCGCGTCGCCGGCCTCGCGCAGGGCCTGGCGGATGGCCGGCGAAGAGAACAGTTCGGCCAGCTCGGACAGCAGCATCAGGTGCTGGTGGGTGTAGTGGGCGGGCACGGCCATGGCGAACACCAGGTCCACCGGGGCGTCGCCGCCGAAATCGATGGGGGTGGCCAGCCGCAGCAGGGCGCCGCGGGGCCGGTCCAGCGCGGGCGCGCGCCCGTGCGGAATGGCGATGCCCTCGCCGATGCAGGTGCTGCCCAGCGCTTCGCGCTGGCACAGGTTCTGGTAGATCTGCTCGGCATTGGCCTGGCGGCAGGCCAACAGGCCGGCGGCGGTCTGCAGGACGCTGTCGCGGTCGGTGGCCGTGCAGAGCTGGGTCTGCACGGCCGCCAGAAGGTCAGTCAGGGGCATGTCTGCGGGGAACGGTGGCGATCAGCCGCCATTGTCGCCCACCGGCAGCGGTGCGTGCTGCTGTTTTTTCTCCTTGTGCTTGATCACCAGGCGGTCAAGCTTGTCCGCCAGCAGATCGATCGCGGCGTACATGGTCTGGCCGTTGGCCTCGGCATGCAGGGTCTGGCCGGGAATATTGAGGCTGGCGTCGACGTGGTGTTCGGTCTTCTGCAGCTTGAGGGTTACCCGCGCTTCGCAGTGCTGGTCGAAGTGCTTGCCGATCCGGGCCAGCTTGTCCTCCACATAGGACTGCAGGGCCGGGGTGACTTCGACATCTTTGCCAAACGTTTCGATGCGCATCGGGTTTCTCCTGTGTTCGGATGTGCCAATGAACCTCTCCGCCGGGCGCGGTGGCGCGTCAAGCGATTCTGACCCTTTCGTGCGAGGCGGAGATGTTCATGGCCTCACGATACTTCGCAACGGTGCGGCGCGCTACCGGGATTCCCGACGTCTTCAACAGGTCAGCCAGCTTGGCGTCAGAAAGCGGCTTGCGCGGGTTCTCGTCATCGATCAGGCGCCGGATCATGGCCTGGATGGCGGTGCTGGAGGCTTCGCCACCGCCGTCGGTGTCGATGCCGGAGGCAAAGAAGGCGCGCAGCGGCAGGGTGCCGCGCGGCGTGCGCACGTGCTTGCGGGCGATGGCGCGCGAGACGGTGGATTCGTGCAGGCCGAGTTCGCCGGCGATCTCGCGCAGGGTCAGCGGTCGTAGGGCCTGTTCGCCGAATTCAAGGAATCCGGCCTGCTGCTGGATCAGGCAGCGCACCACGCGCAGCAGGGTTTCGCCGCGGGCCTGCAGGCCCTTCAACAACCAGCGTGCTTCCTGCAGTTGGCTGCGCAGATAACCGGCATCGGCATCGCCGCAGCGGCGGATCATCTGTTCGTAGCCGCGGTGGATCATCACCTTGGGCCCGGCATGGGCGGCCAGCGCCGCGCGCCACACACCGCCCTGCCGCCACACCACCACATCGGGCACCACGTAGGTGTCCTGCGAAAGCGGGGCGATCTGCGTGCCGGGGCGCGGGTCGAGCGAGCGCAGCAGGGCTACGGCGGTCTCGACCTCGGCCAGCGGTTGTTTCAGTTCCTGTGCGATGCCGGCCACGCCGCTGCGCGGCAGCCGTTCCAGCGGGCCGGCGGCAATCTGCCGGGCCAGCGCCTGGCCAGGCGTGTCGGCCGGCAGCACCGCAAGCTGCAGCTGCAGGCATTCGCCCAGCGAACGCGCGGCCACGCCCACCGGATCGAAGCGCTGGATCTGGTGCAGCACGGTGAGGATTTCGTCTTCGCCGGCATGGATGGCCGGCAACAGGGTTTCGGCGATGGTGGCCAGCGGTTCGCGCAGGTAGCCATCGTCTTCCAGCGCATCGATCAGGGCCGCGCCGATGCTGCGATCGCGCAGCGACAGGTGCGAAAGATGCAGCTGCCACAGCAGGTGGTCGGCCAGTGTTTCAGTCTCGGCCACGCGCTCGGCAGCGCTGCCGGTGTCGTCATCGTCGTCGAAGCTGCCGCTGCTGCCGGCACTGCTCCAGTCCAGTTCCGCCGGCGCCCAGTCGTCGCCGCCGTTCTCACCGGCATCGGCGGTGGGCGGCGCTTCGTTGTCGGCGCCGCCGTCCTGTTCGCTGCCCGCGGCCGCATCATCGCCTTCGGCCCAGTCCAGCAACGGGTTGCTTTCCACCGCCTGGGCGATTTCCAGCTCCAGCTCGGTGCTGGACATCTGCAGCAGCTTGATCGCCTGCTGCAGCTGCGGTGTCAGCACCAGGTGCTGTCCCAACGATGTCTGCAGCCGAGTCTTCATGCCTGTGCCGAACGGAGGGGAGTGGGCCCGGCGGCCGCCTTACAGCTTGAAGGAATCTCCAAGGTAGACGCGACGCACGTCTGCGTTGTCCAGGATCGCCTCGGGCGAGCCCTGGGCCAGCACGGTGCCCTCTGCGAGGATATACGCGCGGTCGCAGATTCCCAAGGTTTCGCGCACATTGTGGTCGGTGATGAGTACGCCGATGCCACGCTGCTTCAGGTGGGTGACGATGCGCTGGATTTCGCCCACCGAGATCGGGTCGACGCCGGCGAACGGTTCATCCAGCAGGATCAGGCGCGGCTTGGCGGCCAGCGCGCGGGCGATCTCGCAGCGGCGGCGCTCGCCGCCGGACAGGCTGGCGCCCAGCTGTTCGGACACATGGCCCAGCTGCAGTTCGTCCAGCAGGCTGTTCAGTTCGCGCTCGCGGCCGGCCGAATCCAGATCGTCGCGCAGTTCCAGCACCAGGCGCAGGTTGTCGGCCACGGTCAGCTTGCGGAACACCGACGGTTCCTGCGGCAGGTAGCCCACGCCCTGCTTGGCACGGGTATACATGGGGTCGTCGGTGATGTCCTGGCCGTCCAGCACGATGCTGCCGGCATCGGCCGCGACCAGGCCCACGATCATGTAGAAGCAGGTGGTCTTGCCGGCGCCGTTGGGGCCGAGCAGGCCCACCACTTCACCGGCGTCCAGGGTCAGGCCGAAATCCTTGACCACTTCGCGCTGCTTGTAGCGCTTGCGCAGGCCCTTGGCGACGAGCATTACTTCTTGCCCCCGGCCGGCGCGGCCGGCGTCTTGTTCTTGGGCGGAATGACCGTGCGTACGCGGCTGCCGTCGCCGCCGGAATTCATCTCGCCGCTCTTCATGTTGTAGACCATGCGCTGGCCGGCGTTGGTGCCGCGCGCGCTGGTGACCTTGTAGTTGCCGGTCAGGGTGACGGTATCGCTCTTGACGTCGTAGTCGATGTTGTCGGCCACCGCATCGACCCAGGTGCCGTCATCCAGCTGCTGCTTCATCTTGGCCTGCTTGCCGGTGAACACGGCGCGGACCGCTTCGCCGTCCTTCATGTAGATCTCGGCCTGGGCCGAGCGCAGGTCCAGGGTGCCCTGGGTGATCACCACGCCCTGCGACAGGGTGGTCTTGCCGTCGCCGGTCAGCGAACCGGACTGCGCACCGGCGTCGATGTGCATGTCTTCGTTGCGGTCGCTGGATTTGGCGAAGGCGGCGCTGGGGACAAGAAGACCAAGCGCGAGCACGGCTGCAAAGGGAATCTTCATCGGGGTCCGTTCTACCGGTGGGAGGCGCCCGGGGGTAACCGGGCGGCCGGGTGGGTGCTGCTGGCCCTGCGCCTGTCGGGAAGACGTCGCGGGCCGGCGGCGGAATCAGCGCTTGGGCGTGTAGCGGCCCTTGGACTGGCTGAGGAAATGATACGTGTTGTTCTTCGAATCCACTTCAAAGCCCACGCCGGACTGTTCCATGCCCGGGCGGGTCATGGTGACCAGCGCGTCGGTGCGCGCACGGTTCTCTTTCGGGAACACGTCCAGGTGGTCGGTGCGGAAGGTGGTGGGCACCACGCCGGGCGCGACCGGGCTGTCGCCGGCCACGTTGCCGCGCAGCTTCATCTCATCGCCCTTGGCGCTGAGCCAGCCGGTTTCGGCGCGCAGCGTCCAGTGCCGGCCTTCGGCATCGGGCATTTCAAACAGCGGCGTGGCGATGTTGATGGTCTGGTCGCCGCGCTGGCGTTCCAGCAGGGGCGCGCGCAGGGTGGTCGATTCCTTGCCCTGGTCGTCCAGGGCCACGATCTGGAAATCGTGCAGGATGTAATCCACGCCTGCGTCCTGGCCTTCGCTCACCGGGCCCTTGTCGCGGTTGCGCAGGGCGGCCCAGCTGCTCAGCAGCGCCGCCAGCAGCAGGCCGACGCCGAGCACGGTACGCCAGTTCACGCGTGCGGTATTCATGCGCCGAACCTTGCCAGCACGGCGTCCACATGGCCCTGCGCGGCCAGCAGCACGTCGCACAGCTCGCGCGCGGCGCCACGGCCGCCCTCGCTGCGGGTCTGCCAGTGGGCGCGTTCGGCGATCCACGGGTGCGCATTGGCCGGGGCCACGGCCAGGCCGACCGCGCCGATCGGGGCCAGGTCGGGCAGGTCATCGCCCATGAAGGCCACCTGGTCCAGGCCGATGCCATGCTGGGCGCACAAGGCCTGCACGCTGGCCAGCTTGTCGCCCACGGCGATCTGGGTGTCAATGCCCAGGTCGGCGCCGCGCTTGAGCGCGGACTGGCTGTTGCGCGCGGTGATGAGCACGGGGTGGATACCGTGCTGCTGCAGCAGTTTCAGGCCCAGACCATCCTGCACGAAGTACGCCTTGCTCTCGTTGCCGTCCTTGTCGTAGTACAGCCGACCGTCGGTGAGGGTACCGTCCACGTCGAAGCAGGCCAGGCGGATGCGGGCCGCGGTGGCAAGCAGATGGGCGGGGAAGGCGGGCAGGGGGGACCAGGGCATCAGGGTGTCGGACTCGGTGTTGGTATCTGAATGGGGTCTACGGACTATTGGTTAAACCACCCGGGCCCGCAACAGGTCATGAATGTTCAGCGCGCCGACGGCCCGGCCCTGCTCATCGACCACGATCAGGCCGTTGATCTTGTGGGTTTCCATCAGGCGCGCCGCTTCCACGGCCAGCTGGTCGGCACCGATGGTGCGCGGGCTGCGGGTCATGATGTCGGCGATGCGGGCGGTGCGCACGTCCAGCGCGCTGTCCAGCGCGCGGCGCAGGTCGCCGTCGGTGAACAGGCCGATCAGCACGCCCTGGGCATCGACCACGGCGGTCATCCCCAGCCGCTTGCGACTCATCTCCATCAGGGCTTCGCTCAGGCTGGCGCCGGCGTCCACCTTGGGCAGGTCCTCGCCGCTGTGCATCACATCGGTAATGTGCAGCAGCAGGCGGCGGCCCAGGCTGCCGGCCGGGTGCGAGCGGGCGAAGTCGTCGGCGGTGAAGCCGCGCGCGTCAAGCAGCGCCACGGCCAGCGCATCGCCCATCACCAGCGAGGCGGTGGTGCTGGAGGTGGGTGCCAGGGCCAGCGGACAGGCTTCGGCCGGCACGCTCACGTCCAGGTGGATGTCGGCGGCGCTGGCCAGGCTGGACTGGGCGCGGCCGGTCATGGCGATCAGGGTGTTGCCCTGGCGCTTGAGCACCGGCAGCAGCATCAGGATCTCGTCCGATTCGCCTGAATAGGACAGGGCCAGCACCACATCGTCCTCGGTGATCATGCCCAGGTCGCCGTGGCCGGCTTCACCCGGGTGCACGTAGAACGCCGGGGTGCCGGTGGAGGCCAGGGTGGCGGCGATCTTGCGGGCGATATGCCCGGACTTGCCCATGCCGGTGGCGACCACGCGGCCGCGGCTGCCCAGGATGGTCTGGCAGGCCTGCTGGAAGGCCTCGCCCAGGCGCCCGGCCACGGCCTGCAGGGCCTGCTGTTCGATCTCGAACACGCGCTGGCCACTGGCCACCAGGGCAGCGGGATCGACGGAACGGGAGGGCAGGGGGGACTCGGCCATGCGGACGCCACGCAGCGGAAGTAGAATGAGGGCTCATTTTATTAGGAAAGCCCGTTGGACGCCGACACCATCCGCAACCTGATCGAAACCGGCCTGCCCGGCGCCCGCGCCGACGTGCGTGGCGACGACGGCGTGCACTTCGAAGCGACCGTGGTCAGCGAGGCCTTTGCCGGCAAGATGCCGCTGGCCCGCCACCGGATGGTCTATGCCACCCTGGGCGACCTGATGGGCGGCGCGATCCACGCGCTGGCGCTGAAAACCGTGACCCCGGCCGAAGCCGGCTGAACCGCAGAAGATTCCCTATACATGGCCAAGATCGTTGTGACCGGCGGCGCTGCGCTGCACGGTGAAGTGAGCATCTCCGGCGCCAAGAACGCCGTCCTCCCCATCCTCTGTGCAACCCTGCTGGCCGACGAGCCGGTGGAGATCACCAACGTGCCGCACCTGCACGATGTGGTCACCACGGTGAAGCTGCTGGGCGAGCTGGGCGCCAAGGTCACCATCGACCAGGGCACGCTGTCGCGCGGCAGCGCGATCGTGGTCGACCCGCGTTCGGTGAACCAGCACGTGGCACCGTATGAGCTGGTCAAGACCATGCGCGCCTCGATCCTGGTGCTGGGCCCGCTGCTGGCCCGCTTCGGCGCCGCCGAAGTGTCGCTGCCGGGTGGCTGCGCGATCGGTTCGCGCCCGGTGGACCAGCACATCAAGGGCCTGCAGGCGCTGGGTGCGGACATCGTGGTGGAGAACGGCTTCATCAAGGCCACCGCCAAGCGCCTGAAGGGTGGCCACTTCACCTTCGACATGGTCAGCGTGACCGGCACCGAGAACGTGCTGATGGCGGCCGTGCTGGCTGAAGGCACCACCATCCTGGACAACGCCGCGATGGAGCCGGAAGTGACCGACCTGGCGCACTGCCTGATCGCGCTTGGCGCGAAGATCGAAGGCGTGGGCACCGCCCGCCTGGTGATCGAAGGCGTCGAGCGCCTGACCGGTGGCCGCCATGAAGTGCTGCCCGACCGCATCGAGACCGGCACCTTCCTGGTGGCCGCGGCGATGACCGGTGGCAAGGTGACGGTGAACCGTGCGCGCCCGAACACCATGGATGCGGTGCTGTCCAAGCTGGTGGAAGCCGGTGCGAAGATCGAGACCACCGAGGATTCGATCACCCTGGACATGCAGGGCAAGCGGCCGAAGGCAGTGAACCTGACCACCGCGCCGTACCCGGCGTTCCCGACCGACATGCAGGCCCAGTTCATGGCCCTGAACTGCGTGGCCGACGGCGTGGGCGTCATCAATGAAACGATCTTCGAAAACCGTTTCATGCACGTCAACGAACTGCTGCGCCTGGGCGCGGACATCCAGATCGAAGGCCACACGGCCATCGTGCGCGGTGCCGAGCGCCTGAGCGGTGCGCCGGTGATGGCCACCGACCTGCGTGCATCGGCGTCGCTGATCCTGGCCGGCCTGATGGCCGATGGCGATACCACCATCGACCGTATCTACCACCTGGACCGCGGCTACGAAAACATCGAAGAGAAGCTGTCTTCGCTGGGCGCCACCATCCGGCGCGTGACCGCATGATCCTGCGCGGCAGGTTCACCCGCCGCCGCAAGGCGCTGCTGGCCCTGGTGCTGCTGGCGCTGGCGTGGCTGGGCTATGCCTGGTACGCCAACCTGGCCATCACCAAGGGCATCGAGCAGAAGGACATGGACTGGAACGGTGACGGCACGGTGACCCGTGACGAGATCATCCAGTCGTTCTACGCGGTGGCGGTGAATGACAGCCAAGACGGCAACCGGCATTGCCGCACGTTCGTCTGGCGCGGCACCGGTGAGCAGATCCGCGTGGACTGCCGCACCGAGTTCAAGCCGGCCGCGGCCGAGGAAAAGAAATAAGAAAACGCCCGCGCAAGCGGGCGTTTTTCTGTGTGGCGCTAGGGGTCGGATCCCTTTCCATCGGAAAGGGCTCCGACCCCACCCACGCAACCGGGGTCAGAGCCCTTCCCGTTGGGAAGGGATCCGACCCCGGCGGTCAATTCATCGCCTTGATGGTCAGGTCCAGCGCGTCGCGGCCGCTTTCCTTCTGCAGCATGCGCGCCGGCACCGGGAATTCCGGCACGATCCAGGCGATCAGTTCCTTGTTGCCGTCCACGCGCGAGACCTTGGTGGCCTGGTAGCTCTTGCCGCCCACGGTCACCGCTTCCTTGCCCACGATCTTGTAGGTCATGTTCTTGATGCGGCCTTCGTCCACCATGCGGTAGGTCAGCGGCTTGCCGGCGGCCAGGTCACGGGCGATGGCCAGGTTGATCAGCAGTGCATCCATGTCGCCGGCCTTCAGCGCGATGGGGCCGGCGCGGTCGGGCTTGATATCGCCGGTCCAGGTGGCCTGGTTGCTGCTCCAGTTGTAGTTGGCCTGCACGTTGCGCTTTTTCACCAGCAGCGCCGAACGGTCCTGGCTGCTGAGCGGACGCAGCTGCCCGCGCACTTCCTCGAACACCGTGCTCTGGCTCAGGTCGGCCAGCTGGTTCTTCACGTTCAGGCTGTAGCGCCACTTGTTGGCGCCTTCGCTGGCCAGGGTCATGGTGCCGTTGGCCTGCATGCCCATGTAGCTGGCCAGGTAGTCGGCCTTGAACGGCTGCAGCGCCATGGCCGGCAGGCTGGCGACGGACAGCGCGGCCGCGGCGATCCAGGTCAGGGGGCGGGTCAGGGTCTTCATGCTCACACTCCTTGGTATTCGATCAGGCGCAGGTCCACGCGGTCCTCGCCATCTTCGCGTTGCAGGATGCGCACCGGCGTGGGGACACCGTTGGCGATCCAGAGAATGGTTTCGTTGCTGCCGCCGTTGGTGCGGAACACCCGCAGCGCGTTGTAGGACAGATCGCCGACGGCCACGTTCTCGGTTTCGGCGGCGGCCTGGTAGTCGTGCTGGCGCACCCGGCCCATGTCGACATAGCGGTAATGCATGGTCGCGCCCGGGCGGGCGTCGCGCATGATCGCCAGGTTGATCAGCAGGGCACTCTGGTCACCGGCCTGCAGCGGAATGGGCTGGGCGCGGTCTTTCTTCACATCGCCGCTCCACTGCGCGGTGCCGGCCTGCCAGTTGTAGGTGCCGACGGCCTTCTTGCCCAGGAACAGGCCCTTGCGCACCGTACTCTGGCTGAGCGGTGCATAGGCGCCGGCGCGTTCCTCGAACACGGTGCTCTGTTCGATGTTCAGCCCCAGCACGCTGGCAAAGCCGCGTCGGCCGACCACCTGCATGTCCACCCGCCACTGGTTGCCGCCGGTGTGGGTGACCTGCATGGTGGCATCGCCAGCCTCTTTGCCCTTGTAGAAGGCTTGGTAGGTGGCGCTGAACGGCTGCAGCGGCGGCGGTTCCCAAGCCAGTGCGGGCGGCATGGGCACCGCCGGCGCGGCGGGTACGGCGACAGGCGCATCCGGGGGCGTGGCCTGTCCCCAGGCCGCGCAGGCGAGCACAGCAATCGGCAGCAGCAGGAATTTGCGCAACAACGGCGTGGTCTTCATGGCGGGCAGGAACCGCAGGAGGGGGCAGCATGCCAGCCCCGCAGTCAGCAGGGCGTGTGCACGGGGGTTACCGGTTCAGGTTCCCGGTGGAATCTAGGGCCAGTGGGCTAAACAGGGGGTGACCGTCGAACTGCGGCTGCCCCTGCCGTTCAGCCAGGCGCCCTTGGCACAGCAGCGACAGGGTGGCGATCAGCAGCGGGTGCTCCACCGCCAGCACCCGCGTGGCCAGGGTCTGCGCGTCATCGCCGGCCAGCACCGGCACCCGTGCCTGGGCCAGCACCGCGCCGGCGTCCAACTCGGGCACCACGAAGTGCACGCTGGCCCCGGCTTCGGCATCGCCCGCTTCCAGCGCGCGGGCATGGGTGTGCAGGCCCTTGTACAGCGGCAGCAGCGAGGGATGGATGTTGACCAGGCGGCCACTGAAGCGCTGTACGAAATCGGCGCCGAGAATGCGCATGTAGCCGGCGCAGACGATCCAGTCCGGCGTGAACCCGGCCAGGGCATCGCCCAGCGCGGCATCGAACGCGGCGCGGTCGGTGAAGTCCTTGGGCGAACGCGCCCAGCGCTGCGCCGGCGCCACGTTCAGCAGCGCGGCCGCGTCGGGCTTGTCCGACAGCACCGCCACCACCTGCGCGTCCAGCCGGCCCGCGGCGATGGCGTCCAGGATGGCCTGCAGGTTGCTGCCCCGGCCCGAGGCGAGTACGGCAATGCGTGCGGTCATGCGACGACGGCGCTACCGGGGGCGGCGAACCGTGCAGACACGTCCGGGCGCAGCAGCACCACCAGGGCGTACACGCCCAGGCCGATGCCCAGCGCGCCGCCCAGGCAGGCGGCGCCGGATGCGACCAGGCAGAGGGTGCGCCGCTGCCGGTCACCCAGTGCGCGCGCGGCCACCAGGCTGAGCACGGCGAACGCGCCGATGACCACGGCGAAACCGGCAAACACCACCGCCAGCAGCGCCGGCGAGGCATTCGGGTCGGTGCTGCGGCTTTCGCTTACGTAGCCGCCCACCGCGCCCAGCAGGAGCAGCAGGCACAGCAGCACCTGCACGCCGCCATAGACGTAGAACAGGATCTTCAGCGTATGCAGGTGGCCGTTGATCTGGATGTCGGTCCAACCACGGGGAGCGTTCAGCGGGGGCGGTACGGCGGCCATGGCGGTCTCAGCGGCGGGTGGGGGCGTTGGCTTCGAAGGCGGCCTTCACCTGCGGCCGCAGCAGCACGATCAGGGTGAACACGCCCAGCACGGTGCCGAACGGGGTGAACAGGCAGGACACGCCGGCCACCACCAGGCACAGCAGATAGCGGCGGCGCTGCTGCAGGCAGCGCCCGGCCCAGGCGATGCACGCCGCCAGCGCCAGGCCGCAGGACACGATGCCGCCGCCCATGACGATGAACATCCAGCCCATGAAGCGCTGTTCCTGCAGCGAGCTGGGCTGGCCGTTGGAGTTCATCGGCAGGGTGCCGTTGAGCATCAGCACGCCCATCACGATGTGGAACACGAAGATCAGCGCGAACACTGCCGCCAGCCCCGCCACCACATAGTGGAAGATCGACAGCAGCCGCAGGTGGTTGCTGTCCTCGGCGGTGAGCAGCGGCGCCGCGGGGGCGGGCGCCGGTGGCGGCAGGTCGTTGGCGGTAGGGGGCAGTGCGTCCATGCGGGCTCCTTTGTGCCGGATCAGCCGATGCGGACGCGTTCTGCGCCGGCAGCGGGGGTGACCTGGCCGATGGTCCAGTGCTGCAGGCCCTGTGCCTGCACGGCGGCGGACACGGCGGCGACCTGGTCGGGGGCAACGATCAGCACGAAGCCGATGCCGCAGTTGAAGGTGCGCCACATTTCGCTGTCCACCACGGCGCCTTCCTTCTGCAGCCACTGGAACACCGGCGGCAGGGTCCACGACGAGGCCTGGATATCCAGGCCCAGGCCTTCGGGCACCACGCGGATGATGTTCTCGGTCAGGCCGCCACCGGTGATGTGGGCCATGCCGTGGATCGCCTCGCCATGCGATTTCAGCAGCGACAGGATCGGCTTCACGTACAGGCGGGTCGGCGCCATCAGCGCATCGACCAGCTTCACGCCATCTTCCAGCACCAGGTCGGCCGGCTGGCCGGCGCGGTCATAGATGCGGCGCACCAGCGAATAGCCGTTGGAGTGCGGGCCGGACGAGGCGATGCCGATCAACACGTCGCCGGCGGCCACGCTGGCGCCATCCTTCAGTTCGCTCTTTTCCACGGCGGCCACGGTGAAGCCGGCCAGATCGTATTCGCCCGGGGCATACATGTCGGGCATTTCAGCGGTTTCGCCGCCGATCAGCGCGCAGCCGGCCTCGGTGCAGCCGTTGGCAATGCCGCCCACCACCGCCGCAGCGGTGTCGATGTCCAGCTTGCCGGTGGCGAAATAGTCCAGGAAGAACAGCGGTTCGGCGCCCTGCACCAGCACGTCGTTCACGCACATGGCCACCAGGTCGATGCCGATCGTATCGTGGCGGTTCAGCTGGTGGGCCAGCTTAAGCTTGGTGCCCACGCCGTCGGTGCCCGACACCAGCACCGGTTCGCGGTACTTGTTGGACAGGTCGAACAGGGCGCCGAAGCCACCCAGGCCGCCCATCACTTCCGGGCGGAAGCTGCGCTTGACCAGGGGCTTGATCCGCTCGACCAGCTCGTTGCCGGCGTCGATGTCGACACCCGCATCACGGTAGGTGAGGGGGGAAGGGGCGGAAGACGGGGTGTTGGTCACGGGCGTCGGCGCTGGCAGGGGTTGAACGGGCGATTTTAACAGGCCGGATTGGCGCACAGGCCGTATTCGGGCAACAATTCCCCCCGGATACGTCGAGCCAATGGATGTCCTGATGCGCCGCAGCCTGTTTCTCCCCCTGCTTCTGGCCCTGAGCCTGCCGGTGGCCACGATGGCCCAGAGCGGCCTGCGAACCGAAGGCGATGTTGCTACCGCCAGCGGTGCCTATGAAGCCGAAGTCCCGGTCAACAGCCAGGCCGAGGGCGACCGCAATGGCGGTCTGGCCCGTGCCCTGGGCGTGGTGCTGGGCAAGCTGTCCGGCGACCGCAGCGCGATGAGCCGCCCCGGCGTGGCGCAGGCGCTGCGCAACGCCAAGGACTACGTGGCCAGCTACGACTACAAGCAGGACCAGAGCGTGGGTGCCAGCGGCGCCCCCAGCTACCGCACCCTGCTGGTCGCGCGCTTCCGCGAAGACGATGTGGACGCACTGGTCTCGGCCCTGGGCCTGCCGCTGTGGCCGCAGCCGCGGCCCAAGCCGGTGGTCTGGATGGCCGTGGACGATGGCAGCGGCCCGCGCCTGGTCAGCGTGCAGCAGGCCAACGCCGCCCGCCCGCTGCTGAACCGGGCCATCGAGCGCGGCTACAAGCTGGGCCTGCCCAGCGGTGGCGCGGCCGAACAGGCGCTGGTGGGGGCCATCTGGCGCCAGGACAGTGCCGCGGTGGCCCGCGCGTCGTCGCGCTACGCCCCGCCCATGCAGCTGATCGGCAAGCTGTACCGCGCCAACGGCGGCTGGCAGGCCGACTGGGTGTTCGTGGACAACGGCCGTGAACTGAACAAGTGGACCAGCAAGGACGCCAACGCCATGCGCGCGATGGCCGCCGGTGCCGACGGCGCTGCCGATGCGCTGGTGAAGCGCTACGCCAAGGCGGGCGCGGCCACCGGCCAGGCCGGCAGCTACCGCGTGGTGGTGACCGGCATCAACGGCAGCGATGATTACCTGCGCCTGGCCGCGGGCCTGCGCGAGGTGCCGGTGGTGCGCAATGTCACCCCGCTGCGCGCCACGGCCGACCATCTGGAACTGAACCTGGAAATGACCACCGGCCTGGCCGGCTTCAACCGCATGCTGGGCGACAACGGCGTGTTGGTGCCCTCGGCCACGCTGCCGGCACTGCCCACCCCGCTGGATGACAGCACCGGTGCGCCGGTGGCACCGCCGGTCAGCAACGAGTACCGCCTGCGATGATCCTGAGCCCGGAGGCGGAAATCGCGCAGTTCCTGCGGCGGCTGAAGTACGTGGCCGTGGCCCTGATGGTGGGCTGGGTGGTGTGGCTGCTGGCCCCCATCCTGACCCCGTTCGTGCTGGCCCTGGCGCTGGCCTGGCTGGGCGATCCGCTGGTGGATCGGCTGGAGGCCCGTGGCCTGTCGCGCAACACCGGCGTGGTGCTGGTGTTCGTGGCGATGGTCCTGCTGATCACCGGGCTGATGCTGGTGCTGGTGCCGATGATCGAGCGCCAGATCACCACCCTGGTGGCGGCCGTGCCGCAGGCGCAGGCGTGGCTGATGCAGAAGGGCATTCCCTGGTTCGAGCAGAAGACCGGCCTGGAAGTGATGCAGTGGATGGACCCGGACCGCCTGATCGAATGGGTGCGCAGCCACTGGCAGCAGGCCGGCGGCTTCGCCACCACGTTCATGGGCTACGTCTCGCGCTCGGGCTTCACCGTGGTGACCTGGGTGGTGAACCTGGCACTGCTGCCGATCCTGGCGTTCTACTTCCTGCGTGACTGGGACAAGCTGGTCGAGCGCGTTGCCTCGGTCATTCCGCGCAACCACATCGGCACCATCAGCAACCTGGCCCGTGAATCCAACGATGTGCTGGGTGCGTTCATCCGCGGCCAGTTCCTGGTGATGGTGGCGCTGGGGGTGATCTACGCCGCCGGCCTGTCGCTGGTCGGGCTGAAGCTGGGCCTGCTGATCGGCCTGGTGGCCGGTCTGATCAGCTTCATTCCCTACCTGGGCGCGACCACCGGCATCGTGATGGCGGTAGTGGCCGCGCTGGTGCAGGCGCAGGGCATCGACCTGAAGCTGCTGCTGCTGGTGGGCGTGGTGTTCACCGTGGGCCAGCTGCTGGAAAGCTACGTGCTGACCCCGCGCATCGTGGGCGACAAGATCGGCCTGCACCCGGTGGCGGTGATCTTCGCGGTGATGGCCGGTGGCCAGCTGTTCGGCTTCCTGGGCATGCTGCTGGCACTGCCGGTGGCGGCGGTAAGCAATGTGCTGCTGCGCTATGCCCACCAGCGCTACCGCCAGAGCGAGCTGTACGCGGGCGAGAAGCCGTCCATCGTGCTTGATGGCGTGGTCGATGCGCCCCATATCATCGTCACCCCTTACGAGAACGGCCCGGACCCCAGGTGATTGGTGTTCCGCAACTTCCGCTGGCCCTGCATTACCCGCGGGACCAGCGTCTGGAAACCTTCATCGGCGCGCCGGATGGCGCGCTGGCGCAGCTGCGTGCGATCGCGCTGGGCGCCAGCCACGATTGGGTGTACCTGGAAGGCGCGGCCGGCACCGGCAAGACCCACCAGGCGCTGGCGATGTGTTCGACCGCCGAACAGGCGGGCCGGCTGCCGACCTACGTGCCGTTGGCCAGCGTGGCGGGGCGGGTGCGGGTGGCGCTGGAAGGGCTGGAACAGCGCGAGTTGATCGCCCTGGATGGCCTGGATGCAGTGGCCGGCGACCGTGAGGACGAGGTGGCGCTGTTCGATTTCCACAACCGTGCGCGCGCGGCCGGGGCGACGGTGCTGTACACCGCGCAGGCGGCGCCGGGCGAGCTGGGCCTGTTGCTGCCGGACCTGCGTTCGCGGCTGGGCCAGTGCGTGCGCGTGCTGCTGCAGCCGTTGGACGAAGAAGGCCGCGCGGCGGTGCTGCGCGAGCGCGCGCTGCGGCGCGGGCTGGCCATTGATGAGGCGGCCATCGAGTGGCTGCTGTCGCACACCGGGCGCGAGCTGGGTGGGTTGATTACCCTGCTGGACTGGCTGGACCGAGAATCGCTGGCGGCCAAGCGCAGGATCACGGTGCCGTTCCTGCGGCAGGTGCTGGAAGAAGGCCGCCCGCGTTACTGAAGGTGGGGTTTTTTTTATTGCAGGGCTGCTGCCCTGCTCCCGCTGAAGATCAAGTGCAACAGCTGGCTTCCTGGGGGAGGCGGGGCGGTGTGGGCTTGCAGGACACGCCGTAAACCCGTCCATGGGGGCTCGTAGGCGCCATCCATGGCGCCTGCGGTCCTGCAAGCCCACACCGCCCCGCCTTCGACAGTGGGTCGGTGGCCTTGGGATTGGATCTTGGACCTGATATGCGCACGGCGTCTGGTAGGTGTCGACCTTGGTCGACACAGACGAGCGAGCGCAGCGGAGCGACCCGCCTCTGATTTTCTTTTTCTTTTCCGTGGCTGGACGCCCACGGGAATTGTCCGTGGCCGCGCGGATGGGTTGCGCAGGGGCGCAGGCGCCATGGATGGCGCCTACGAGCTTACAAGGACGTACTTGCAGCGTCCCCTGCGCAGCCCATCCGCCCGGCCAAGCACGGCTTTGCAGTCGAGCAAGCTCGACTCTACCGATCAGGCGGCCAACTCTGCGTCCAGTGCGCGCAGGCGATCGACCGTGCCGACGTCGGTCCAGCGCCCGCGATGGTGCTGCCCCGTCATCAATCCTTGCGCCATGAAATGCTTCTGCAGCGGAACCACCGAGAACTTCGGCGGCACCCGCTCGCTGCCCGCGGCATCGCCGATCACCGCGCGCCAGTCGGCCACGATCGATGGCCGGTACACGCCGATGCCGGCATAGGTCAGGCACGGCCCGGCACGGTCGTGGTGCAGCAGGCCCTGCGCATCCAGCCGGTAATCGCCCTGCGGGTGCTGCGCGGGGTTGTCCACCAGCACCAGGTGCGCCTGGCCCTGCGGCTCGCGCGGCAGCGTGGCGAAATCGAAATCGGTCCAGATATCCCCGTTCACCACCAGGAACGGTGCATCACCCAGCTGCGGCAGGGCATTGAGGATGCCGCCCCCGGTTTCCAGCGGCGTAGCGCCTTCGTGCACGAAGTGCAGGCGCAGGCCCCACTGGCTGCCATCGCCCAGCGTGGTCGGGAACTGCTCGGCCAGCCACGCGGTGTTGACTACCACGTCGCGTACGCCCAGCGCCGCCAGGCGTTCCAGGTGCCAGACGATCAGCGGTTTGCCGGCCACTGCCAGCAGCGGCTTGGGCGTGTGCAGGGTGAGCGGACGCATGCGCTCGCCCAGGCCGGCGGCGAAGATCAGTGCCTTCATCGGGCGAACCGCAGTGGCGCGGCCTGGTCCAGCAGCGCCGGCTTGACCTGTTCGTCCATCAGCCGGCGCAGGCCGTCCAGCTGCGGGTAGCGCGGCAGCACTTCATCCAGGTAGGTAATGAAGCGCGGTGCATCGTCCAGGTAGTGGCCCTTGTTGTCGCGGTAGCGCAGGCGGCAGAACAGGCCCAGGCATTTGACGTGGCGCTGGATGCCCATCCAGTCGGCGTCGCGCAGGAAGGTGGCCAGCGGCGGGACCGGCAGGCCGGCCGCCCCGGCGGCGGCGTGGTACTGCGCCAACCAGCCGTCGACGCGCTCCAGCGGCCAGCTCAGGAACGCATCCTTGAACAGGCTGACCGGATCGTAGGCGATCGGCCCGCGCACCAGGTCCTGGAAATCCAGCACGGCCGGGCCATCGGCCACCGGCATCAGGTTGCGCGGCATGTAATCGCGGTGGGTCATCAGCTGGGCTTGGCCCAGTGCGTTGTCCATCATCCGCCGCTGCGCCAGCTGCAGGCCCTCGGCGGCGTCGCAGTCCAGCTGCAGGCCCAGATGCCGCTGCAGGAACCACTCCTCGAACAGGCCGGCATCACGCTGCAGCAGCGCTTCGCCGAAGTGGCCGAAACCTTCCGGTACCGGAATCGACTGCAGCACGATCAGCTGGTCGATGGCGCGGGTGAACCAGGCATCGGCGTTGTGCGTATCCAGCACCTTGGCCAGGGTCGGCCCGCCGAGATCTTCCAGCAGCAGGAAACCGGCGTCCAGCTCCTGCGCCAGCACGGTGGGCACGCGCAGGCCATGGTCGGCCAGCAGCGCGCGCATGCGCAGCCAGGGGCGTGGATCTTCCAGGCCGGGCGGGGCATCCATGATGATGTGGCTGCCGCTGGTGCTGGTGGTGCGCCAGTAGCTGCGCAGGCCGGCATCGACCGAAGCGCGTTCGACCACCGCGTGGGCGTCGTCCAGCTGGGTGCGGGCCCACTGCAGGCGCTGCGCGCTGCGCTGGGGATCGGAAGCAGGTTCGGTCATGCAGGCGGTTCCGGGCGCGCCAGGCGCGCCACGCTCAGGAAAGAGGAGAGGGGGATGTCAGCGGCGTGGGCTGAACAGGCGCATCAGGGCCAGCACGGCCACCGCGCCGACCACAGCACCGAGGAAGCCGGCCGGTTCGCCGGGGCGGTACCAGCCCATGTACTGGCCGAACCACCCGGCCACCAGCGCACCGACGATGCCCAGCACGATGGTCAGCAGGCAGCCCATGCGGTTGTTGCCGGGCATGAAGAAGCGCCCGAGCAGGCCGACGAAGAAGCCGACCAGCAGGATGTACAACCAGCTGCTGCTGCCGAAAAGACCATTCATGCGCGTGGTTTCCGCTGGGGGTGGACGCAGCCTAGCAAGGCCGGGCTGCGTCCGTCACGGTGTGCCGCGATCAGCAGCAGCCGTGGTCGCCGTGGCGGGTGCCACTGTCGGCGGCCACCGGCGAACCGCTGGTCTCGCCGCGCAGGCTGGCAGCGTAGTGTTCGCTGATGACCTTGGACACGCAGGCGGTGACCTTCTTGCCCATCGGAATGTGCAGGAACTCGTTCGGGCCGTGGGCGTTGGAGTGCGGGCCGAGCACGCCGGTGATCATGAACTGGGCGCCCGGGAACTTCTCGCCCAGCATGCCCATGAACGGGATCGAGCCGCCTTCGCCCATGTACATGGCCGGCTTGCCGAAGAAGGCCTGGCTGGCATCGTCGATGGCCTGGGTCAGCCACGGCGCCATCGCCGGGGCGTTCCAGCCGGTGGAGGCCTTTTCCAGGTCCAGGGTGACCTGGGCGCCGTTCGGCGGGTCGCGCAGCAGCGCTTCCTTCAGCAGTTCGCCGCAGGTCTTGCCGTCGGCGGTGGGCGGCAGGCGCAGCGACAGCTTCACCGAGGTCTGCGGACGCAGCACGTTGCCGGCCGATTCCAGCGGCGGCATGCCGCCGATGCCGGTGACCGACAGGGCCGGGCGCCAGGTGCGGTTGAGCACCAGCTCGGCCAGGTCGTCGTTCATCGGGCGCAGGCCGTCGACCATCGGGAATTTCTCGAAGATCTCGGTATCGACCACTTCGGCGGCGCGCTTGGCCTGTTCCTGGCGCTCGGCCGGGATCTCCACGTTCATGCCCTCGATCAGGATGCGGCCGGTGTCCTGGTCCTCGATGCGCGACAGGATCTGGCGCAGCAGGCGGAAGCTGGACGGGATCACGCCGGAGGCATCGCCGGAATGCACGCCTTCGTTGAGCACCTTCACGGTGAAGTTGCCGCCGGTCAGGCCGCGCAGCGAGGTGGTGCACCACAGCTGGTCGTAGTTGGCGCAGCCCGAATCCAGGCAGACCACCAGCGACGGCTTGCCGATGCGGTCGGCCAGATGGTCGACGTAGGCCGGCAGATCGTAGCTGCCCGATTCTTCGCAGGCTTCGATCAGCACCACGCAGCGCGCGTGCGGCAGGCCCTGGGCCTGCAGGGCCAGCACGGCGGCCAGCGAGCCGAAGATGGCGTAGCCGTCATCGGCGCCACCGCGGCCGTACAGCTTGTCGCCGCGCAGCACCGGGGTCCACGGGCCCAGGTCGTCGTCCCAGCCGGTCATTTCCGGCTGCTTGTCCAGGTGGCCGTAGAGCAGGATGGTGTCGTCGCCGGTTTCCGCGCCGGTGGCCGGGATTTCCAGGAAAATCAGCGGGGTACGGCCTTCCAGGCGGACCACTTCGACCTTCAGGCCGGGCAGCTGCTGGGCCTTGGCCCAGTTTTCCATCAGGGTGACCGCCTGCTCCATGTAGCCGTTCTGCACCCAATTGGCGTCGAACATCGGCGACTTGTTGGGAATGCGGATGTAGTCGACCAACTGCGGGACGATTTCGCTGTCCCACTTTTCATTGACGAATTGGCCGAGCTTGGCGCTGTCCATCTGAAACTCCGGTTGCATGGCTGATCCGCGCATTCTACGCCTGTGGTGGGGGTAGGGTTTTTCCTACACGACGTCGGGTAGTTGGCTGGCTTTTAGAAATCTGTGAAACCGATAGGCTGTGCACATGTGGTGACGGACACTGTTTCGGCCGACGGGATTGCCGGTCGGGACGGCCAGAACCACAAGGAGATACACGTCGTGCCTTGGAGTGTCGTGTTAAGGGCGCTGGTGCTGGGAATGTGGATGCTGGGGGCGCAAGCCGCCGAGCCCATCGACATCAACCGGGCCGATGCCCAGGCGCTGCAGCAGGGACTGTCGATGGTCGGGGCCAGGAAGGCTGCGGCAATCGTCGAGCACCGGCGCACACACGGCCCGTTTCACCGCGTAGAGGATCTGGCGCAGGTGAAGGGGATAGGGACAGGAATCGTTGAACGGAATCGACAGCGGATCACCGTCGGCAACAGGCTGTTGCCCGCGGATCCGGTACCCGGATCGGTACCGGTGCGAACCGTACCCAGGCGATGACATCAGGATCGTCGGAACCGGCAGGAGGCTGGTTCACTGGTCGCGGACAGGAAGGCCGTGACCACCGACCGTCGCACGGAGGCGACACCAATCACCAGGATGGTGGCATCACAGACCTGTGGAAGGGGCTGAGATACAAACAGGACAGACGCGGCCGCGTGCAGGACGCAACATTCCCATACCGCAGGACGCGGGGAATGGCAGCAGGCCGACAGGGACGTGACGATTGCCCGGTACGACACATGGTGGTGTCGCCGGGCAATTTCTTTTTCTGCGCACGGCCACGACGTGGCGATGGTGTAGCGTGGAGGCTCCCCATGGAATGGAGCCACCGGATGTCCCTTCATCGTCTTGCATTGCCGTTGGCGCTTGCCCTGGCCTGTGCCACCAGTGCGGCCAGCGCGGCCACGCCTGCAGCTGCAGCTGCAACGGCCACTGCTCCTGCCAGCGCAGAGGTGCGCGGGCCGACCGATCTGAAGCCCGGCGAATATCTGTGGCACCCGGAAATCTCGCCGTCCGGACCGATCGTGCTGGTGGTCAGCCTGGATGAGCAGCGCGCCTATGTGTACCGCAACGGCATCGCGATCGGGCTGAGCACGATCAGCTCGGGCAAGACCGGGCACGAAACGCCCACCGGTGTGTTCACCATCCTGCAGAAGGACAAGGACCACCGCTCCAACCTCTACAACAGCGCGCCCATGCCCTACATGCAGCGGCTGACCTGGGACGGCATCGCCCTGCACGGCGGCAGCCTGCCCGGTCACCCGGCCTCGCACGGCTGCGTGCGCCTGCCGCAGGCCTTCGCGCAGAAACTGTTCAGTGCCACCCAGCGCGGCGACACGGTGGTGGTGGCCGATGCCAAGAGCGCGCCAATGACGTTGGCCTACCCGGCCGTGCTGGCGCCGGTGAATGCCAAGGGCCAGGCGCTGCCGGACGGCGAAGCAGGCAGCGCTGCCGCGGCGTGGTGGAACGATGCCGCCGCGCCTGCCGGCCAGGTCGGCATCCTGGTCAGCCTGCAGGACCAGCGGCTGTACGTGCTGCGCGATGGGGTGATGATCGGCGAATCGCCGCTGCGCGCCGATGCGTTGCCGGCGTTCCAGGGCACCACGCTGTTCGTGATGGGGCAGGGCTACAGCGATACGCCCAGCCCGCTGGATGCACAGCAGCGGTTGCACCAGTGGACCGCGTATCCGCTGCTGGGCCAGGACAGCGCGCAGGCCACGCCGGACCTGCTGGCCACGCCCTCGCTGCCGATGGCGCTGCCGGCCGATTTCGCCCACCAGCTGTACCAGGTGCTGGTGCCCGGTACGACCCTGCTGGTGACCTCGCTGCCGGCGGTACGCCCAAGCGCGGCTGAATCGGGCATGCAGCCCGTGTTGGAATCGGAGCCGGCCGCGCCCACGTCGAAGAAGTCCTGAGCAGATTGCCGTCACCCATGAACGTTTCACGCACGTGCTGGCGGGCCGCTGGCGGCCTGCTGGCGATCCTGGCCGGTGCGGCCTCTGCCGCCGCACCACCGGCGGCGGCCACCGCCAGCACCGAAGACCTGACCGCGCTGCTGGCACGCACCGCGCCCAATGCCGACCGCCAGGTACTGAAGCTGGCGGCAACGGCGTTGCGTTGTTCGCTGCAGCGCCCCGAGCTGGGCGTCAGCGGCGAACGGCTGGCGGTGATCGATTACTCGCGGCCGTCCACCGAGCAGCGGCTGTGGGTGTTCGACCTGGCACGCCAGCGCCTGCTGTTCGAGGAGTGGGTGGCGCATGGGCGCAACAGCGGTGGCAACCGCACCGAGCATTTTTCCAACCGCGATGGCAGCTTCATGTCCAGCATCGGGGCCTTCACTGCGAAGGAGACCTACATGGGCGGCAACGGCTATTCGCTGCGCCTGGATGGGCTGGAGCCGGGCTACAACGATCTGGCGCGCGATCGCGCGATCGTGATCCATGGTGCGCCCTACGTGAACCCGACGGTGGCCCGGCTGCAGGGGCGGCTGGGCCGCAGCCTGGGCTGCCCGGCGGTGCGGCTGTCGGTGTCGCGGCCGCTGATCGATTCGCTGCGCGGTGGCGCCCTGGTCTTTGCCTACTATCCCGATCCGGACTGGCTGAAACATTCCAAGCTGCTGGACGGCGGTTGTGGCGGCGCAGGCTGACACACGCACCTACAATGCGGGCATGGACACCGATTCCCTGCTGCACACCCCGAGCCAGGTGATTTCCAGCCTGGACTACCGCCGCGAACGCTGGCGCAATGGTCTGGGCTGGACCCGCGAGATCCTGCGCCTGCCGGCACACGGCGATGATTGGGCGCTGCGCCTGTCGGTGGCCGAGATCGAGCAGGATGCCGCGTTTTCGGCGTTTCCCGGGGTGGAGCGCGAACTGGTGCTGCTGCACGGCAACGGCGTGCGATTGCGCTTCGAAGATGGCCACGTGGCCGAGGTGCTGCCGCCGCACGGGCGCGTGCGCTTTGCGGGTGAGCAGACGCTGCAGGGGGAACTGGTGGATGGCCCCACCCACGATTTCAACCTGATGTGGCAGCGCGATGTGCTGCAGGCCGAGCTGCTGCACCGGCCGCTGGTGGGATCGATGTTCTTCTTCTGCGAACCGGGCGTGGCCTGGGCGTTGTACCTGCTGGCCGGGCATGCAGACTTCGGTGCGGACAGCGGGCTGCCGCCGCTGCAGGCCGGGGATACCGCGTGGTTGGCCGCCGGTGAGCGCCAGCGCCACGCGTTGCAGGGCGGTGGTGAGTTGTTGGCGATACGGGTAACGAGCGCCGGGTAACGCCGGGCCATGCGTGGATGGGGTCAGAGCCCTTTCCTGCGGAAAGGGATCCGACCCCGCCGCAGTGGTAGATCCACGCCATGCGTGGATGGGGTCAGAGCCCTTTCCTGCGGAAAGGGGTCCGACCCCGCCGCAGTGGTAGATCCACGCCATGCGTGGATGGGGTCAGAGCCCTTTCCTGCGGAAAGGGATCCGACCCCTCAATACACGTCGCGGCGGTAGCGGCCGGCCAGCAGCAGTGCTTCCTTGCCTTCGGCACCCAGCACCTGCTCGATCACCGCATCTACTGCCGGGGCCATGCCCTGCAGGCTGCCGCAGACCAGGATGGTGGCGCCTTCATCGACCCACTGCCGCAGCGTTGCCGCTTCGGCCAGCAGCCGGTCCTGTACGTAGCGGTGCGCGCCGCCATCGCGGCTGAACACCGCATCCAGCCGCTGCAGCGTGCTGTTGCCCTGCATCGCCTGCAGTTCGTGGCCGAAGTGGAAATCGTGGGCCGCCGAGCGTTCGCCGAACAGCAGCCAGGTGCGCTGCGCGCCGGTACGGGCGCGTTCGTGCAGGTGCGCGCGCAGGCCGGCGATGCCGGTGCCATTGCCGATCAGCAGCAGGGGCACGTCGGCGGCCACGCCATGGAAGTTGTCGTTGCGGCGCAGGCGCAGTTGCACCGGTTCGCCGATGGCGGCGTGGTCGCACAGCCAGCCACTGCCGATACCCGCTGTACCGTCGGCACGCAGCTGGCGGCGCAGCAGCAGTTCCAGCGCACCGTCGGCCATCACCGATGCGATGGAATACTCACGATGCGGCAGCGGCTGCAGTGCCGCCAGCAGGCCGGCAAGGTCGCCGGGTGTCACCAGGTTCGGCAGGTGCGAACGCGCAACGCGGTCGAGCAGGGTCTGTCCGTCGTCCAGCTCCAGGGCCGGATCGAAGCCGTTCGATTGCAGCCAGTCGCGCGTGCTGTGCGCGGCGTGCTGCGGGCCGACTTCGGCGATGTCGCCGGCCTGCCACAGCGCTTCGCTGCCCGCCGGGGGCTGCAGGCGCAGCCAGTACACCGGTCCGCCCAGGCTGCCCGGATTGAGGTGCTCGCGCTGCAGCAGCGTCCACGGCTGATATTCGGCCGGGCTCCAGTCGGGCAGTTCGCTGGCACCGCCGCCGATCTGCCCCAGCAACTGCTGCCAGTGGCGCAGTGCGGCCGGGTCGGCATTGTCGACCTCGACCACATCGAACATCGGATGGGCGCCATGCTGGCGCAACCACGTATCGAGCTGGTGGCCGAAGGCACAGAAGTGCCCATAGCTGCGGTCGCCCAGCGCCAGCACGCCGTAGTGCAGGTGGCCCAATGCAGGCGAGGCGCTCATCGTGCCGCGCAGGAAGGGCAGGGCATGGTCGGGCGCATTGCCTTCACCGGTGGTGCTGGCAATGAACAGCACGCGGGTGCTGTCGGCCAGCAGGGTGCCATCCACTTCATGCAGGCCGCGCAGGCGCACTGGCAGCCCGGCCGCGCGCAGGGCCTCGGCGCTGCGTTCGGCCAGCTCGCGGGCGAAGCCGGTCTGGCTGGACCAGACCAGCAGCAAGGGTGCGGCACCATCGGCGCTGTGGTCGTCGCGGCGGCGGCCACGCCACCACACCGCGGTGCAGGCCAGCGCGTACAGCACCAGGGCGATCAGCGCGGCATGCCAATGGCGCGGCGTCGGTGCGCCCTGCCACCAGGTTTCCCCCAGGTGCAGGCGCAGCAGGGCGGTGGCGGCCACGGCCAGCAGCGCCAGCACCAGTAGATTTCCCAGCAGTGCGCGCGAGGGACGACGGCTCATGCGGCCTGCTCGTCCAGCAGGCGCTGGAAGGCGCTGCTCAGATGTTCCTGTGGGCCGCCGGTACTGCGCAGCAGATAACGCACGGCCAGCCCCTCGCGCTCGGCCAGCGCCATACCGGCGGCCTGGCCCAGCACGGTGAGCGCGGTGGCCCAGGCATCGGCGTGCATGGCATCGTCGGCCACCACGGTCACGGCCGCGGCGACCTGGCGTACCGGCATGCCGGTGCGCGGGTCCAGACTGTGGCTGTAGGCCTGGCCATCAGTGCTGTACTGGTGCCAGCGGTCGCCCGAGGTGGCCACCGCCTTGCCATGCAGCGCCAGCACGCGCGGCGGAAGCTCGCTGGCGGCATCTTCTTCCGGCGCCGATTCCACCAGCACGCGCCATGGCTGCCCATCCGGCTTGTGGCCATAGCCGGCCAGTTCGCCGCCCACTTCGATCAGTGCCGCATCGATCTGCTGGCTGCGCAGCCACGCCGCGACATGATCCACGCCGAAACCCTTGGCGATCGCCGACAGATCCAGTTCCAGCCCGCCGGGTTGCAGTAGTGCGTCGCCCTGCCACTGCAGGCGCTGCCAGCCACAGCGCGCGCGCGTGGCCTGCAGCACATCGGTGCTGGGCAGGGCGCGTGGACCGGCATGCGCGCCGAAGCCCCACAGCGCCACCAGCGGGCCCACCGTGGGATCGAAGGCGCCGTCGCTGGCGGCGGCGATGGTCTGCGCACACGCCAGCACGTGGCGGGTTTCGGCCGGCAGCACGCAGTGCTGGCCCGCCGGCGCGCTGTTGTAGCGGCTCAAGTCGGAACCGGGTTCCCACGTGCTCATCTGCGCGACCACCGCGTCCAGGCGGGCCTGGATGCCCGCATGCAACGGATGCAGGTCGCGCTGGCGCGGCGCCACCAGCGAAACGCTCCAGGTGGTGCCCATGGTGGTGCCACCCAGGCGGGCGATGTCGAGCGAGGTATCGGTCATGTCAGGCGGTGCAGGCGGCGGTACCGGAAGCATCCCGGCACCGCCGCGGTGTGGTTACTGCGGCAGGACTTCCAGCGTAGCGACGTAGCTCAGGCGGCGCTTGGCGGCCTGCTTCACCGAGGTCTTGTTGTCCTCGGTGCCGGTTTCCAGCCAGTACATGCCGGCTTCCGGCCAGGTCACCTTGATCTCGCCCTTGGCGTCGCTGGTCACCTTCAGTTCGTCCTGCGCATTGCGGTAGCGGGTGGCGCCGCGCACGATCTCGAAGTCCAGGCCGGCGGCCGGCTTGCCATCGACCAGCACGCGGAAGGTCGATTCCTCTCCGGCGAACAGATCGTTGGGGTGGCCGACGGCCACCAGCTCGATGCCGCGGTTGGTCGGCTTCAGCGCGGTGTCGTTCGGCGCGCCGTTGGTGACGAAGGTTTCCACCCGGCCCACCGACTGGCTCACTTCCAGCTTCTTCGCATCCTTGGGCAGTTCGCCGAAGGTGGCGGCGGTGCCGCGCCAGCGCTTGCGCTCGCCGTTCAGTTCGTAGGTGGCGAACAGGCCATCGTTCACCGAGGCGATGCGGTAGGTGCCCTGCTGCTTCAGTTCGATGTCGAACACGCTGCGGTACTTGCCGGTGGCCGCGTTCTGCGGCTGCACGGTGCTGCCGTCCGGCGCGGTGATCACCAGCGATTCCAGGCGCAGCGGCACGTGGTTGAAATAGAACAGGTCGTTGGACACGGCGCCATCGACGGTGATCCACGGCGCGTTGCCGGCAATCACCGTCTGCGAGGGCAGCAGCCAGGCCTTGTGGGCCAGGGCGGAGAACGGAAGAGCAGCGGCCAGGGCGGCGGCTAGGACGAGCGTGCGCTTCATGCGGAAGACTCCAGGGACGTTGGGTGGGTGGGGTCAGAGCCCTTTCCGCTGGAAAGGGATCCGACCCCGGGGTCGGATCCCTTCCGCAGGAAGGGCTCTGACCCCGGAAAGGGGAATCAGGGCTTCACAGCCAGGGTGACCAGGCCCAGTTCGGTGGCGCCCTGCGCCTTTCCGTTCTGTGCGGCGGTGGCCGGCCAGGTGAAGGGGATCTTCAGCAGTTCGCGGCCGCCCACTTCGCGCACCGCTTCCACCACCAGGGTGTAGTTGCCGGGGGCCAGCTGCTTCAGCGCCGGCTGCTTGTCGCTGAACGACAGCGCGTGCTTGCCGGCCGGGCGGGTGGGACCGGTCACGCCGTCCACCGGCACCTGCAGGGTGCGGCCGCTCTTGCGCCACCACTGGCGCAGGTCGGGCAGCCACTTGGTGCCGTGGCCTTCGCTGTTGCTGGTCTGCTGGTACCAGACCGACAGGTTGGCGGCGACCTTCTGGTCGGCCCCTTCCAGCCACACCGCCACGTACGGGCGGTGGTATTCGGCCACGTTGAGCTTGGGCACTTCAACGTTGATGTCCAGCGTGGTGGCGTAGGCGGGGCTGGTGGCCAGCAGGCCGCTGAGGGCGATGGTGAGGGTGACGCGCATGGGGCGGCTCCGAAGGGAACGGTAGGAAGTCAGTGGATCAGCAGCAGGGCGATCAGCAGCGGAATCATCAAGCCCAGGCCGACCAGCGGCCAGGTCATGCGCCGCTGCCGCGCATGCAGGTGCAGCAGGAACAGGCCGGTGATGCAGAACACCAGGCAGGCCACCGCGAACAGGTCCAGGAACCAGCCCCAGGCCGGGCCGGCGTTGCGGCCCTTGTGCAGGTCGTTGAGGTAGGACACCACTCCGCGCGAGGTGGATTCGTATTCCACGGCGCCGGTCTCGCGGTCGATGCTCAACCAGGCATCGCCGCCGGGGCGCGGCAGCGACAGATAGATTTCTTCGGGCGACCATTCGGCCGGGCGGCCGCCGATGGCGATGCCCAGCTGCTGGTCCAGCCACTGCCGCGCCGGGCGCGGAATCGGCGCATTGCCGTCTTCGCGCGTGCCCAGCTGGGCCAGCAGTGCCTGCGGCAGTTCCAGCTGATGGTTCTGCACCTGCGGCTTGGCCTCGATCTTCGCCGCATGGTTCAGGGTCAGGCCGGTGGCCGCGAACAGCAGCATGCCGATCAGGCACACCGCCGAGCTGATCCAGTGCCACTGGTGCAGGGTACGCAGCCAGAAGCCACGGCTCTGTTGCTGCTGCACGGTGGACGAGGCAGGACGGCTCACGGTGTTTTTCGGGGCAGGTGAAGACCACCCATTACAGCATTAATGAGAATGGCTCGCAATTAGGTGTCGTTGTGTATCCCGCGCGGGTGATCCACGCCATGCGTGGATGGAGCGGTGCCGACCAAGGTGGGCACCCACGGGTAGATCCACGCCATGCGTGGATGGAGCGGTGCCGACCAAGGTTGGCACCCACGGGTAGATCCACGCCATGCGTGGATGGAGCGGTGCCGACCAAGGTTGGCACCCACCAGAACAGGGCGGTGCCAACCAAGGTTGGCACCCACCAGAACAGGGCGGTGCCAACCAAGGTTGGCACCCACCAGAGCAGGGCGGTTGGCACCCACCACAGCAGGTCGGTGGACACCCACCACAGCAGGTCGGTGGGCACCCACCACAGCAGGTCGGTTGGCACCCACCACCGCAGGGCGGTGGGTGCCACCACTCAGAAGCGGAAGTTCAGGCTGACCCAGACGCTGCGGGCCTTGTCCTTGTTGTTGTAGTCGTCCTCGAACAGCACTTCATTGGTGTCATCGGTGTAGATGCCATCGCCGTCCAGATCGGTGAAGAAGGTCTGGTAGGTGGTGAAGTCGCGGTCCAGCAGGTTGTTGATGCGGGCGTTCACCGTCAGCCACTCGGTGGCTTCGAACGAGGCGCCCAGGTGCAGCACGGTGTAATCCTTGTAGTAGCGTTCCTGGCCGGTCACCGTGCTGATGCCGCCATAGCGCTTGGAGCGCGCTTCGGCGGTCAGGAATACGTTGAAGCGGTCGCTGGCGCGCCAGTCGAAGGTGGCGTTGGCCATGTGCCGGGCACTGTTGCCCAGCGGTCGGCCCTTCTCGGCGCCGCTCTTCTGCTCGCTGTCGGTGAAGGTGTAGTTGGCGCGCAGGCTGAACTGATCGCTGATGTTCCAGCGTCCGGCCACTTCGGCACCCTGGATCACCACCTCGTCGATGTTCACCGTGCGGGTGCTGCTGGCATAGCCCAGGTCGGCATATTCACCAGTGGAGCTGCACGACAGGGTCAGCGCCGCACCGCAGGGCTGCGAGGCGATCTTGTCGTCGAAGCGGTTGTGGAAGGCGGTGGCGTTGAAGCTGTGCCCGGCCGGGTGCTGCCAGTACACGGCCAGTTCGGTGCTGGTGCTGGTTTCCGGCTTCAGGTCGGGGTTGCCGAACATGGGCGAGGTGCCCTGGCCACCGAAACCGATCACGCCGTCGTACAGCTGGGTGGTCTTGGGTGTCTTGAAGCCGGTGCTGATGCCACCCTTCACCGTCCAGGCCTCGTTGACGGTGTACACGCCGTACAGGCGCGGGCTGAGCTGGTCGCCGAACACTTCATGGTCGTCGTAGCGCAGGCCGTAGGTGATCGCCAGCGGGGCCAGCACGGTCCAGGTGTCCTCGGCGAACAGCGAGTACATGTTGTGGTCCTGGCTCAGGCCCGGCGTGCCGCGCTCGGTACCGAACACGCCGTCGGTCAGTTCACCGCGGATGACCTGCGCACCGACCACGGCCACGTGCTGGCCGGCGGCCTGGAACGGAATGTCCAGCTTCGCATCCAGGGTGTACTGCTCGCTTTCCAGGGTGCGAGCCGGGCGCGGCAGGAAGGTCGATTCGGCCAGCGCGCGGCGTTCGGCCAGCGGCAGCCCGGCATACGGGCCGGTGGCATCGATCATCTGCAGCAGCTGCACGCGCTCGGCCACGGTGAAGGGCATGGTGCGCCCGTCGTTGTTGGTGGCCACGTGCGAAAGCGAAACCAGGCTGTTGCCAAAGCCCCAGCGGCCTTCGTGGGTGACCGCCCAGGCATCGCGGGTGAATTCCTGGCTGGGGCTGTAGCCCACGCGCGGATCGGCGCGGCGCGACCAGGTGCCGCCGTTGTTGCGGCAGGCGTTGGCGTTGGCGCCGCTGGCGCCGCGGCAGAAATTGCTGCTGCGCCAGATGCTGCTGATGCTGTCCACGGTGCCGACCGGGTATTCCTCTTCGCCGGCATCGTTGATCTTGATCGCGTTGTCGTATTCCTGGCGCGAGGTGTCGTAATCCAGGGTCAGGCGCTGGGCATCGCTGATGTTCCAGTCCAGGCTGATGCCGCCGGCCTTGTTGGTGTTGTCCACGGTCTTGCCGCCGCCACCGAAGCCCAGCGAGCGGTCGTGGGCCACGCCGCTGGGGTCGAGCACTGGGCTGTACACCGGGTTGGAGGCATCGCGGTCGTACCAGCTGGCACGCGCCGACAGGTTCAGCACGTTGGGCACCAGCGGGCCGGTCACGTAGACATCGGCGGTGCGGTCGTCGCCGAACTGGTCGTCGGTTTCGAACGTGCCGCCCAGCGTGGCCGAACCGCTCCAGCGGTCCAGCGAACGCTTGGTGATGATGTTGATGACGCCGCCCATGGCATCGGCGCCGTACAGGGTGGAGGCCGGGCCGCGGATCACTTCGATGCGCTCGATCGCATCCAGCGGCGGGATGTGGTTGAACTGGTTGCCGCCGAAGTTGTTCGGGTAGATGTCGCCGTGGTTGTTCTGACGGCGGCCGTTGACCAGGATCAGCGTGTAATCCGAGCCCATGCCACGCATGGAAATGGTGCCCTGGCCGGTCTTGTCGCGGGTTTCGCCCACGTCCACGCCTTCCAGGTCGCGCACCGCGTCCAGCAGGGTCATGTAGGGGCGGGTGGTCAGCTCTTCCTGGGTGATGACGGAAATGCTGGCCGGGGCGTCGATGATCTTCTGTTCGAAGCCCGAGGCGGTGACCACCACGGTATCCAGGGTCTGCGGTGCGCCGGCGGCGGCACCGTTGGCGTAGGCAGGGGCGGCGAAGGCCGCCAGCACGGCGCTGGTCAGCAGGTGGCGGGACAGGGACGAACGAACACGATGGCGCTGGGCCATGGCAGGAACCTCGAAGGATGCGAGCGCGCGCGGAACCGCGCGGCAGGCGCGGTGGCGGCAGGAATGCCCGGTCAGGGGCGGCAGGGAACGAACACGCAGCGGCGCGCTGGCTGTACCGCCGATGCGGTCAGCCAGGGCCGGGGATCAGGCCAGCGGCGGCGCCTGGCCGCGTTGCTGGCGACGCCCGGGCGCGTCGGCCCAGGGCGTGTCCGGAGCGGCCAGCGGCCAGTCCGGCTGCGCGACGGCATGCGCCGGCGCGGTCGGGATCAACTGCAGTTCGCTGTGCAGCCACTGGCGTGCCAGCAGCAGGGGCGGCGCCGTGTCGGTTGTCTTCTGCGGGGCTGCAGCGCAGCGGCGCAGCTTGGCCGGGGCCTCTTCGTGCGCGCCGCGCTCACCGCCACGCTCTTCCAGCGGCTGCTGCTGCGCCTGGGCCAGGCCCGCGTGGGCAACCGGCAACAGCGGCAGGGTGCCCAGCAGCAACGCCAGCATCGCGATCCACGCCAACAGGCTGGCCAGCGCAGGCCGGCGGCCGCGCATGGCGGTACCAAGCTGCACGTGGCGAAGCGGGCGGGGGCGAAGCGGGCCAAGCAAGATGGGCAACCCTGGGAACGGCCGGAAACGCCGGCGTCAACGAGGCGTGATTGTAATGAGAGCGGTTAGCAGTTGCAAATGAGAACGATTGTCAGGTGGCGTCGCGTGCCGGGTAGATCGCTCAGACCTCGCTCCAGCGCCGCAACAGGTTGTGGTAGACGCCGGTCAACTGCAGCACGGCACCGGGGTCGGCGCTGGTCTGCCGCAGGCGCTCGATGGAGGTGTCCATTTCCCACAGCAGGCGGCGCTGGGCATCGTCGCGGATCATGCTCTGCACCCAGAAGAACGAGGCCACGCGCGCGCCGCGGGTGACCGGAGTGACCTGGTGCAGGCTGCTGGACGGGTAGACGATCAGGTCACCGGCGGGCAGCTTCACTTCGTGTTCGCCATAGGTATCGCTGATCACCAGCTCGCCGCCGTCGTATTCCTCGGGGGCGGACAGGAACAGGGTGCAGGAAATGTCCGAGCGCAGCTGTTCGCCGTGGGCCAGGTTCATCACTGCGCCGTCCACATGGAAGCCGTAGGTGCCGCCACCGGTGTAACGGTTGAAACGTGGCGGCAGGATCCTCAGCGGCAGGGCCGCAGCGAAGAACAGCGGGTGGCGCTGCAGCGCGGCCAGCACGATGCTGCCCAGTTCGGCCTTCAACGGCGATGCATCGGGCAACTGCTGGTTGTGCTTTACCCGCGCGCCCTGCACGCCCACGGTTTCGCGGCCATCGGCCCAGTCGGCCGCATCCAGGCGCTGCCGCAGCTGGGCGACATCGTCGGAAGACAGGACCTGCGGAACATGCAGCAGCATGGCGATTCCTCGAAAGGCGCGGGGGAGACGGGCTCCCCCACGCGCTGCATCAGAAGCGGATGTCCGCGCTGAGCAGGAAGGTGCGCGGTGCACCCGGGGTGTAACGGTAGCCGCTCTTGTTGATGCTGGCCACGTACTGCTTGTCGAACAGGTTGTAGCCGTTCAAGCGCAGCGACACGTGCTCGTTCACGTCCCACGACACCATGGCGTCGTACACCGCGTAGGACTTGGTGAACGACGGGGTGCCCACCGCGCCGTCGGTGCCGCGGTGCATGCCGGCGGCGTAGCGCACGCCACCGCCCACGGTGATGCCATGCGGCAGCAGGTAGCTGGTCCAGCCGGTGAACGTATCGTCCGGGGTGTAGGTCAGGTTGGTGGTGCCGTCGGCGGCCACCTTCGCGCCTTCCTTCACTTCGGTATCCAGGTGGCTGAAGCCGGCGCTGACCGACCAGTTCTCGGTCACCCGGCCGACTGCCGACAGTTCCACGCCCTTCACCCGCTTGCTGCCGGTCTGTGTGGGGTTGCCGGCATCGTCCAGCACGGTGGTGTTGATCTCGTTGTCCACGTCGGTCTGGAACAGCGCCAGGTTCACCGCCAGTGCGTCATCCATGAAGCCCCACTTGCTGCCCACTTCGAAGGTCTTGGCCTTCTGCGGGTCCAGCTTGGGGTTGTCGGCGCTGCTGGCCGAGCTGCTCAGCTGGAAGTTGGCGCCGCCCGGCGGCTGCAGGGAAATGGCGTAGTTGGCGTACAGGCTGACCGTGTCGCCCACCTTGTACAGCGCGCCCAGCTTCCAGTTCAGCAGGGTGTCGCTGGCTTCCAGGGTGGGGTTGCGCAGCACGGTGCCGGTGGGGTTGCTGCCGCACACCGGGCTGCCACGACCGCCACACACCGACGCGCTGGCGTACTCGGTCTTGTAGTGGTCGGCGCGCACGCCGGCGGTCAGCAGGAAGCTTTCACCGAAGGACAGGGTGTCGAACAGGTAGACCGAGGACGTGGTGGTCTTGCCATGCGCGTCGGCACCGTTGTGCGCCCAGTTCAGACCGCTGACGTTCCAGTCCGGGTCGTACAGGTTGGCGGCTGGCCAGCTGGTGCCGGCGGTGGCGGCCTGGCCGTAGCTGTCCAGTTCTTCGCGGGTGAATTCCAGACCGGCACTGAGGGCGTGGCCGACCGCGCCGGTGGCGAAGTCCGCGCGCAGGTTCAGCTGATCGGTCAGGATCGTATTACGCTGATCCTTGAAGGTCGGCAGGCTGCGCGCGATGGCGTAGCTGGAGAGGTCGGCCGGGTTGGTATAGGTGATGTTGCCGGTCGGGCGGCCGCCCGCGCCGCGCACGCCGGTGCCCATGAAGGCGGTGAGCAGGTAGTCCTGTTCGGTGCGGCCCCAGCGCGCGGTGTTGGTCAGGCGCACGCTGTCGTTGAAGTCGTGCTCGAAACGGAAGGTGGCCATCTGCGCGGTCACGTCATCGTGGTCGGCGCGGGTGCCGTAGAAGTTTTCCGGATCGACCGGGTGCCCGGCCAGTGCTTCCAGGGTCGGCTGCGGGGTCCAGCCCGGCAGGCCCAGGGTGGGCACGCCGCCATCGGGCACGTTGTCCTGCTTCACGTACAGCAGGTTGAGGTAGTAGCGGGTCGCGGTGCCCAGGCCGAAGGCCAGCGAGGGTGCGATGCCCCAGCGCTTGTTCTGCACGTGGTCGCGGCCGGGCTGGTCGCTGTCCTGCCACATGCCGTTGATGCGCAGCGCGCTGGTGGCGCCCAGCGACTGGTTCCAGTCGGCGGTGGTGCGGCGCTGCTGGTCGCTGCCCAGCGAAATGCTGGCCGAGGTGGCGTCCTGCAGGTTGGCCTGCTTGCTGACCAGGTTGATCGCACCGGTCGGTGCCGAACGACCGTTGTCGGTGCCGGCCGGGCCCTTGGTCACTTCCACCTGTTCGATGTTGAACACATCGCGGGAGATCGAGCCCAGGTCGCGCAGGCCGTCCACGTACAGGCTGTTGGAGGTGTCGAAGCCGCGCATGAACAGCGCATCGCCAGTGGTGGTGTTGCCGTTCTCACCAGCGTAGAAGGTGCCCACGCCGGGACTGTTGCGCAGCGCCTCGGTCAGCGTGGTGGCGCCCTGCTGGTTGAACAGGTCGCTGGTGATGACCTGGATGGTCTGCGGGGTGTCCTGCAGGCGCTGGGTGAACTTCGGCGAGGCCACCTTGTCGGCCTTGTAGCCGCGCGTGGCGTGCACGTCGATCTTGTCCAGGGTGCGCGCGTTGTCGGCCGCTTCGGCGTGGGCCAGGGCGGGCAGGGTGGCCAGTCCGAGGCCGGCGGCCAAGGTGGCCAGCGGCAGGGAACGAAGCGGGGTGGCGTGCTTGCGGCTCTTGATGGGGCTCATGGGCATGGGAATGAAAGACAGGAATGGGCCGTCGGCGCGTGCGCGACAGGGGCGGGAACGAGGGCGGAAACAGGAACGCGCGCACCGCGGAGGCGGGCGGGAAACGAGGATGCGGCGAAGCGCGCGCAGGCGCGCCGCGATCAGGCCAAGGTGGCCGGAGGCGCGTGCGAGGGCGGCTGGCGCCGATTGCGGGTGGCGACTGCCGTGGTGACTGCGGGGGCGACCGTGGTGTGCGGCGGCGCGACCGGCGGCGTGCGCTGGCAGAGCTGCGCAGGCGGCAGGGGTTCGTCTTCGGGCCCACCTTCGGCCGGCGCTTCGCTGCGCGGCAGGGGCTCGTCAGGGGGTAGGCCGCCGTCGGGCGCGTGCGGCGCGCTGTCCAGCAGGGTGGCTGGCGAGGCCGCCATCATCGACGGTGCCGCCGCGCCCCGGCCCTCATGCAGGGCCGACCAGCCCAGCAACAGGGTCAGCAGCGCTGCGGCAAGCAGCGGCCACCCCTGGCGGGCAAGCTGGCACAGCGTGGCGGTGGCCGCAGGCAAAGCCATGGCGCGGAGGCGTTACAAAACGTTACGAATGAGGCGCGTAGGATAACACCAACGATAATGATTCGCATCTGCGCGGTCGGCGGGCGTTCGTGAACGGGCCTGGGGTGGCCTGGCAGGCCCGTGGCGGCCGGTATGCGCCGCAACCGCTACCTGGGTGAGCGGGCGCGCGCCGGGGCGCGCAACGCCCTTGCTGGGTCAATCGCGGTCGTCGCGGGTCCAGATCGCGTCGTGCTCGCGTTTCACTGGAAACTTCGGCACGGCGGTATAGGCCGGGGCGCACAGGGCGCGACCATCGCGCACGTCGAAGCGTGCGCCATGCAGCACGCATTCGATGCTGCCTTCGTTGGTGTTGAACTCGCCCGAGGACAGTTCGAACTCCTCGTGGGTGCACTGGTCTTCCAGCGCATACAGCTCGCCGTCCAGGTTGAACACGACGATGGGCGTGCCGGTCACCTCGTCGAACACGCTCTTCATTTCACCCGGCAGCAGTTCCGCGCCGGCGCAGACGAAGGTCCAGGCCTCGCTCATGCCGATGCCCCGGCCAGCGGCTTTTCCAGGATTTCAAAACGCAGGTCGTCGCGCTTGGGAATGCCGAAGCGTTCGTCGCCATAGGGGAAGGGCTTCTTGATGCCGGTGCGCTGGTAGCCGCGGCGCTCGTAGAAGGCGATCAGTTCATCGCGCACGTCGATCACGGTCATCTGCATGACCGGCAGCTGCCACTCGCGCGCGGCATGGGCTTCGGCCGCTTCCATCAGCTGCTTGCCGACGCCGCCGCCCTGTTGGGCCGGGTCGACCGAGAACATGCCGAAGTAGCCCTTGCCGTCGACATCGGCGACGTGGGCGCAGGCCACCAGGCGGCCCTGGCGTTCGGCCAGCAGGATGGTCGAGCGCGGGCGGTCCAGGTCGGCCTGGATGCCCTCGGCGTCGATGCGGGCACCGTCCAGCAGGTCGGCTTCGGTGGTCCAGCCCACGCGGCTGGCATCGCCACGGTAGGCGGAGGTGACCAGGGTGATCAGGGCGGGGATGTCGGCCGGCGTGGCGGCGCGGAAAGTCAGGGTGCTCATGCCGCCATTCTAGGTGGGGTGGGGGCGCCCGCAAATGGTCCGGGGTCCCCCGGGGTTCCCCCGGGGTCAGATCCCTTTCGCAGCGCGAAAGGGCTCTGACCCCAATCGGACGACGCCATGGCGGGTAGTCGACCGACTGCCTTCGGAGCGGCAGCAGCAGATGCTTGGGGTCAGATCCCTTTGCCCGGCAAAGGGCTCTGACCCCCTTGGCAATCGGAGACGCCCATGCCCCGCCCGCGCCGCATTGATGCACCAGGTTTCCCGCAACACATCGTCCAGCGCGGCAACAATCGGCAGACGGTATTCTTCAGCGATGGCGACCGCGTTACCTACCTGCGTCTGCTGTGCAGCCAGGCGGATCAGCAGGGATGCCGGGTCCATGCCTACGTCCTGATGCACAACCATGTCCATCTGCTGGTGACACCTGATTCGCCCGGTGGGCTCTCGAAGATGATGCAGGCGGTGAGCCGTGCCTATGTGCGCCGGGTGAACGAGCGGCAGGGCCGAAGCGGCACCCTCTGGGAAGGGCGCTTTCACTCCACGCTGGTGGATTCGGATCGGTACCTGCTCGCCTGTCAGCGCTACATTGAGCTCAATCCGGTGCGGGCGGAGATGGTGGCGCATCCAGGGGACTATCGCTGGTCGAGCTACGGGGCCCATGCACAGGGCAGGGTGAACGCGCTGTTGGTGCCCCATTCTGCGTTCGAGCTGATGGCTGCCGATGTGGAGGAGCGGCGCAGGCGCTACGCCGCGTTCATCGAACAGGGCATTCCTGCGGTGGATCTGCAAGCTATTCGCGGCGCATTGCAGTCACAGCGGCGGTTGGTTGGTGCATTGACGGGGTCAGAGCCCTTTCGCGGTGCGAAAGGGATCTGACCCCTTGAGCGCTCGGGGTCAGATCCCTTTGCTGGGCAAAGGGCTCTGACCCTGAGGCGTTGCTGCGGGGAGTGGCCGGTGCGTTGATGGGGTCAGAGCCTTTCGCTGCGCGAAGGGATCTGACCCCGCTCTGCGGGCTCAGCCCAGCAGCTTGCGCACCTTGTTCAGCGCCACGATGAAGCGCTCGATTTCGTCGTGGGTGTTGTAGAACGCCAGCGAGGCGCGGCAGGTGGCGGCGACGCCGTAATACTGCAGCAGCGGGTGGGCGCAGTGCTGGCCCGAGCGCACGGCCACGCCTTCCAGATCGAGCAGGGTGGCCAGATCGTGGGAATGCGCGCCGTCGATCAGGAACGAGACGACCGCGGCCTTGTCCGGCATGGTGCCGAAGATGCGCAGGCCATCGATCTTCTGCAGCTCTTCGGTGAAGTGCGCCAGCAGTTCGGCTTCGCGTGTTTCCACGTGGTCCTGGCCGAGCGCTTCCAGATAGTCGGCGGCCACGCCCAGGCCAATGAAGCCGGAAATGTTCGGGGTGCCGGCTTCGAACTTGTGCGGGGCGTCGTTGAACACGGTGCCGTCGAAGCTGACTTCCTTGATCATCTCGCCACCACCCAGGAACGGCGGCATGGCATCCAGATGTTCGCGGCGGGCCCACAGGGCACCGGTGCCGGTCGGGCCGCACATCTTGTGGCCGGTGATGGCATAGAAGTCGCAGCCGATCGCGGCCACGTCCACCTTGCGGTGCGGCACGGCCTGCGAGCCATCGACCACGGTGATGATGCCGCGCTTGCGTGCCTCACGGCAGATCTCGCGCACCGGGTTCACCGTGCCCAGCACGTTGGACACGTGGGCCACGGCCAGCAGCTTGACCTCGGCGGTCATCGCCTTGCGCAGCGCGTCCAGGTCCAGTGCGCCGTCGGGGGTGATCTCGGCCACGCGGAGGGTGGCGCCGGTGCGCTGGGCGACCAGCTGCCACGGCACGATGTTGGCATGGTGTTCCATGCGCGAGACCAGGATCACGTCACCGGCCTTCAGTCGCGGCAGAGCCCACGAATAGGCGACCAGGTTCAGCGCGAAGGTGGTGCCGCTGCACAGCACCAGCTCGCTGGCGCGGACGTTCAAAAAGCGCGCCAGCTTGTTGCGCGCCCCTTCGTAGGCGTCGGTGGCTTCGGTGCCCAGCGCGTGCACCGCACGGCTGACATTGGCGTTGTAGCGGCGGTAGAACTCGTCCACCGCGCCGATCACCTGCACCGGCTTCTGGCCGGTGTTGGCGTTGTCGAAATAGACCAGCGGCTTGCCGTGCACTTCGCGCATCAGCAGCGGGAAGTCCAGGCGCACGCGGTCCCAGTCGGGGGCAGCGGCGCGTTCTTCGATCGGGCGCGGGGTGGACAGGTTCATGCCACGCCTGCCTCGGCCAGGGCCTTGTCCAAGCGCCGTGCCAGCTGCTCGCGCAGCGCGTCGGGCAGCACCTTCAGCGGTTCGTGGCAGAACGCGGCGCTCAGCAGGGCCTGCGCCTGGGCCTGCGGCAGGCCGCGCGAGCGCAGGTAGAACAGCGCGTTGGCATCGAGCTGGCCGACGGTGGCACCGTGTGCGGCCTTCACTTCGTCGGCGTCGATCACCAGCACCGGCTGGGTGTCGATCTCGGCATCGGCCGACAGCAGCAGGTTCTTGTTGGACAGGTTCGCGTCGGTGCCATCGGCGCCTTCGCGGATCTGGATGCCGCCATGGAACACCACGCGGCTGCGGTTGGCGGCCACGCCGCGCCACAGCAGTTCGCTGCGGGTATCGCGGGCAATGTGGTCGATGCCCAGGCGGGTGTCGACGTGGCGGCGGCCATTGCCCAGCAGCACGCCGTTGGCGGTCAGCTGTGCGTTGTCGCCTTCCAGGCGCACGTTCAGTTCGTGGCGGCTGAGTGCGGCGCCCAGTTCCAGGTCGACGCGGTGGTACTGCGCATCGCGCGCCAGCACCGCATCGGTACGCAGGAAGCTGGTCTGGCGTGCGCTGCCGGCCTGCACGCGGGCGTGCTTGAGGACGGCGTCGCGGGCCACGCGGGCGTGCAGCACGGTGTTGTCCAGGTGTGCCGAATCGCCCACGCTGAAGCGGTGCTCGACCACGCCCAGGCTGGCGCCGGCACGCAGTTCGATCAGGTGGCGGTGGTGCCAGGCCAGGTCGGTATCGCCGGCCACGCTGGCGAACACCAGCTGCAGCGGCACTTCAACCTGCACGCCTTCATCCACGCGCAGCACCACGCCTTCATCGGCCAGGGCGGCGTTGAGGCGGGCGAACACTTCGTCGCTGCGCTCGTAGCGGCGGCCAAGGAAGCGCGCGGCATCCTCGCCGGCGGCCAGTGCGCTGGACAGCGCTTCCAGCTGCACGCCGGCGGGCAGGCCGTGGGTGTCGCTCAGGCCATCGTGCAGACGGCCGTTGACGAACACCAGGCGCGGCGCGGGAATGTCGGCCAGTGCCTCGGCATCCAGCGCGGCTGGGGCCTGCGGTGCGGGGGCGAAGGCGCGGCGCTCCAGCTGGCGCAGCGAGGTGTACTTCCAGGCTTCGCTGCGAGCAGCCGGCAGGCCGTCGCGCAGGGCGGCATCGAGCACGTCGCGGCGCGCGTCGCTGCCGCAGAAGGCCTGGGCCATCGAGTCGAGCAGGGCGCTCATCAGACGGCCGCCTCGCGCACCACGCGATCCTTCAGGAAGTCGTAGCCGTGGGCTTCCAGTTCCAGCGCCAGTTCCGGGCCACCGGTCTTGACGATGCGGCCGTCGGCCAGCACGTGCACCACGTCCGGCTTGATGTAGTCCAGCAGGCGCTGGTAGTGGGTGATGACCAGGAACGAACGGTCGGCCGCGCGCAGTGCGTTCACGCCGTCGGCAACGCTCTTCAGCGCGTCGATGTCCAGGCCCGAATCGGTTTCGTCCAGGATCGCCAGCTTCGGCTCCAGCACGGCCAGCTGGAAGATCTCGTTGCGCTTCTTCTCGCCACCGGAGAAGCCTTCGTTCACGCCACGGTGCAGCAGCTCGTCCTTCAGGTGCAGCACGGCCAGCTTCTGCCGCACCAGCTTCAGGAACTGCATGGAATCCAGCTCGTCCTGGCCGCGTGCCTTGCGCTGGGCATTCAGTGCGGCGCGCAGGAAGTAGGTGTTGTTCACGCCCGGGATTTCCACCGGGTACTGGAAGGCCAGGAACAGGCCGGCGGCGGCGCGCGCTTCCGGGTCCTGGTCGAGCAGGTCCACACCGTCGAACTGCACGCTGCCTTCGGTGACTTCGTAGCCGTCACGGCCGGCCAGCACATTGCCCAGGGTGGACTTGCCGGCGCCGTTGGGGCCCATGATGGCGTGCACCTGGCCGGGCTTCACGTCCAGCGACAGGCCCTTGAGGATTTCCTTGTCGCCGATGCGGGCGTGGAGGTTGTCGATCTTCAGCATGATACGAATCCAGTAGCGCCACGCCGTGCGTGGCTGAATAATCAGAACGAAGGCAGCAGGCGGGTCAACCCACCGACCCTTCCAGCGAGACTTCCAGCAGCTTCTTGGCTTCCACTGCGAATTCCATCGGCAGTTCGCGGAACACCTGCTTGCAGAAGCCGTCGACGATCATCGACACCGCGTCTTCCTGGCTGATGCCACGGGCGCGGCAGTAGAACAGCTGGTCGTCGGAAATCTTCGATGTGGTGGCCTCGTGCTCGACGGTGGCGCCCGGGTTCTTCACCTCGATGTAGGGGAAGGTGTGGGCACCGCACTGCTTGCCGATCAGCAGCGAATCGCACTGGGTGTAGTTGCGCGCGCCATCGGCGTTGCGGTCGACCTTGACCAGGCCGCGGTAGGTGTTCTGGCCGCGGCCGGCGCTGATGCCCTTGCTGACGATCTTGCTCTTGGTGCGCTTGCCGACGTGGATCATCTTGGTGCCGGTGTCGGCCTGCTGGCGGTGGTGGGTGAGCGCCACCGAGTGGAACTCGCCCACCGAATCGTCGCCCAGCAGCACGCAGGAGGGGTACTTCCAGGTGATGGCCGAACCGGTCTCGACCTGGGTCCAGGTGACCTTGCTGCGCGCGCCACGGCATTCGGCACGCTTGGTGACGAAGTTGTAGATGCCGCCCACGCCGTTCTCGTCGCCCGGGTACCAGTTCTGCACCGTGGAATACTTGATCTCCGCGTCTTCCAGCGCCACCAGTTCCACCACCGCGGCGTGCAGCTGGTTCTCATCGCGCATCGGTGCGGTGCAGCCTTCCAGGTAGGACACGTAGGCCTTGTCCTCGCACACGATCAGGGTGCGCTCGAACTGGCCAGTGTGGCCGGCGTTGATGCGGAAGTAGGTGCTCAGTTCCATCGGGCAGCGCACGCCCTTGGGAATGAACACGAAGCTGCCATCGGAGAACACGGCCGAGTTCAGCGCGGCGAAGTAGTTGTCGCCCACCGGCACCACCGTGCCCAGGTATTGGCGCACCAGTTCCGGGTGTTCCTTGATGGCCTCGGACATGGAACAGAAGATGATGCCCTTCTCGGCCAGTTCCTTGCGGAAGGTGGTACCGACGGACACCGAGTCGAACACGGCGTCCACCGCCACGCCGGCCAGCTTGGCGCGCTCGTGCAGCGGCACGCCCAGCTTGTCGTAGGTATCGAGCAGTTCCTTGGGCACGTCATCCAGCGAGGCGTACTTCGGGCCCTTCGGCGCGGAGTAGTAGCTGAGCGCCTGCAGGTCGATCGGGGCGATCTGCAGCTTGGCCCAGTTCGGCATCGGCATGGTCAGGAAGTGGCGGTAGGCGTCCAGGCGCCACTGCGTCATCCATTCCGGCTCTTCCTTCTTGGCCGACAGGGCACGGATGGTGTCCTCGTCCAGGCCGGCAGGAAGCGAGTCCGATTCGATCTCGGTGATGAAGCCGGCCGAATACTTGCGGCCGAGCTGCTCGTGGATCTCGCGGTTGGGGGTGTCGTCGTGGGCGACGGTTTCGATGGTTTCGGTGGCCATGGGGGGGCTGCCTACGGATCAGGAGACGACGTCGACAGCGATGGTGCGGCGCTGTTCGTCATCGACAAGGGGAAGAGGGGGCAGGATCTGGGCCAGGCTGACAGCGCGCAGGGCCTCGGACACCACATCGTTGATCAGCCGCCAGCTGCTGCGCGCGCCGCACTTGGGCGCCATGCCGCACTGGTGGTGGTCGTGGCTGCATTCGGTCAGGGCAAGCGGCCCTTCCATCGCTTCGACCACCTCGAACAGGGTGATCTGCCCGGGCGCGCGGGTCAGCCGGTAGCCGCCGCGCACGCCGCGCAGGCCTTCCACCAGACCGGCCTGGGCCAGCGGCTTGAGCACCTTGCTGACGGTGGGCGGTTCCAGACCAGTGAATTCAGCCAGCTCTGTAGCACTGAGCACCTCGCCCGGGCGGGCGGCGAGCACGGTCAGCACGACGGTGGCGTAATCGGTGAGCTTGGTGACGCGCAACATGGGGATGCGAGTGGTTCTTAAAGCGGACTGAAATTGTACGCTTTTCTTCGCCGGCATCCAACCCGGCCATTCAGCCGGCGCTGGGCCGGCGGCGGGACACCCCGGCAGCGGGGTGGGGCGACATGCTGCGGCATGGGGGTGATTTTCGCAATCACTGTGAATGGGTGAGAATCGGGGTTCCTATTGCTGCCAACCCCCTTGCCGATGCCCAAGAAGATCCAAGCCCGCAAGTCCGCCATCCATGGCAACGGCGTGTTCGCCGTGGCCCCGATCAAGCAGGGCGAGCGCGTGATCCAGTACAAGGGCCTGCTGCGCAGCCATGGCGATGTCGATGCCGATGACAGCGGCGATGTGGAAAGCGGCCATACCTTCCTGTTCACCCTGAACGATGACTGGGTGATCGATGCCAACTACAAGGGCAACGATGCGCGCTGGATCAACCACAGCTGCGACCCGAACTGCGAAGCGGTGATCGAGGAAGACGAAGACGGTGACAGCCGCGGCGACAAGGTGTTCATCGAGGCGGTGCGCGATATCAAGGCTGGCGAAGAGCTGACCTACAACTACGGCATCGTGCTGGCCGAGCGCCACACGGCCAAGCTGAAGAAGATCTGGGAGTGCCGCTGCGGTTCGCCCAAGTGCACCGGCACGATGCTGCAGCCCAAGCGCTGAGCGGAATCGTAGAGTCGAGCCATGCTCGACTGCTTTGCGAAGGGCAGTCGAGCAAGCTCGACTCTACGGGTAAGGGCAGTCGAGCAAGCTCGACTCTACAAGGGCCGCCTGCATCTGGCGTGCCGGACGCTATTCCGTTGGCGGCGTGAGCGGTAGCGCCGGGCCATGCCCGGCGAACGGGACGCGTGGGAAATGCAGAAGCCGCCGGGCATGGCCCAGCGCTACCTTATTTGCCCAGCAGGCCGGCGGGCACCAGGCTGCCCAGGTTCTGGTTGAAGGTGACCACCAGCTTGCCGTTCTTCACCTGGGCTGACTGTACCTGCAGGGCGCCCAGCACGCCGGCCACGGTCGGGTCCAGCTTGTAGATGGGTTCGCGGCGCGCGTAGTCGCTCAGGGCGGCGTTGAGCAGGGCGCGGGTGCGCGAATCCAGGCGCCCGCCCTGGCTGGCCGGGGTGAAATCGTCCACGGTCGGTTCCTGCAGGTGGAAGCCCTGGGTCTGTGCGTCATAGCGCAGGCCGCTGCTCAGCTTCACCTTGCCCAGGTTGGTCGGGTTGCCGCCCGCGGTGGCCAGCGCCAGGTCCATGCCCAGGTTCAAGCGTTCGCCGGCCGGCAGGCTCAGCTGGGGGTGGCTCATGGTCAGGGCGATCAGTCCGCCCAGCGCGTCCTGGGTGCGCGGGAAGCTGCCATCCAGGTACTGCTGGACGTCACTGGCACCGACCGACAGTTCGCGGCCGGAAATCGAAGGGGCTGCCTGTGCACCGATCGCCGCGGCGATCAGGACAGTGGATGCAGCAACACGGGTCAGCAGGGAACGCAGGCGCATGGCGGTGACCGGGCAGGTAATGGGTGGCTCACAGAGTAGCGGTGGCCGCTGAATCGCGGGTGCACGCTGCGAAAGGGATTCAGTCCAGCGTGGGTTCCAGCTTCGCCGACTGGATCTGCCAGCCCTGGCCGTCCGCGCGTGGCTGCACGCGGTACCAGCCATGGAAGCGGAAGGTGCCCTGGCCGGTCGCGGCACGTACCCGCACCGGCACTTCCAGCAGCCGGCTGGGGCGTTCGTTGTCGCGGGGAACGGGCGGTTCGCTGTCCAGGCGCAGGCTGCGCAGGTCCGGCAGCTGCCGCAGCAGTGCGTCGTCGGCGTGGCGTGGGTCGGCCGGGGCGAAGACCCAGGCCGCATCACTGCTGCTGCGGTTGCCGTTGAGCAGGTCCAGCATGTAGCGGTTGAGCATGTGCGCGGGTGCTTCGCTGCCGGCTGCGACTGCGCCGAACAGCGGGTCGACCGTCTGCGCTGTGAGGGCGCCTGGCGCAGCGTCGGCAACGGCGGCAGTCGCGACAGCGGCGTCGGCCGCTGCGGCGGTAGTGGCGGCCGACGCGGGTGCGTCCACCGGGGCGCGCGAACACCCCATCAGGGCGAGGGCAAGGCAGCCCCCCACGATTCTGCGCATGTCTGCCTCCTCCCCGAGGCCAATGGGAGGCGGCAGTGTATCGGCTGGGTGGGAATCAGCGCGATGCGATGCGCTGGTCCAATGCCTGCAGCGCGGCCAGCAGGTCGGGCGCCACCGCCGCCAGGGCGTGGCCCTCGCTGTCGGCATGGCGCTGGACGATATCGCGCAGCAACTGCGCGGCGACCACCAGGGTGGCGCGCTCGTCACCGCTCAGGCCGGGCGTGCGCGGGGCGGCTTCCAGCAGGCGCATCAGGTCGCGGCTGGCGCGATGTTCCAGTTCGATGGTGCAGCGCCCGGTGCACTGGTGCCCGTCCTTTTCGATGGGGGTCACCGAGATCCGGTAGCGGGTGGAGGGGCTGGCCATGAGAGGTGTGCTCGCCTGTAAAGAGGGGGGATGTGCCCACCATAGGCAAGGCAGTGACCGGCGGCGACGGCCCGCGCTGCACGCAGTGTTCCACCCGGTGCGTTCCCGCGGCGGAAAATGCCGGCTGCGGCCAATGCTGGCGCGGCTGTGGGCGGGCAGGGTATGGGCAGGGAAACGCTGTGTTGCGGGTTGCCGCGGGGTGGCGCGCATCCACGCATGGCGTGGATCTACTGGCGGGTTGGCCTGGGGGGCGCATCCACGCATGGCGTGGATCTACTGGCGGGTTGGCCTGGGGGCCGCATCCACGCTGGGCGTGGATACATTGCGCGCAAAAAAAACGGGACGGCCTGGGCCGTCCCGTCAGAAGATCGCCGTGGGGCGCGCGCTTACAGCGCAGCGTCCTTGAGCTTCTTCAGCGGGCGAACCTTGAGCTTGGTGGTGGCCGGCTTGGCGGCGAACCACTGTTCTTCCTTGGTGAACGGGTTGATGCCCTTGCGCTTCGGCTTGGCCGGCACATTGACGGTGGAGATCTTCAGCAGGCCCGGCAGGGTGAAGGAGCCAGCACCCTTCTTGTGCACCGAGGAAGCGACAGCGCTTTCCAGCGAGGCCAGCACCGCGCGCACGTCCTTGGCGACAACGCCGGACGCTTCAGCGATGTGTGCAACCAGGCCCGACTTGGTCAGCACTTCCTTGATCGGCTTCGGAGCGGCCGGCTTGGCGGCTGCCTTCGTCGCGACTTTCTTCACTGCCTTTTTCGGGGCAGCCTTCTTAGCGGTCTTTGCCATGGTTTCCTGTTCCGTGAACGGTTGGTTGTTTGGTCGGCGCCGAACCCCGTCGGCAAGCGCAATGTAGGGCAACTCGTGGGCGCCGCCAATAGCCCGCAGTGCTGAAAGTGCAGGTTTTTTCATATCCAGACCGATTCAGTACATGGCGCGCGGCAGGGGATTGCGCGGCTCTGGTGCGCTGCGGGATGCGGGCGATCTGCGCGAAAGTACTGAAAACAAGGGAAAAATGCGCCCCCGCCTGGCGAAGAAGTGTCCACGGCGCTGGCCCGGGACAGCGTCTGCCACTGCGGCGGAGCGACGCAGGGCTAACGCTGGCCGTGGCAGGGTAAGCGTTCACCAACGCCACGCAGGAGCAGCACATGGGAATCTCGCGACACGCCACCGCGCACTGGGAAGGGGATCTGAAGTCGGGCAAGGGCCAGTTGAGCACCCCACAGAGCGGGCTGCTGGACAAGACCCGCTACGGCTTCAACAGCCGCTTCGGCGATGAAAAGGGCACCAATCCGGAAGAGCTGATCGCCGCCGCGCACGCGGGCTGCTTCACCATGGCGCTGTCGGCCAAACTGGGCGAGGCAGGGTTTACACCGACCTCGCTGGACACCGAAGCCAAGGTGGATCTGTCGATGGAAGGCGGCCCGCAGCTTTCGCAGATCCGCCTGAAGGTGAAGGCCGTGGTGCCGGGCATCGATGCCACCCAGTTCCGCGCCATTGCCGATGACGCCAAGCAGAACTGCCCGGTGTCCAAAGCGTTGAGTGCGGTGCCGATCAGCCTGGATGCCGAACTGGGCTGAGGCCGGGTAGCGCCGGGCCATGCCCGGCGCCCCACAGCGATCACCAGTCGAGGGTGCCGGCGATCACCGTCTGCACCTGGCCGCCGGACCACACTTCGCCGTCCGCATCGACCCGCAGGGTCAGGCGCGCATCGTGGCCGACCTCACGGCCCTGGCTGACTTCATACGGTTCGCGGCCGCGCGGCAGCACCCCGCGCAGGTCCAGCCAGGCTGCCAGCACGGCATTCGCCGCGCCCGACGCCGCATCTTCGAAGCGCCGCCCGTTGCCGACGAAGGCGCGCACCGCCAGGTCGTAACCCTCATTGCCATCGCTGAAGGCGTAGGCGAACACGCCCATGCTGTCGGTGGATTCGGCCAGGGTGGCGATCGCGTCCCAGTCCGGCTGCAGTGCGCGCAGCTGTGCTTCATCGGCCACCTGCACCACCCACCAGCTGCGGCCGCCCTGCATGCGTGCAGGGGGCAGGGTGCCCAGCGGCCAGCCCTGCAGCGCAGCGGCCAGGCGCGGGTCATCGGCCGGCGCAGTCTCGGCCAGCTGCGCGCGCGGGGTGCGGATGGCGATGCGCTGCTGCGCGCCTTCGCCCATCACCTGCAGCGGCAGCGCGCCGGCAATGCCGTCCTGCACCAGTACGCCGTCCACCGGCGTGGCCAGCCCGGCCAGCAGCACCGCATGCGCGGTACCGACGCTGGGGTGGCCGGCGAACGGGACTTCCTTCTGCGGGCTGAACATGCGCAGGCGGTAGCTGCTGCCGGCCGTTTCGGGCGGGAACACGAAAGTGGTTTCCGGCAGCCGGGTCCAGCGCGCGATGGCCTGCATGGTGGTGTCGTCCAGGCCTTCGGCATCGAGTACCACGGCCAATGGATTGCCGGCGCCGGCGCGCGGGGAAAACACATCCAGTTGCAGGAAACGGCGTGCGGACATCAGGGGGAGCTCCAACGAAATGGGGGATGGTAGCGCGGGGGCCATGCCCCGCGAGCGCGCAGCGCGGTGCGGTGATGCCGCCGGGCATGGCCCGGCGCTACCAGCGGATGAGGCCGTCGATCACGCACTGCACCTGGCCGCCGATCCACACCGTGCCCTGGGCATCCACCCGCACATGGACGCGACCGTCGCGGCCGACCTCGCGGCCCTGGCTGGCCACGTAGCTGCCGCTGCCGCCGGGCAGCACGCCGCGCTCGCCCAGCCAGGCGCCGATCAGCGCGTTGGCGCTGCCGGTTACCGGGTCTTCGGGCACGTTCACCGCATCACCGGGGCAGAACGCGCGCACCACCCACTGGTGCTGCGCGGCGTCTTCGGCGGCGAACACCGCCACGCCCGTGGCGTCGGTGGCATTGCTCCAGTCGCGCAGGGCGGCCATGTCCGGCGCCAGCGTGCGTACCGCGGCGGCGTCGCGCAGCGGCAGCAGCCACCAGCGCGGGCCGTTGTCCCACAGCTCGGGCGCCTGACCGTCGGCGGCCCGTGCCCGTAGCGTGTCCGGCACCGCGCCGGGGGCGGTCTGCAGGCGGCGGGCCGGCGGGCTGGCCAGTTCGATGTGCGGGGCATCGGCCGCGCCGCTCACCCGCACCGGCAGCAGACCGGCCGCGCACTGCTGGACCAGCGCGCCGTCGCGCGGGTGCGCCAGCCCCCGGGTGACCGCCGCCCAGGCCGCGCCCACGCTGGGATGGCCGGCAAACGGTAGTTCGCTGGCGGGGGTGAAAATGCGGATGTGGTAGTCGGCGCCGGGCGCGCTGGGGGGCAGGAAGAACACCGTCTCGGACAGGTTCAGCCAGGCGGCCAGGGCCTGCATGCGGGCCGCGGACAGGCCCTCGGCGCCCAGCACCACCCCCAGCGGGTTGCCGCGGCCGGGCTGGTCGGCAAAGACATCGAGCTGCAGGTAGCGGAAGGCGGGCATCGGCGGGTCCATTGGGCTTAGAATCGAAGGTTCCGCCCCCGTGGGCGGCTTCCCCACATTACACATAGCCTATCCATGTCAGCTTCCCCCCTTGTCGATCGTTGGATCGTACTGAAGTTCGGCGGCACCTCGGTGTCGCGTCGCCACCGTTGGGACACGATCGGGAAGCTGGCGAAAAAACGCGCGGAAGAAACCGGCTCGCGCGTGCTGGTGGTGGTCTCGGCGCTGTCCGGGGTGACCAATGAACTGACCGCCATTGCCGATGGCGCCGCCGACAGCCGCGACCGCGTGGCCGCGCTGGTCGAACGCCACCTGGGCTTCCTGGATGAACTGGGCCTGGGCCACGACGTGCTGGCCGAGCGCCTGGCCGTGCTGCAGGGCCTGCTGGACGATGCGCGTGCCGCCACCCGTACGCTGGACTGGCAGGCCGAAGTGCTGGGCCAGGGCGAACTGCTGTCCTCCACCCTGGGCGCGGCCTACCTGCACGCGTCGGGCCTGGACATGGGCTGGATGGATGCCCGCCAGTGGCTGGACGCGATGCCGCCGCAGCCGAACCAGAGCGACTGGTCGCAGCGCCTGTCGGTGAACTGCCAGTGGCGTGCCGACGGCGAATGGGCGCAGCGCTTCCGCGCGCAGCCGACCCGCCTGCTGATCACCCAGGGCTTCATTTCCCGCCATGCCGACGGCGGTACCGCCATCCTCGGCCGCGGTGGTTCGGATACCTCGGCGGCGTACTTCGGTGCGCTGCTGGGCGCCAGCCGTGTGGAAATCTGGACCGACGTGCCGGGCATGTTCAGCGCCAACCCCAAGGACGTGCCCGACGCGCGCCTGCTGACCCGCCTGGACTATTACGAGGCGCAGGAAATCGCCACCACCGGCGCCAAGGTGCTGCACCCGCGCTCGATCAAGCCGTGCCGTGACGCCGGCGTGCCGATGGCCATCCTCGATACCGAGCGCCCGGAACTGCCGGGCACCAGCATCGACGGCAATGCCGCGCCGGTGCCGGGGGTGAAGGCGATCAGCCGCCGCAACGGCATCGTGCTGGTGTCGATGGAAGGCATCGGCATGTGGCAGCAGGTCGGCTTCCTGGCCGATGTGTTCGGCCTGTTCAAGAAGCACGGGCTGTCGGTGGATCTGATCGGTTCGGCCGAAACCAACGTCACCGTGTCGCTGGACCCGTCCGAGAACCTGGTCAACACCGATGTGCTGGCCGCGCTGTCGGCGGACCTGTCGCAGATCTGCAAGGTGAAGGTGATCGTGCCGTGCGCGGCCATCACCCTGGTCGGCCGTGGCATGCGTTCGCTGCTGCACAAGCTGTCGGACGTGTGGGCCACGTTCGGCCGCGAGCGCGTGCACATGATCTCGCAGTCGTCCAACGACCTGAACCTGACCTTCGTGATCGACGAGGCCGATGCCGATGGCCTGCTGCCGATCCTGCATGCCGAGCTGATCGACAGCGGCGCCATGCCGGTGGAAGAAACTGAAGTGTTCGGCCCGCGCTGGCGCGAGATTGCCGGCACCGTGCGCCCGCGCGGCACGCCGTGGTGGCGTGGCCAGCGTGCGCACCTGCTGCAGCTGGCCGACGCCGGCACGCCGCGCTACGTCTACCACCTGCCCACGGTGCGCGCCCGCGCCCGCGCGCTGGCCGCGATCAAGCCGATCGACCAGCGCTACTACGCGATCAAGGCCAACAGCCACCCGGCCATCCTGCAGCTGCTGGAAGCCGAAGGCTTCGGCCTGGAATGCGTATCGCACGGTGAACTGAAGCACGTGTTCCAGCACCTGCCGGAACTGTCGCCCAAGCGCGTGCTGTTCACCCCCAGCTTCTGCCCGCGCAGCGAATACGAAGCCGCGTTCGCCCTGGGCGTGACCGTGACCGTGGACAACGTGGAGGCGCTGCAGCGCTGGCCGGACCTGTTCCGCAACCGCGAACTGTGGCTGCGCGTGGACCTGGGCCGTGGCGAAGGCCACCACGCCAAGGTGCGCACCGGCGGCAAGGAGTCGAAGTTCGGCCTGCCGATTGCCCGCGTGGACGAATTCGTGCGCGCGGCCACCGAGCTGGGCACCCGCGTGGTCGGCCTGCACGCGCACCTGGGCAGCGGCGTGGAAACGGCGCAGCACTGGCGCCTGATGTGCGATGAACTGGCCGGTTTCGCCCGCCGCATCGGCAGCGTGCAGACCATCGATATCGGTGGCGGCCTGCCGATTCCGTACAGCGAAGAAGACGAGCCGTTCGACCTGGACGCCTGGGCCGAAGGCCTGGCCGAAGTGAAGGCGCTGCACCCGGCGTTCCGCCTGGCGATCGAGCCGGGTCGCTACCTGGTGGCCGAATCGGGCGTACTGCTGACCCACGCCACCCAGGTGGTGGAAAAGGACGGCGTGCGCCGCGTCGGCCTGGATGCCGGCATGAACACGCTGATGCGCCCGGCCCTGTACGACGCCTGGCATGACATCGAGAACCTGAGCCGCCAGGGCGGCTATGCCGAGGCGGCATTCGATGTGGTCGGCCCGATCTGCGAATCCAGCGATGTGTTCGGCAAGCGCCGCAAGCTGCCGGTGTCCACCGCGCCGGACGATGTGATGCTGATCGCCGATGCCGGTGCCTACGGCTATGTGATGTCCAACACTTACAACCAGCGGGCGATGCCGCGCGAAGACGTGATCGAGTGATCGCCAGCCTTCGTACCCTGCACCCGCCCACCGACACGACCCGCGCACGCGCGCGGGCCCGTGCCTGACCGCGCTTGAACTGGATCCACCATGACTGCTTTCGATAAACACCAGGTTTCCCGCTTCCGCTTCGTCCGCTGCGAATTCGCCGCGGACACCGGCGTGGCCAAGCTGGTCTACGCCTTCGATGACGGCCCTGAGATGGTGGAAACCATCAGCGTGCCCGGTGCGCCGTTCGTACTGGACGACGCGCGCGCCGCCGCCGTGCAGCGCGCACTGCAGCTGCTGCACCTGATCGCCGGCGTCAGCTACTACAAGGCGGGCGTGCCGGAGACGGTCAGCATCGACAGCTATGCGATCGATGCCGATACCGCTGCGCTTGTGGAAACGATCTACCTGAATGGTCTGGGCGAATTCGCCTATCGCAACGGCCTGAACCTGCGCGGGCGCTTCCGCCTGCCGGTGCAGGGCCAGGCGCTGCAGGCGCCGGCACTGGGCCTGCAGCCGCACGCGCTGGTGGCCATCGGCGGCGGCAAGGATTCGCTGGTCAGCATTGAAGCGCTGCGCCGTGCCGGCGTGGACGAGACGGTGACCTGGATCGGCGGTTCGCAGCTGATCCGCGCCTGTGCCGAGCGCACCGGCCTGCCGACGCTGAACCTGGGCCGCGCGCTGGCCCCGGAACTGTTCGAGCTGAACCGCCAAGGTGCCTGGAACGGCCATATTCCGGTTACCGCGGTGAACTCGGCGATCATGGTGCTGGCCGCGCTGCTGCAGGGCGTGGACCAGGTGGTGTTCTCCAACGAACGTTCGGCCAGCTACGGCAGCCAGATTCCCGGCACCGGTGAAGTGAACCACCAGTGGTCCAAGGGCTGGGCCTTCGAGCAGGCCTTCGGCAACCACGTGCAGCAGCAGGTGGCCGCCGATCTGCACTACTACTCGCTGCTGCGCCCGATGTCCGAGCTGGCGGTGGCCCGCCAGTTCGCCAAGACCGATTTCTACGACGCGCATTTCTCCAGCTGCAACCGCAATTTCCACATCCTGGGCGAGCGCCCGGTGAACCGCTGGTGCGGCGTCTGCCCGAAGTGCCATTTCGTTTTCCTGGCGCTGGCCCCGTTCATGCCCAAGACGCGTCTTGTGCGCATCTTCGGCCGCAACCTGCTGGACGATGCCGAGCAGGCCGCTGGCTTCGATGCGCTGCTGGAATTCCAGGACCACAAGCCGTTCGAGTGCGTGGGCGAAGGCCGCGAATCGCGTGCGGCGATGGCGACCCTGGCGCAGCGCCCGGAATGGAAGGAAGACGTGCTGGTGAAGCGCTTCTGCAACGAGATCCAGCCGCAGCTGGATGCCGCCGAACTGGAACTGGCACCGCTGCTGCTGTTGCAGGGCGAGCACCGCATTCCGGCCGCGTTGTGGGAACAGGTGCGTGAAGATTTCGCAGCTTGAAGGAAAGCGCGTCGCGCTGTGGGGCTGGGGGCGTGAGGGCCGTGCGGCATTTTCCGTGCTGCGCGCGCGCCTGCCCGCGCTGGCCCTGAGCCTGTTCTGCCCGGCTGCTGAAGCCGAGGCGGCGCGTGCGGAAACGCAGGGGCGGCTGGACGTGCGCGGTGAACCCACCGCCGAGGCGCTGGCCGCGTTCGATGTGGTGATCAAGTCGCCCGGCATCAGCCCGTACCAGCCGATCGCGCTGGCGGCCGCCGCGCAGGGCACGGTCTTCATCGGCGGCACCGCGCTGTGGTTCGCCGAACATGCCGGTGCCGATGGCATCGTGCACGACACCGTGTGCGTGACCGGCACCAAGGGCAAGAGCACCACCACCGCGCTGGTCGCGCACCTGCTGCGCGCCGCCGGCCATCGCACCGGCCTGGTCGGCAACATCGGCCTGCCGCTGCTGGAAGTGCTGGACCCGCAGCCAGCGCCCGCGTACTGGGCGGTGGAACTGTCCAGCTACCAGACCGGCGAAGTGGCGCGCAGTGGCGCCCGCCCGCAGGTGGCGGTGGTGCTGAACCTGTTCCCCGAACACCTGGACTGGCACGGCACCGAGCAGCGCTACATTGAAGACAAGCTGCGTCTGGTGACCGAAGCGGCGCCGCGCATCGCCGTGCTCAATGCCGCCGATCCGCATCTGGCCGCGCTGGCGCTGCCCGACAGCGAGGTGGTCTGGTTCAACCAGCCGCAGGGCTGGCACATGCGCGGCGACATCGTGCACCGCGGCGAGCAGGCGGTGTTCGATACCCGCAACACGCCGCTGCCCGGCCGCCACAACCGCGGCAACCTGTGCGCGGTGCTGGCCGCGCTGGAAGCGCTGGGGCTGGATGCAGTGGCGCTGGCACCGGCGGTGCAGGATTTCCGACCGTTGCCGAACCGCCTGCAGCGCATTGGCGTGGCCGAGGGCCTGACCTACATCAACGATTCGATCAGCACCACGCCGCACGCCAGCCTGGCGGCGCTGGAGTGCTTCGCCGGGCAGCGCATCGCGCTGCTGGTGGGCGGGCACGACCGTGGCCTGGACTGGACCGATTTCATGCAGCACATGGCGCACGACGTGCCACCGGTGGAGATCGTGACCATGGGCAGCAACGGCCCGCGCATCCACGCCATGCTGCAGCCGCTGGCCGATGCCGGTCGCTTCGGCCTGCACGCGGCGGGAGACCTGCCGCACGCCATGGCGCTGGCGCGTACCGCGCTGGGCGCGCAGGGCGGGGTGGTGCTGCTGTCACCGGGCGCGCCAAGTTTTGGTGCCTACCGCGATTACGTGGCGCGCGGCCGCCACTTCGCCGAGCTGGCCGGATTCAACCCGGACAGCATCAGCGCGATTCCGGGGTTGGGCATCGGGTAGGGCAGGCCCATGGGTCAGATCCCTTTCCGCAGGAAAGGGCTCTGACCCCTATCCACGCATGGCGTGGATCTACTCCAGGGGCGCGTTACCATCGGTGCATTCCCGGACGGACCCGGACGCCCGCATGTGCACCTTCATCACCGTGTTCCTGCCCACCACGCTGGCCCACGACACGGCCGCCGCGGTCTTCAGCCGCAGCGGCCGGTGCCTGTTCGCGCAGGCCTCGCCCAGCCTGCAGGCGGCGGTCGGCCCCGGCTGGCAGCCCTGGCTGAGTGCCGCGCACTGCGATTGCGGGACGGCGCTGGCTTCGCTGCGGGCCGAGCCGGCGTGGGCGGGCGATGCCGAGCGCTGGCGGAAGAAGGGCTGGAGCGAGGCGAAGATCGCCCGCGCGCTGGCCGAGCAGTTGGCCCGGCATGAACAGGATCAGCAGCTGCGGCGAGAAGAAGCGCTGGGCGATGCCTGCCAGTGGTTGCAGCGCATTGATGCGCTGCTGGGCGCAGGTGCGGCGCGTATTGGCCTGCTGGTGCGCGACTACGATGGTTCGGTGGGCGCCCGGCAGCCAGCGCCGCCGGAACGTCGCTGGTCGCGTGCGCAGCTGGCGGCGGCGGATCTGCTGGCGTTCGAACCGGGAACGTTGCAGTGGATCGAACGCGGGTGAGAGCGCGTGACCCCCATCAACGCATGGCGTGGATCTACTCGATGAAGCTGTAATCGCGGTCGATCAGGTCCTGCAGGTAGGCATCGAAGCTGGGGGCGATGACCGCGTAGCTGTCCGGATCGTGCAGGTAGCGCACCACCTGGCCGACGGTGCCGCCCGGGGCGGGATCGAAATCCAGGTACAGCATCGAGGTGCCACCGTTGTTCATGCAGTGCGAGAAGCACAGGCGACGGTTCATCGGCAGATCGCCGTCAATGCCGGCGCCGAGGATGTCCGGCTCGTCGTCCAGCCATTCCTCGTAGATGGAACGGATGCTGTCGTGCCACTGCCGCTGGTCGTCGAAGATCTGTTCGACCGAGCGCAGGAAGTACGGATAGTCCCCCACGTCCGAGCCCAGCACCAGCACGCAGACCTCGCCGCCGGGGTACTCACGGTAGTGCGTGCCATCCACGCGCGACAGCAGCTTCAGCAGGCTGTCGGGTACCTGCGGCCACTGCGTGCGCAGGCGCTGCAGGTCGTCGGCGCTGGCGCCCTGCACGTGGGCCCATTGCGGGGCGTCATCTTCCGGCAGGCGGGCAACAAGGCCGGACAGGAAACGATCTACCAGGTTCATTCAATTGCAGGGAAGCAGGAACAGGGGGGTATCCAACCACACCTGCGTCACGCCGCCAATGCAGAATGCGCACTGGCAGGCGTGGGCACCGTGCAGCCTGCTTCCCTTCTTTCTGGAGCAGGCACATGAACAGCTGGCGGTATGGTGTGGCGATGGTGCTGGGGCTGGCGGCGATGCCGGCGTGGGCGGCGATGAAGACCCAACCGGTGGAATGGACGCACCAGGGCACGACCTTCAGTGGTGTGCTGGTCTACGACGACGGCGACGATGACAAGCGCCCCGGCCTGGTGATGGTGCCCAACTGGAAGGGCGTGAACGCATCGGCGATTGAAAAGGCCAAGCAGTTGGCCGGCGATGACTACGTGGTGCTGGTGGCCGATGTGTACGGCAAGGGCGTGCGGCCGAAGAGCGATGCCGAGGCCGGCCCGGTGGCAACCAAGCTGCGCAACGACCGGCCGCTGCTGCGCGCACGCGCGCTGGAAGCGGTGAACGTGCTCAAGGCGCAGGCCGGCAAGGCACCGCTGGATGCCAGCCGGATCGGTGCGGTCGGCTTCTGTTTCGGTGGCACCACGGTGCTGGAGCTGGCCCGTGCCGGTGCACCGCTGGCCGCTGTGGTCAGCCTGCACGGCGGCCTGGGCTCACCGCTGCCGGCACAGGCCGGGGGCACGCATCCTTCGGTGCTGGTGCTCAATGGCGCCGACGATACCAGCGTGACGGCCGAGGATATCGGCAGTTTCCAGAAGGAAATGGACGCGGCCAAGGTCGACTGGGAATTCACCAACTACAGCGGCGCGGTGCACTGCTTTGCCGAGCGTGATGCCAACAGCCCGCCGGGGTGCCAGTACAACGAACGCGCGGCCAAGCGCGCGTGGAAGGCGCTGGATGAGTTCTTCGAGGAACGGTTCCGGTAATCAAAGGCGTGCCGACCAACGGTCGGCACCCACCGATGCTTGTGTGCCGACCAAGGTCGGCACACCTTCACCGATCAATGCGAGCGCTGCACCGCGTAGCGGGCCAGGCCGCGCAGGGCGGCCAAGGCATCGTTGTCGCCCAGGCCGTCAAGCGCGCGCTCGGCGGCTTCGGCGTACTCCTCGGCGCGGCGGCGGCTGTAGTCCAGGCCACCGGTGGCGCGGATCGCGGCCAGCACTTCCGGCATGGCCGAGGCGTCGCCGTCCTGCACGATGCTGCGCAGGCGCTCGCGGGTAGCCAGGTCGGAGTGGGCCATGGCGTGGATCAGCGGCAGGGTTGCCTTGCCTTCGGCCAGGTCGTCGCCCAGGTTCTTGCCCAGTTCCTCGGCATTGGCCGAGTAATCGAGCACGTCATCGGCAATCTGGAAGGCGTAGCCCAGGTGCATGCCGTAGTCGTACAGGGCCTGCTGGGTGGCTTCGTCCTGGCCGCTGGCCAGCGCGCCCAGGCGGGTGCCGGCGGCGAACAGCACCGCGGTCTTGCGCTCGATCACGCGCAGGTAGGCCGCTTCGTCGGTGTCCGGGTTGTGTACGTGCAGCAGCTGCAGCACTTCGCCTTCGGCGATGCGGTTGGTGGTGTCGGCCAGGATCTGCATGACCGGCATGCGGTCCAGTTCCACCATCAGCTGGAAGCTGCGCGAGTACAGGAAATCGCCCACCAGCACGCTGGGCGCATTGCCCCACAGGGCGTTGGCGGTGCTGCGGCCACGGCGCAGGCTGGATTCGTCCACCACATCGTCGTGCAGCAGGGTGGAGGTGTGGATGAACTCGATGATGGCCGCCAGCTGGTGGTGCTCCGGCCCGGCCTGACCGACCGCGTGGCCGGCCAGCATGACCAGCATCGGGCGCAGGCGCTTGCCGCCGGCGGAAATGATGTGGTCGGCGATCTGGTTGATCAGCACCACGTCCGAGGACAGCCGGCGCCGGATCAGGGCATCGACGGCGGCCATGTCGGCCGCAGCAAGCGACTGGATCTGGGGCAGGCCCAGGGCGGGACGGGTGTCTTCAGTGATGGTCATGCGATCAGGCTTTCAGGCTCCCCCCGATTATAGGCGCTGGCCGTGAATTCGGGCGGAAACCCGACCGACCGGTCTTTTCGCGGGCCGCTGGCCGGCCCCGCGGCGTGAATACGTATGCAGCCAGCGCCATCGCCGGGAGGCCGCCGCTAAGCTTGCCGGAGTTGCTTTTCGGCCCGCTTCCGGCGGGTCCCGCATGCCCGGAGGGGGGCTGTCGATGTCGCACAATCCATGGTGGCGCGGAGCCGTCATCTACCAGATCTACCCGCGCAGTTTCCTCGACGCCAACGGCGACGGGGTAGGCGACCTGCCGGGCATCATCGAGCGTCTGGACTACATTGCCGCGCTGGGCGCGGATGCGATCTGGATCTCGCCGTTCTTCAGATCGCCCATGGCCGATTTCGGCTATGACATCGCCGATTACCGCGATGTGGACCCGCTGTTCGGCAACCTGGACGACTTCGACCGCCTGCTGGCCAAGGCGCACGGCCTGGGCCTGAAGGTGATGATCGACCAGGTGCTGAGCCATACGTCGATCGAGCACGCCTGGTTCCGTGAAAGCCGCCAGGACCGCAGCAACCCGAAGGCGGACTGGTATGTCTGGGCCGACCCGCGCGAAGACGGCACCCCGCCCAACAACTGGCTGTCGCTGTTCGGCGGCGGCGCCTGGCAGTGGGAACCGCGCCGCGAGCAGTACTACCTGCACAACTTCCTGGTCGACCAGCCGGACCTGAACTTCCACAACCCGGCAGTGCAGCAGGCCACGCTGGACAACGTGCGCTTCTGGCTGGACCGCGGCGTGGATGGGTTCCGCCTGGATGCCATCAACTTCTGCTTCCACGACGCGCAGCTGCGTGACAACCCGCCCAAGCCGGCGGACAAGCGGGTGGGGCGCGGCTTCAGCCCGGACAACCCGTACGCCTACCAGTACCACTACTACAACAATACCCAGCCGGAAAACCTGCCGTTCCTCGAACAGCTGCGCGCGCTGCTGGACCAGTACCCGGGCGCGGTGAGTCTGGGCGAGATCTCGTCGGAAGATTCGCTGGCCACCACCGCCGAGTACACGCAGGACGGCCGCCTGCACATGGGCTACAGCTTCGAGCTGCTGGTGGACGACTACAGCGTGGCCTATATCCGCGATACGGTCTCGCGCCTGGAAGCGGTGATGACCGAAGGCTGGCCGTGCTGGGCGGTGTCCAACCACGATGTGGAGCGGGCGGTCAGCCGCTGGGGCGGCCACCCGGCCGACCCGCGCCTGGCCCGCATGCTGGTGGCCATGCTGTGTTCGCTGCGCGGCTCGGTCTGCCTGTACCAGGGCGAGGAACTGGGCCTGGCCGAGGCCGAGGTGCCGTTCGAGGACCTGCAGGACCCGTATGGCATCACCTTCTGGCCCAACTTCAAGGGCCGTGACGGCTGCCGCACGCCGCTGCCGTGGACCGATGCCCCGCTGGCCGGCTTCACCACCGGCAAGCCGTGGCTGCCGATTCCGGCCGAGCACCGTGCCGCCGCGGTGGCGGTGCAGCAGGCCGACCCGCACTCGGTGCTGAGCGCCTTCGGCGATTTCCTGGCCTGGCGGCGCACCCAGCCGGCCCTGCTGCACGGCGACATCCAATTCCTGGACAGCGCCGAGCCGGTGCTGCTTTTCCAGCGTATGCTTGCAGATGAAACTCTCCTGCTGGCCTTCAACCTGTCGGCAGCGCCGGTCAGCCATCCGCTGCCGGCCGGCCGCTGGGAACAGGTGGCGGTGCCGGGCCCGGATGCGGGCACGGTGGAAGGCAACGAACTGCGGCTGCCGCCGCGCGCGGTGTATTGCGCCCGACGCAGCTGACCGATTTCTCCGGTGGCGGTACTTGCGGGGACGGGGCCGAAGCGCCCCGTCCCTTTTTTGTGCTTGGTTGCATGGGGTGGCGTATCCACGCATGGCGTGGATCTACCGGGGCGTGGTTGCCGGGGTTGGCGTATCCACGCATGGCGTGGATCTACCGGGCGGCGTGGTTGCCTGGGGTGGCGTATCCACGCGTGGCGTGGATCTACCGGGGGGCGTGGTTGCCTGGGGTGGCGTATCCACGCATGGCGTGGATCTACCGGGGGGCGTGGTGGCCGGGGTTGGCGTATCCACGCCATGCGTGGATGGGCATTTCAGTAGATCCACGCCACGCGTGGATGGGCACGACCGACCCTCTACCAACGCCGGTGCAAAAGAAAACCCGCTGCCTGCGCAGCGGGTTTTCGGTGGTTTCCCGGCGTGGGTCAGAACTTGTAGTTCACGCCCAGCACGTAGGTGCGGCCCCACTCGATGTATTCCAGCGGGCGATCCTTGGTGCCGGCGTAGGTGCGGTACGGTTCGTTGGTCAGGTTGCTTCCCTGCAGCAGCAGGGTCAGGCCACGCAGGGCGCTGCTGTCGCTGAAGGTGTAGCTGACCTGGGCATCGGTTACGTTCTCGCCCACCACGTAACGCAGCGTGCGGTTGCCGTTGAAGTTGCCGATTTCACCGATGAAATCCGAACGGCGGCGCTGACTCACGCGTGCTTCGAAACCATTGCGCTCGAAGTAGGCGGTGAAGTTGTACACGCGGTCGGACAGGCCCGGCAGGCTGATCGGATCGGTACCCACGCTGGAGGCGCTTTCCGGGTCCAGGATCTCGATGTCGCTCTTGTTGAAGGTGGCGCTGGCCTGCACGCCGAAGCCGCGCAGGCTGTCGGTCAGCATGTCCAGCGGGAACGATGCGGTCAGTTCCAGGCCCTTCAGGGTGCCGCCCTTGCCGTTCTGCGGCGAGGAGAACGTACCGGTGGTCAGCACCGGCACGGTCATGCCCGGCGGCGGCACGTAGCTGCCCAGCAGGTCGGTGAAGTCGTAGTTGTCCACCGACTGGGTGTACACGTAGCTCTTCAGGTCCTTGTAGAAGACGGCGGCGGCCACGTAGGCCTTTTCACCGAAGTACTTTTCGTAGGACAGATCGATGGCGGTGGCGCGCCACGGGTCCAGCAGCGGGTTGCCGCCGCTGCCGCCGGGCTTGCCGGTGGCCGTATCCACGCCGAATTCCAGGCCGGCGCGCATCTGGTCCACGCGCGGGCGGGCGACCTGCTTGGCCACGGCGAAGCGCAGCGTCTGCTCATGCGGGAACATGAAGGCCAGGTTCAAGCTGGGCAGCCAGTCGTTGTAGGTCTTGCCGTTGGAATACGGCTGGATGTTGCTGCCGGCCGGCTGCGAGCTGTCCCAGTAGCGCGAATCCGAACTCTGGTCGGTGTGCTGCATCTGCACGCCGATGTTGCCGCGCACGCCCACCACGCCGATGTCGGTGTTGATGTTCAGGCGCGCCCACGCGGTGGTGATCTTCTCTTCCACCACCCACGACTTGGGAATCAGGTAATCCAGGTTGTCGACCGGATCGAAGGTCATGTAGCGGGCCACGGCGGCTGGCACGTTCCAGGCCGGAATGTTGCCGATGCCGGCAAAGCCCAGGTTCACCGGCGAATACTGCAGGTCCGAGGCGATGTTGGCATCGCCCTGGGCGCCCAGCAGGATGTTGCCTTCGGACTGGGTCTTGGTCTTGCGGCGGTCGGCGTAGTTCACGCCGATATCCAGGTCCGGTGCCCACGACGCCATCGCTTCGGGCAGGCTGATGGTGGCCGCCAGCTTGCCGCCCTTCAGGCGGTCTTCCACCTGCGGCACCTTGCCGTAGCCGGAACCGTAGATGGTGTTGGTCAGGAACAGCGCATCGGGGTTGGAATAATCCAGGCCCGGCGAGATCTGCGAGAAGCCGTTCGGGTTCACCACCAGACCGATGGTGTCCAGCTGCGGCATCGGGGTCAGCTGCAGGTTGTTTTCCAGGTTCAGTTCGTCACGGGTGGCCTTGGAGTAGTTCAGGTCGGCCACCAGCTTCACGCTGCCGAAGGTGAACTCGTTGTTCCAGCCAAACGCATCGATCTTGTCCTTGCGCTTGTTGTACATGCCGCGCACCAGCGGGTACACGCCGCTGGCGGTGCCCCCGGTGAAGGTGCCATCGGCATTGACCTGCGGGTTGCTGATCAGCAGGCCCGGGGTGTAACCGCCGTTGTAGTTGCTGAGGTTGACCTCGAACTGGTTGGCGGTGTCGATCTGTTCGGCTTCGGTGTGGAACGCGTCGAAGGTGCTGGTCCAGGCGTTGTTCGGCCGGAACTGGATGGTGGCCATCACGCCGTCGCGCTTGTTGTTGCCGGTACGGCGCAGGGCCTTGATGCCATCGGAGAAGTAGGTGCCTGCGGCCAGGCCCGGGCGGTTGCCGTTGGTGGTCTGCTCGGTGGTCCACGGTTCGTACAGACCCACCTGGTTTTCCTGGATCGGGTTGTCGCTGTGCGCGTAACCGATCGAGATGCCCAGGGTCTTGTCGAAGAACTGGTCGATGTAGCTGGCGCTGAAGCGGTTGCCGAATTCATCGACGTTGGCCGCTTCACCCAGCGAGCTCTTCTGCAGGCGGCCGCTGACGGCGATCACGCGCTCGGGGAAGCTGAGCGGGCGCACGGTCTGCATGTCGATGGTGCCGGACAGGCCCTGGCCGACCAGGGCCGCGTCCGGGGTCTTGTACACGGTCACGCCGTTCACCAGTTCCGACGGGTACTGGTCGAATTCAACGCTGCGGTTGTCGCCGGTGCTGACCACTTCACGGCCGTTGAGCAGGGTGGTGGCGAAGTCGGGCGACAAGCCGCGCACGCTGATGACCTGGGCACGGCCGGCCACGCGCTGGGCGGCCAGGCCGGGCAGGCGGCCCAGCGATTCGGCGATGCTGACATCGGGCAGCTTGCCGATGTCTTCGGCGGAAATCGCTTCGACCACCGAAGTGGCGCTCTGCTTCACCGCAATGGCGTTTTCGATGCCGCGGCGGATGCCGGTTACCTGCACGGTGTCCAGGTTGGTGGCGGACGGATCGGTGGCGGTGGCTTCGGTGGACTGCGCCGATGCCAGCGACGGCACCAGTACGACGGCCAGCGCCAGACTCAGCGCGCTGCGCTTGTGGTTCAACATTTTCCCCTCCCAGGCAATGTTGTAGAGCATTTTGTGGTCGTCCCGGCGGGGCCGGAAACGTGCGACGCGGTGGCCGCTGTCGTCGCCGCTATGGTAGGCAGCGCGTTGTTCGGCGGAATCACCCTGCATACGTATTCAATGGCGTTTGCAGCGTTGTAAACGATTCCAGTCTCCGCTCCCGGTAGCGCCGGGCCATGCCCGGCGATGCAGAAGTGCGGGTGTTCAGTGCACCGGCGTGAAGCGGATCGCCTGGCCACCGCCCGGTGCCAGCACCAGGGTCAGGGCATCGGCGCTGGTGACTTCACGCGTCTCGCGCTTGAACGCGAACGGGTTGCTGCGGAAGTCCGCACCGTCGCCGTCGCGGTAGATCTCGGCGCGGTAGCGCACGCCCGGTTCCAGGAAGCCCAGCGACACCGGCAGCACGCGGCCGTGTTCGTCGGTGATGCTGCCCAGGAACCAGTCGCGGCTGTTGCGGTCGCGGCGCACCAGGGTCACGTAGTCGCCCACCTCGCCATCCAGCACGCGGCTCTGTTCCCAGTCCACCGCCACGTCTTCGATGAAGCGGAACGCCTCGCGGTGCTGCAGGTAATGCTCGGGCAGGTCGGCGGCCATCTGGATCGGGCTGTACAGCACCACGTACAGCGCCAGCTGGCGGGCCAGGGTGCTGGGAATGGCCTGGCCGTGGCGGCCCTTCAGGCTGAGGATGCCGGGGGTGTAATCCATCGGCCCGGACAGCATGCGGGTGAACACCAGGTTGACCTCATGTTCGGGCGGGTTCGGCGGCTGGCCCCAGGCGTTGTATTCCATGCCGCGCGCGCCTTCGCGCGAGATCCAGTTGGGGTAGGTGCGGCGCAGTCCGGTGTCCTTGATCGGCTCGTGCGGGTTCACCGACAGGTGCCGCTGTGCGGCCTCCTGCACCACCTTCAGGTGGTGGCGGGCCATGAACTGGCCGTCATGCCACTCGCGCCACAGCGGGCCGCCGGCCGGGTTGCGGCGGTCCACCTGGCCGTCATCGCAGACGTAGCCGGTCTTGAACTGATCCACGCCCAGGCGCGCATACAGGTCCAGCGCGGCGTCCAGCTGGTCTTCGTAGTGTTCGATGGCGCAGCCGGTTTCGTGGTGGCCGATCAGGTGCACGCCCTTCTTCAGACCGTAGGCCGACAGCGCTTCGATATCGAAATCGGCGGTGGCGCGGGTGAAATCGAAGTCATAGCCATTGCCCACCCACATGCCGTCCCAGCCGGGGTTCCAGCCTTCCACCAGCACGCCACGGAAGCCGTGCGCGGCGGCGAAGTCGATTACCTTCTTCGTCTTGGCGGTGGTAGCGGCATGCTTCGGGCCGGTGGCCCAGCTTTCGTTGTCCAGGTGCATCGACCACCAGACGCCCAGGTACTTGGCCGGCTTCACCCAGCTCACATCACCCAGCGCGTTGGGTTCGTTGAGGTTGAGGATCAGGTCCGATTCGACCAGGCCGCCGGCGCGGTCGGCAATCTGCAGCGTGCGCCACGGCGTGGCGAAGGGCAGGCTGCGGCGCACCTTCCAGCCTTCGGCCGAAGGCGAAAGCTCGGCGCGCAGGCGCTGGCCTTCGGTACGGCGCAGCCACATGCCGGCGTAGTCCACCAGCGCAGCCTCGTGGATGGCCACGTGCAGGCCATCCACGCTGCGCAGGGTCATCGGCGTGTGCACCAGCGGCACCTCGCGCAGCGGCGTGCGCTGGTACAGGTACTCGTAGTGGATCGGCTCGCCGGCCGGAATCCACCACGCAGTGGAATCCGGCGCGATGGCGAACTCGGTCACCTCGTCATCGATGATCGCTTCGCGCAGGTTGGGCTGTTCGGGGAACGCATAGCGGAAGCCCAGGCCGTCGTCGTAGACGCGGAACACCACGTCCACGCGGCGCTTGCTGCCGGTGCTCTCGGCCAGCTGCACGGTCAGTTCATTGAAGTGGTTGCGGGTGACGCGGCGCTCGCCCCAGGGCTGTTCCCAGGTCTCGTCCACGCTGCGCCGCTGTTCGCCCAGCTGGACGAAATCACGGTCCAGGCGGCCGTCGCGCAGCACGAAGCCCAGCTTGGAATCGTCCACCACGGGCGCGCCCAGGCGTTCCACCCGGTAGCGCGCGGTACCGCCATCGAGCACCAGGCTGACCGCCAGCACCTTGCCCGGCGATTCCACCCGGGTGACCTGCGGCGCGGCCTGGGCCACCACCGCCAGACCCAGCAGGGCCATGCCGAACACCGGCGCGAACATCGCGCGGACTGCAACAGAAAAAGCCGGCATTTCCCCTCCCAAGGCGCCATTGGCAGACCCGGACCATAAGCCAGCACGGCGCCCGGTCTTCACGCGATGGCCATGAATACGTATGCAACTGGACGCAGGCCACGGCGCCGCGTCTACCATGGGGCAAGGCACCTTGAGGGAGGGGCCGCGCCCGCGCACCGGTTCCGGTGGCGCGGACCCACAACGGTGCAGAGAGGGAGGGAGGTCGACGGGCGCAAGCCGGTCTGCCGCTTCGATGCTGAAGATCATTTGCCTGACGGCTGCCCTGGGGGCAGCGCTGGGAACGACCGCGCACGCGGCCGACCTGGAATTCAACGGCCGCCACGCGCGTGCCGAAACCGCTGCCAAGGGCAGCTTCGTGCTGCACGCGCCCAAGGGCGAGGTGCGCATTGCCGCCGCGCCCATGCGCAGCCAGACCGGCAGCGTGATGTTCGATGCGCTGTTCGCCCTGGCCCAGCAGGAAATGGACCAGGACCGCGTGGACGCGATCCGCGATCCGGCCTTCGATGAAGGCCGCCCGGTGCCCTGCGACTGCTTCCAGACCGGCGCGCGCTGGCCGTACGTGTGGACCCGCGATGTCAGCTTCGCCGCCGACCTGGCCCTGGCGAAACTGGACCCGCAGCGCACCCGGCAGTCGCTGCAGTTCAAGTTGTCGGCGGCGCGCGATGGCCATACCCCTGGCCTGTTCGTGGCCCAGGACACCGGCTCGGGCGGCAGCTGGCCGATCAGCAGCGACCGGGTGGTGTGGTTCCTGGCCGCGCGCCATCTGCTGGATGATGCGGCCTTCGCCGATCAGGTCTGGCAGGCGCTGCAGGGCACGTTGGCGCAGGACCGGGCGATGGTGTTCGACCCGCAGATGGGCCTGTACCGCGGCGAGACTTCGTTCCTGGATTGGCGCGAGCAGACCTACCCGGATTGGACGCGGGAGAACGTGCGCTTCATCGGCGATTCCTACGCGCTGTCCACCAACGTGCTGCATTACCAGGCCCTGCGCCTGGGCCAGCAGATGGCCGCGCAGCTGGGCGATGAGCGCGCCGAGCAGTACAAGGCCTGGGCCGATGCGCTGGCGCTGCAGATCGATGCACGCTTCTGGCGCCAGGACATGGGCCAGTACATGAGCTACATCGGCGAAGCGGCGCACCCGGTGCCGTACGCCAAGGTGGACCTGCTGGGCCTGTCGCTGGGCATCCTGGCCGACGTGCTGCCCGCCGAGCGCGCACAGCGTGCGCTGGCCGCTTACCCGATGGGGCCGGCCGGCAGCCCGGTGGTGTGGCCGCAGGAAGCGCAGCAGCCGATCTACCACAACCGCGCCATCTGGCCGTTCGTCAGCGCCTATTCGCTGCGCGCCGCGCGCAAGCTGGACGATGCACCGCGCATCGCCGCCGAGATCCGCTCGCTGATGCAGGGCGCGGCGCTGGCCGGTTCCAACATGGAAAACTACGAACTGGTCAGCCAGGCCGTGCATGTGGACGAAGGCGCGCTGAGCGGGCCGGTGGTCAATTCCGAGCGCCAGCTGTGGTCGGTGGCCGGCTACCTGGCCATGGTCACCGAAGGGGTGTTTGGCGTGCAGGATGATGGCAGCGTGCAGCCCAAACTGCCGGCCAGCCTGGTGCCCGAACTATTCGGCAAGCAGCGCCGCATCACCCTGGACGCCAACGGCAAGCGCTACGTGCTGGAGCGCCCGAAGCAGGTGGGTGATGGCCTGCTGGTGGCCGGCAAGGTGAAGACGCGCGGCACCACCACCACGGTGCAGCTGGTGGCCGCGCCGTCGCGCGCGTTGCCCGCCAGCACCGCCGATGCCAACGCGCGCGCGCCGGCCACCCCGGCCGCACCGCAGGCGCGGCGCAGCGGCAAGGGCTGGACCGTACCGGTGGCCGAAGGCCAGGTGCTGTGGCAGGACGGTCGCGCGCTGACCGCGATCAGCAAGGGTGTGGCGCGCATCGGCGATGACGGCCTGCAGCACTGCCTGAGCCTGACCCGCCGCGACGGTGCGCTGGAATCGCTGCACAGCCCGATGCTGTGCGTGGGCCCGCAGCAGGTGCTGCGCGGCGCGCGCCAGTGGCAGTTCACGGCGGCCAAGGCCGGGCTGGTGCGGCTGCGGCTGCAGTACACCAACCCCAATGGCCCGATCAACACCGGGGTGACCGCTGCGGTGAAGCAGCTGGCGGTGCAGTGCGCCGGCCAGCCCGCGCAGCGCCTGACGGTGACCCTGCCGCACAGCGTGGCCGCGCAGGATTCCACCGCCGCCACCTTCAGCGTGCCCAAGGAACGTTGCACGGTGAAGCTGGAAGAGGGCTTCAACATGAGCGCGCTGCAGCACTTCGCGCACTACACCGGCGGCAAGGGCGGGCGCGATGGCGTGCTCAACCAGGCCCAGGTGCAGGCGCTGAAGGTGGCGCCGGTGGCCGCAGTCGAGGGTAGCCGATGAGCCGTCCTGCCAAACCGCAGTTGTCGTTCTGGCAGATCTGGAACATGTGCTTCGGCTTCCTCGGCATCCAGTTTGGTTTTGCCCTGCAGAATGCCAATGCCAGCCGCATCTTCGAAACGCTGGGTGCGGACATGGAGTCGGTGCCGGGGCTGTGGATCGCCGCGCCACTGACCGGTCTGCTGGTGCAGCCAGTGATCGGTTACCTGTCCGACCGCACCTGGACGCGTTGGGGGCGACGCCGGCCGTTCTTCATGATCGGCGCGGTGCTGACCACGCTGGCGCTGCTGGTGATGCCCAATTCGCCCACGCTGTGGATCGCCGCCGGCACGCTGTGGGTGCTCGATGCCTCCATCAACGTGTCGATGGAACCGTTCCGCGCGTTCGTGGGCGACCAGTTGGCACCGCGCCAGCGGCCGACCGGCTACGCCATGCAGAGCTTCTTCATTGGCGTGGGCGCGATCGTGGCCAGCTTCCTGCCGTTCATCCTGGCCCACTTCGGCGTGGCCAATACGGCGGCCGCCGGCGAAGTGCCGGACACGGTGCGCTATGCGTTCTACTTCGGTGCCGTGGTGCTGCTGGCAGCGATCACCTGGACCGTGGTCAGCACGCGTGAGTATTCGCCCACCGAGCTGGCCGGCTTCGATGACGCCGAACCACCGGCACACCACGCCGCGGCCGCAGTGAACGGCCCCGCGCCGTGGTCGCAGGTGGCGCTGTGGCTGGGCGTGGGCCTGCTGCTGGCGGTGCTGATCGCCTGGCGCCAGGGCGACAAGATGCTGTACGTGCTGGCCGGCCTGTGTGCGGGCTACGGCCTGCTGCTGGCGGTGGCCCGCTCGCTGCCGGGCACCCACATGCTGGCGGCGATCGTCGACGATCTGCGCGCAATGCCCATCACCATGCGGCGCCTGGCCTGGGTGCAGTTCTTCTCGTGGTTCGCCTTGTTTGCCATGTGGATCTACACCACGGCCGCAGTGGCCGGCACCCACTTCGGCTCCACCGATCCGCAGTCGGCCGCCTACAACGAAGGTGCCAACTGGGTGGGCGTGCTGTTCGGCGCGTACAACGGCTTTGCCGCGCTGGCCGCGCTGGTCATCCCGTTGATGGTGCGTGCCGTGGGCCTGCGCTGGAGCCATCTGGTGAACCTGTGGCTGGGCGGCGCCGGCCTGATCTCGCTGATGTTCATCCGCGATCCGCACTGGCTGCTGCTGTCGATGGTGGGCGTGGGCTTTGCCTGGGCGTCGATCCTGTCGCTGCCGTATGCCCTGCTGTCTGACAGCGTGCCGGCCAGGAAGATGGGTGTGTACATGGGCATCTTCAATTTCTTCATTGTGATCCCGCAGTTGGTCGCGGCCAGTGCGCTGGGCTTTGCCCTGCGCGCATGGCTGGGCGGCCAGCCGATGCACGTGCTGGTGCTGGGCGGCTGCAGCCTGCTGCTGGCAGGTGTGTGCGTGCTGCGGGTTCCGTCGCGTTCGGAGGTGGTGTGATGCGTGCTGTGTTGCCTGTTGCTGTCTGTGTAGCCCTGTTTGCTGGCCAGGCCGTGGCCGCGCCGCGCCCGGCGTATGTCGGCACCACCGAGCCGTTCGCCAGCGATGCGGTGTACTTCGTGGTGACCGATCGCTTCGTCAATGGCGATCCATCCAACGACCACCGCGACCAGGGGGGCAAGCACCGCACCTTCGATATTCCGGTGCCGTGCCCGGACAAGGTGGATGGCAACATCGGCTACCTGGGCGGTGACTTCCGCGGCGTGCTGGACAACGCGCAGTACATCCGCAACCTGGGCTTCGGTGCGGTGTGGATCACTCCCATCGTCGACAACCCCGACGAAGCCTTCACCGGCAGCAAGGCGATCAGCTGCACCAGCACGCTGACCGACCGCGGCAAGACCGGCTACCACGGCTACTGGGGCATCAACTTCTACAAGCTCGACGAGCACCTGCCCAGCAAGGATCTGGATTTCGCCGGCCTCAACAAGGGCCTGCACGATGCCGGCCTGAAGGTGGTGCTGGACATCGTCGGCAACCATGGTTCGCCGGCCTGGACCATGCCCAAGCGGCAGCCGCAGTTCGGCCAGATCTTCGACAAGGATGGGAAGCTGGTTGCCGACCACCAGAACCTGCCGCCGCAGAAGCTGGACCCGCAGCACAACCCGCTGCACGCCTTCTACAACAACATCGGCCCGGTCGACAGCAAGGACGGTTCGATCTTCGACGGCAACCTGGCCGAGCTGTCCGACTTCAACCAGAACAATCCGGCGGTGATGGATTATCTGGTGGGGGCGTACCTGCAGTGGACCGCGCAGGGCGTGGATGCGCTGCGCATCGACACCATCGGCTGGCTGCCACACCCGTGGTGGCATGAATTCGTCAGCCGCATCCGGGCGCAGCACCCGGGCATGTTCATGTTCGGCGAAGCCTTCGATTACAACGCGGCCAGCATTGCCGAGCACACCTGGCCAGCCAATGCCAACGTCAGCGTGCTGGATTTCCCACTGCGCGGCGCGATGGAGCAGACCTTCGGCACCGCCGGCAAGGGCTTTGAAACCCTGGCCGAACCGCTGCACCTGAGTGGCGGGCCGTATGCCAACCCGTACGAGCTGATGAGCTTCTACGACAACCACGACATGCCGCGCCTGCAGGCCAGCGACAACGGCTTCATCGACGCGCACAACTGGCTGTTCACCGCACGCGGCATTCCGGTGGTCTATTACGGTTCGGAAACCGGCTTCATGCGCGGCCGTGCCGAACATGCCGGCAACCGCGCCTACTTCGGCCAGCCGCGCGTGGACGCCGCGCCGCAGAGCCCGATCTTCGCGCCGCTGCAGCGCATCGCCAAGCTGCGCGAAGCCACCCCGGCCCTACAGCGCGGCTTGCAGGTGAACGAGCGCCTGCAGGGCGATGAAGCGGTGTTCCTGCGCGTGCTGCAGCACGGCGATGTGGCGCAGACGGCGCTCGTGCTGCTGAACAAGGGCGATGCGGCGAAGACCTTCAGCGTGGAGCGCTACCTGCAGGCCGGCACCTGGCGCGAAGCGCTGGGCGGCGGCGAACTGAAGGTGAAGGGCCGGCTGCAGACCGAAGTACCCGCACACGGGGTGAAGGTCTACGTGCTGGATGCGCCGGTGAAGCAGCCGGCGCTGCAGGCCGAACTGGACAAGGCCATGGCCGACCAGCAGGCGCGGGACCAGCGGCTGGGGCGCTGAGGGCGCCGCCGGGCATGGCCCGGCGCTACCGTTTTGGTAGGTGCCAACCCTGGTTGGCATGCCCGCTCTGGTAGGTGCCAACCTTGGTTGGCACGCCCGCTCTGGTAGGTGCCAACCTTGGTTCGCACGCTCTTCGAGCAGTCGAGCAAGCTCGACTCTACAATGGGGGCCCCCCTGATTGCCTGCCGTACCGCCATGACCGACCTTGCCCCGCAGACCCCGATTGAAACCCTGCTGAAGGCGGCCATGGACGGTGCCGTGCCGATCCGTGCCTTCATGGAAGCCTTCGTCGCCTCCGAGGTGGTGCTGCTGACTGGCAGCCTGGTCACCCCCGACGGCAGCGGCTTCGACCCGCTGCTGTTCGACAAGCAGGGCACCCTGCACGTGGCGGTATTCACCGATCCTGCGCGGGTGGGCATCTACAGCCAGCAGGCGCCGCACCAGATCCGCTGGCGGATGCTGGACGTGCTGCGCCGCGTACCCGGCGGCTACGGCGTGGTGATCAACCCCGGCACCCCGCTGGGCTTCGAGGTTTCCCCGAGCGGCGTGGGCGAGATCCTGAAGGACTTCGCGTAGCGTCGAGCTTGCTCGACTGCTCTGGCTTTGCTTCGTAGAGTCGAGCTTGCTCGACTGCTCTGCGCAAAGCAGTCGAGCAAGCTCGACTCTACGGGTATGAGGCGCACAGCAGTCGAGCAAGCTCGACTCTACGGGCAGGAGGCGAACGGCAGTCGAGCAAGCTCGACTCTACGGGTATCGGGGTGACGGAGGTGCCGGTCGCTGCCGGCACCTCCGTGGTGATCACATCGTGACCTTGCGCCGGTTGTCTTCGCTCACCCGGTCGATCAGCTTGTTGTACGGGTCGAACCCGGCTTCATCCGGCCTGGCGTCCACGGTCACCGTGATCGTCGGCGTTTCAGCGGTAATGTGGTGGCGCTGCAGGTACAGCACTTTTTCATCGCGCTCCTTGCCCGATGTCCCCTGCGCGAACACGCCGATCTCCATCCAGTCATCCATCGCCGCGGGGGTCTCCTTGCCTTGGCCGTCGGCATGGGACTTGGCTGCGTGCAGCTTCAGGGTCACCTCGTAGCGGCCGTCATCGCGCCGGCGCGCGGTGGCCGCCAGCAGACGGTTGTCGTACAGCGTGATCTTCTCGAACAGGTCGGTCACCACCTGTTGGCGGTCGGCAGGGGTTTCCTGGCGGATGTAGCCCAGCAGTTCGCGCGAGGTGGTGTAGGGCGGCTGCTGGTAGCCCTTGTCCTGCAGGAAGCGCTTCAAGGCACGGTTCAAGGCCTGCTCACCAATCTCCTCGCGCAGCCGGTAGAACGCCAGCGAGCCCTTGCGGTAGTGGATGTACTGCTGGTTCTCCACCCGTTCCAGCGGCAGCTCTTCGATACGCTCACCGCCACGGCCGGACAGATAGCTGTCCAGCTCGTCCTTCAGGAACTGGCGCATGTGCCCGCGACCGTATTCCTGTTCCATCACCATCAGCGCCGAATACTGGGAAAGTGATTCGGACAGCACCGTAGCGCCCTGCACGTTGGCGCCGATCACCTGGTGTGCCCACCATTGGTGTGCAACTTCGTGAGCGGTGACATAGAACACGTAGTCCACTTTGTCCGGGTTGCGCAGGTCGGCGATGAAACCGATCGACTCGGAGTAGGGGATGGTGTTGGCAAAGGACTGGGCAAAGCTGGAATACCCCGGGAACTCGATGATGCGGACCTGGCGGTGCTGGTACGGGGTGAAGTTGGCCTCGTAGTACGCCAGCGACTTCTGCACGGCCTCGATCATGCGGTCCACGTTGTAGGCGTGGGCCGGGTCGAAATACACCTCAATCGGAATGTCCTTGTACATGCCTTTCTTTACCTGCCAGCGTGCGGACAGGTAGGCATAGAAGTTCAGCATCGGGCGATCCATCGCGTAGCTGAAGCAGCGGCGGCCATCGACCACGGCTTCATGCTTCAGATAGCCCGGTGCCAGTGCGACCTGGTCGGGTGCAGTGCAGATGGTAGTGCGGAAGTCGAGCCAGTCAGCGTCATTGGAGACGTAGGTGTTGGCCCGTGCCGCTTCGTCTTCCAGCTTGGGCATGCGGGTTGGCTCGCCCAGCCCACGCTTGCGCCGTTCGTTGCGATCCTGCAGTTCGCTGTCCTGGTTGTAGCCGAACGACGGCAACAGGGTGCTGTTGAAGAACGTGCCGTTTTCCACGATCTGGCTCTGCGCCTGGCCTGAGGTGATGCCTGTGGGGTGCTGCTCGACGCGGAAGTGGAAGCGCCGTTCCTCGCCCGGCTGAAGGGGCGTGGCCAGGTGATAGATACGGTAGCCCAGGTCCTTGTCGTGGAAGCCAAGCGTCTGCCCGCCCAGGTCCACGCGCTGCAGATGGCGGTCATCGCCCATCGACAGGTGCACGTCACTGATCGGCGTGGCGTGGGTGTTGCGCACGGTCCAGTCGGCATCGATAGTGACCGACTGCGTTTCAGGGTGCAGGTCAACCCGATTGTCCACCGCCACGATGCGCGGTTGTGGCAGGCTGCGGTACCTGGACAGCTCACGCTCGTAGCGAGCACGAAGGTCGCGCTCCTGGTCCGGCGAGCGGAAGTCGTTGCGGATGTTGGTGCTCCAGTACAGCCAGCCACCCAAGGCAACGAACGCCAGCAGCGAGGCGGCCAGCCCCGCACCGGTGGGCCCGCGCAGACGGCGCCCGGCCAGGGCCAGGCGATCACGCAGGCTGGCGCCGACACCGCGCACCCAGAAGGCAGAGGCCAGGCACAGCAATGCCACCAGCAGCAGTGCCCAGTACGCCTGGAATGCGAGCTGCCCGGGCAGGAAGTGGCCGAAGCCGTTCATCGCCGAATAGGGCGCATTGGGCCAGCTGCCGAAGTTGTACAGGTTCTGCGTGTAATCCAGCATGGCCAGCGCGACCTGCGCGACCATCACCACGATCAGCAAGGCATAGCCGAAGAACTTGTTGTTGGTCAGCACCTGCAGCACCAGCGCCATGCCGCCCATCAGCACGTAGAACACCGAGCCGAGGGCCAGCGTCTTCAGGTACAGCAGTGGTTCCAGGTGGGTGTAGCCCTGGGCCAGCTGCAGCACCATGGAAACGAGCGCGCCGATGGCCTGGAAGCAGGCGATGACCACGATCAGCGTGCTGAACCGGGCCAGCAGCGGCACCCAGTTCGGTACCGGCATGGCATCTGTCACCTCGTTCAGGCGTGCGCTGCGTTCTTTCCAGACCAGCTCACCGGAGTAGAACAGCACGATGATGACCAGCAGCCAGCTGTAGGCGCCCTGCAGGGCCGCCAGCATCTCCGGGGTGACCGGCCAGATGGGCGTGCCATACATGGTGCTCTGGTTCAATGCGCCGGGGATGAAGTTGGCCATGCCCAACACCAGCAACACGATGAAGGGAACCCCGCGCAGCACGCCCCATGTGTCAAAGCGCACCTGGCGCAGGTACTGGTGCCAGGCGGTCAGCGCGCCGAAGCCGGGGCGGACGCGCGGTGCCACGATCCGCGCCGGGCGGTGGTCGCTGCTGGCAATGACCGCCTTGCGACCCCAGCGCTTGCGGCCGCTGCCGCTGCGTTCGGTGCGGAACAGAGCGAAGGTGGCGGCGAACAGGGCGATGGCCACGCCCAGCCACAACGCCCGGTTGGCCAGCAGGTAGCTGCCCACCTCGGGCAGCTGTGTGTTGCTCTGCTCGGCTGCCCAGTAGCGCACCGTGCGCCCGAGCGCACGCATGCCCAGCGGCTCGGACAGCACGGCAATCCACGTATTGTCGATGTCGCGCAGCAGCGATGCGCTGACCCCGTACAGCACCAGGTAGCACACCAGGCCAATGTAGACCCACAGGATCGAGCGGGTCAGTGCTGCCAGCAGTGCCAGCAGGGCGGTGGTGAACACCACGTTGGGCAGCACGATCCAGGTGAACGCCCAGGCATAGCTTGCCAGGGAAACCGGCCCGACCCGGGCCTGGTCCACCCACGGCATGAACGGTGCCAGGAAGATGCCCAGCGCAATGATGGCGTACACCAGCAGGCTGGCACAGAGCGCTGCCAGCAGGCGCCCGGCCAGATAGTCGCGGCGCTTGATCGGGCTGGCAAAGATCAGCTCGGCGGTGCCGAGGTCGAAATCGCGCAGCAGTGCGGTGCTGACGAACAGCGTGGACACGAGCATGCACAACATGGTGAAAATGCCCATGAAGCGGGCAATGACGATGGGGGCGTTGCGGTGCACGTTGCCCAGGCTGCCGCCGATCTGCACGGCTTCGGACGAAGCGGCGGCAAAGGCCAGGGCGGCGAACAGCAGTGCCAGCAGCCACAGCAGTGGCGAACGCAGCTGCTCGCGCAGCTCGAAGCGGAAGAAGGTCAGGATCATGGTCTACTCCGCTCAGGCCGCGCGGGCACGCGCCTGCAGGCGCAGGCGCTGGAAGTAGACATCCTCAAGATCGGGGGCCACTGCACTGAAGCCGTCGCCGGGGTCGCTGGCGCTGTGCACATGGATCACCGGGCGCCCGCCCACCAGGCGCGAGGACAGCACCACATGGCGCGCCTCGTGGTCGGCCAGTTCGGAAGGATCCACCTGCTTGCGCCAGACCTGGTGCTGCAGGGCATCGATGGCATCGACAGGGCGCCCTGTCAGCAGCACCTGGCCTTTGTTCATGATCGCCATGGTCGGGCACAGATCGGTGACATCTTCCACGATGTGGGTGGACAGGATCACCGCTACGTTCTCGCCGATGGCCGCCAGCAGATTCAGGAAGCGGTTGCGCTCTTCAGGGTCCAGGCCAGCGGTGGGCTCATCCACGATGACCAGGCGCGGATCACCCAGCAGTGCCTGGGCAATGCCGAAGCGCTGGCGCATGCCGCCGGAGTAGGTGCCCAGCTTGCGCTTGCGTGCGTCCCACAGGTTCACCTGCTGCAGCAGGCCGTCCACCACCTCGCGGCGCTGGGCGCGCTGGGTCAGGCCCTTCAGAACCGCGAAATGATCCAGCAGGTCCAGCGCGCTTACTTTCGGGTACACGCCGAAATCCTGCGGCAGATAGCCCAGGCGGCGGCGCACGGCGTCCTTGTCGCGCAGCACATCAATGGGGGATTCGCCGGGAATGCTGAGGGTGGCCGATCCGCTGTCAGCTTCCTGCAGCGTGGCCAGGGTGCGCATCAGCGATGACTTTCCCGCACCATTGGGGCCCAGCAGCCCGAACATACCGCGCGGAATGTCCAGCGACACGGCATTGAGGGCGTGCACGCCATTGGCGTACGTCTTGGACAGCGAATCGATCTTCAGCATGCGACGTACACCCATTCCTTGTGTATGAACGTCGTTTATCGCGCTGAATGGGTGCGGGGGGAATCCCCCGTTGGTCATGGGTGGCCCGTAGCCGGGGGCGTCCAGCTTGCTCGACTGCCCTGGCCTGGGCTTTGTAGAGTCGAGCTTGCTCGACTGCGCTGCGCACGACAGTCGAGCAAGCTCGACTCTACCAAGGGGCCAGTCGACCAAGCTCGACTCTACCGGTTACCGGTGCAGCGAGGATTCGCGCGCGACCAGCTTCACCGGAATGCTCAGGCCATCGACCGGCTGGCCGTTGATCAGCGCCAGCAGTTTTTCCACCAGCAGCTGCCCGGCCTGCTTGGTGTCCTGCTGCACGGTGGTCAGCGGCGGCGATACCGAGGCTGCCAGCGGAATATCGTCGAAGCCGGTCACCGCCACGTCCTGCGGCACGCGCAGGCCGCGTTCGCGCAGGGCACGCAGCGCGCCAATGGCGATCAGGTCGCTGGCCGCGCAGATGGCATCGATCGGGCCGCCGCTGCCCAGCAGCTGCAGGCAGGCCTCGTAGCCGGAGGCTTCGGTGGTGATCGCATCGTGCTGCAGGCCGGGCTCGGCCGTCAGGCCGCGTGCCTGCAGCGCCGCCACGTGGCCGCGATAGCGCTCTTCGAATTCGGGGTAATGGCTGGACGCGTGGCCGAGGAAGGCGATGCGGCGGCAGCCCTGGTCCAGCAGATGGGCGGTGATGTCATGCCCGCCCTGGAAGTTGTCGCTGCCGATCGATACCCCGGGCTGGCCGGGCAGGGCCGCGCCCCAGCGCACGAAATGGGTGCCTTGTTCCACCAGCCGCTGCAGGCGGTCGCGCGACTGGTGGTAATCGCCGTAGCCCAGCAGGATGATGCCGTCAGCCTTGTTGCTGTCTTCGTAGTCGGCCTGCCAGTCGGTGGACAGCTGCTGGAAGGACACCAGCAGGTCCTGCCCGTGCAGGGCGCAGGCGCGGGTGATCGAGCCCAGCATGGAATGGAAGAACGGGTTGATCAGCGAGTCATCGTTGGTGGGATCTTCGAAGAACAGCAACGCCAGCGTGCCGGCATTGCGCAGGCGCAGGCTGGAGGCGTTCTTGTCGACCTTGTAATTCAGCTCGCGGGCGATGCGCAGGATGCGCTCGCGGGTTTCCGCATTCACCATTGGGCTGCCACGCAGGGCGCGCGACACCGTGGGCTGGGACACCCCGGCCAGGTGGGCGATGTCCAGGGAAGTGGCTTTGCCTTTGATCGTCATTGTCCGGGTGGGGAAGAACGGGCGGTGCAGGACGCATGATGCCATGCGGTGGGCCCGGCCGAGACAGGCGTTGGCCCGGTCGTGACCGTGCCGCATCTGCCATGGCCGTGGCGCAGCTCGCGCGCTGCGCCGCTGTCTCCATCGAACCGGGCCGATTGCGCGCTGGGCAGGTCACGGCGGCCCGGAGAATGCCCGCTCTTTCGCCGCAAACCATTGCCCTGCAACGATTTTCCAGGGTTCCGCCCGGCCGCGCCGGTCGTCGCAGGGCAGGCGCTGGCCGGTGGCGATGTTAAGATGTACCGTTCTTGCATCCCCCAAATTTCACCAAGGGTGGCCCCGGCCACGGCATGCCCGGTCACGGCGTGCTATCACTGGCGGCCTGCCCTTGGACAACGGACGAAGGTACCTATGGCGCGCGGCATCAACAAAGTCATCCTGGTCGGCAATCTCGGCAACGACCCGGACGTGAAGTACACCCAGGGCGGCATGGCGATCACCCGCATCAGCCTGGCCACCACCAGCGTCCGCAAGGACAAGGACGGCAACCAGCAGGAACGCACCGAATGGCACCGCGTGGTGTTCTTCGGCAAGCTGGGCGAGATCGCTGGCGAGTACCTGCGCAAGGGCAGCTCGGTCTACGTCGAAGGCAGCCTGCGCTATGACAAGTACACCGGTCAGGATGGCGTGGAGAAGTACTCCACCGACATCATTGCCGATGAAATGCAGATGCTGGGCGGCCGCGGTGACGGCGGCGGTGGCGGCAACTACGGCGGCGACCGTCCGCAGCGCCAGCAGGCCCCGCGCCAGGAGTACGGCGGCGGTGGCGGTGGCCAGCGTGGCGGCCAGGGCGGTGGTTACGGCAACCAGGGCGGTGGCAACCAGGGTGGCGGCTACGGCAACCAGGGCGGCAACCAGGGCGGCGGCTATGGCAACCAGGGTGGCAACCAGCGCCCGCAGCCGCAGCAGGCACCGCCGATGGACGACTTCGCTGACGACGATATTCCGTTCTGATCGAACGCGCGTCAGCAGCAGAAAAGAAAGCCCCGCTCATGCGGGGCTTTTCTTTTTCCGCGATGTCATCGCAGTGGTGCCCCGCAGCATGCGTTTTCGTGCACCGCGTCTTGCAAAAAAAATACGTCCTCCCGTATGGTGCAATCGATTGCATTGCAGTGAATCGTTTGCGTTTGCTACCGGTTGGGAGGCCGGTAAGTGGATGGCCATTCATTCAAGCGGACCGGCACCGGCGCCGGGCTTCACACGCCGGGACGCATTGCGTGTCGCACTTGCCGGGGGGGTGGGACTGGGTGTTGCCGCTGCAGGCGCGTTGCCCGTCCCCGCCGATGCTGCACCCCTCAAAGGCCGCCTGAAGCACGCTGTCGCTCGCTGGACCTTCCCGCAGTTGTCGGTCGCCCAGCTCTGCCAGACCGTGAAGGGCCTCGGCTTTGCCGCCATCGACCTGGTTGGCCCGGAGGACTGGCCCACCCTGAAGGCACATGGCGTGGACAGCTCGATGTGCAACGGCGCGGAGCTGGGCCTGACCAAGGGCTTCGCCGGCCGCGAATTCCACGATGAACTGGTGGCGCGCTACACGCGGCACATCGACCTGGTAGCCGATGCCGGCTATCGCAACCTCATCTGTTTTTCCGGCAACCGCAATGGCATGGACCCGCAGCAGGGCATGGCCAACGCCGAAGCCGGCCTCAAGCGCATCCTCGGCCACGCCGAGAAACGCGGCGTCGTACTGGTGATGGAACTGCTGAACTCCCGCGTGGACCATCGAGACTATCTGTGCGACCACTCGGCCTGGGGCGTGGAGCTGTGCAAGCGGCTCGGCTCGGACAATTTCGGCCTGCTCTACGACATCTACCACATGCAGATCATGGAAGGCGACATCATCGCCACCATCGGTCGGGACCACGCGTACTTCAAGCACTACCACACCGCAGGCGTGCCTGGCCGGCACGAGATCGGCGACCAGCAGGAACTGAACTATCCGGCCATTTGTCGCGCGATCGGCGACACCGGTTTTGATGGGTATCTGGCACAGGAATTCATGCCTGCGTTGCCCGATCCCATTGGCTCATTGCGCGAGGCGATCCGTCTCTGCGACGTCTGAAACGATATCCACCCAGGTGATAGACCCATGGCAGATAATCATTACGACGCCATCGTTGTTGGCTCGGGAATCAGTGGCGGTTGGGCAGCGAAGGAACTGACCGAGAAAGGTCTGAAGGTGCTGATGCTCGAACGCGGGCGCAACATCGAGCACGTGAAGGACTACGTCAATGCGATGAAGGAGCCGTGGGATTTCCCGCATCGCAACCGGCCGACCCAGGCGATGAAGGCGGCCTTCCCGGTGCTGATGCGCGACTATGCGCTGGCCGAGAACCTGGAGGGCATGTGGGCCGACGAACAGGACTCGCCCTACATTGAAACGAAGCGCTTCGACTGGTTCCGCGGCTACCACGTCGGTGGCCGTTCGCTGATGTGGGGGCGGCAGAGCTATCGCTTCTCCGATCTGGATTTCGAAGCGAACCTCAAGGACGGCATCGCCACCGACTGGCCGATCCGCTATGCCGACATCGCGCCGTGGTACGACCACGTGGAGAAGTTCGCTGGCATCGCCGGCACGCGCGAGGGGTTGGACGTTCTGCCTGATGGTGAGTTCCTGCCGCCGATCCCGCTGAACATCGTCGAGAAGGACGTGGCCGCGCGCATCCAGAAAGCCTTTGGCGGCACGCGCCACATGATCCATTCGCGCACCGCCAACATCACAAAGCCGATGCCCGAGCAGGGCCGGGTCAACTGCCAGTACCGCAACAAATGCATCCTCGGCTGCCCGTTTGGCGCCTACTTTTCCACCCAGGCAGCGACGCTGCCGGCGGCGATGAAGACCGGCAACCTGACACTGCGTCCGTTCTCGATCGTCAAGGAAGTGCTCTACGACAAGGACCGCAAGCGCGCGCGTGGCGTGCAGGTCCTCGACGCCGAGACCGGCCAGACCTACGAGTACACGGCCAAGGTCATCTTCCTCAATGCCTCGTCGTTCAATTCGACCTGGCTGCTGATGAACTCGGCAACCGATGTCTGGGAAGGGGGCCTGGGGTCCTCGTCCGGCGAGCTGGGGCACAACGTGATGGACCATCACTTCGGTGCGGGCGCGTCGGGGCGCGTTGAGGGCTACGACGACAAGTACTACTTCGGCCGCCGCCCCTGCGGGTTCTATATTCCGCGCTTCCGCAACGTGGCGTCAGACAAGCGTGGCTATCTGCGCGGGTTCGGTTACCAGGGCGGCGCCAGTCGCAACGGCTGGTCGCGCGAGATTGCCGAGCTGAACATCGGCGCCGACCTGAAGGAGGCGTTGAGCCTGCCGGGTGACTGGCGCATCGGCATGACCGGCTTCGGCGAAATGCTGCCGCACCACGACAACACGATCCGCCTGGACCACGAGCACAAGGACAAGTGGGGGCTGCCGGTGCTGGCGATGGACGTGGCGATGCGCGAGAACGAAAAGGCGATGCGCAAGGACATGGCCGCCGATGCGGCCGAGATGCTGGAAGCGGCCGGGGTCAAGGACGTGGAGATGCACGACAACGACTACGCGCCGGGCAAGGGCATCCACGAAATGGGCACCGCGCGCATGGGGCGCGACCGCAGGACGTCGGTACTGAACGCGCACAACCAGGTCTGGGATGCGCCCAACGTCTATGTCACCGACGGTGCGTGCATGACCTCCAGTGCCTGCGTGAACCCGTCGCTGACCTACATGGCGCTGACCGCGCGGGCGGCCGATCACGCGGTACGCGAACTGAAAGCGGGGAATCTGTGATGGACCGCCGTGAACTGTTGAAGATGATTGTCGCCGCCACCGGCGCGGCCATGGTCGGCCTGCCTGCGCTGGCCAGCGGCAAGCTGCCAGCGGCCGCGGCGGGCCTGCCCTTCACCGACGCCGAGATTGCCACGCTGGATGAGATCGCCGAGACCATCCTGCCACGCACGCAGACGCCGGGTGCGAAGGACGCAGCCACGGGCGCCTTCATGGCGCGGTTCGTGACCGACTGCTACACCGCGAGGCAGCAGGCCACGTTCCGTGCCGGCCTGGCCGACATCGAAAAGCGTGCGGGCGGCAGCTTCGTCGCCCTTGCAGCCGAGGCGCGCACCGATCTGCTGCGCACGCTGGATGCCGAAGCCCGCAGGCGCACAGTGGACGTGAGCGAGACCGGTACCGCCGAGACGGCGAAGGCGATGCCGCATCCGTTCACCATGATCAAGCAGTTGGCCATCTTCGGCTTCTTCACCTCAAAACAGGGAGCGACCGAAGTACTGCACTACGTCGCCGTGCCGGGACGCTACGATGGCGACATGGCCTACGCGCCAGGCACGCCGGCCTGGGCCACCAGCTGATGGAGCATGACAGGATGATCAGATCTTTCTTGATGGCCGCAGGCGTGCTGGCGGCGGTGCCGGTGTTCGCGCAGGCCGGCGCCGAGCGCGACTCGACAAAGACCGAGGTATGGGCAGCGGTGCCTGCCGTCGCAACACCAACTGGCGCGGCGCCGTCCGATGCGATCGTGTTGTTCGATGGCAAGGATGTGTCCGCCTGGGAGGCCGAGCAGGGTGGCCGCGTGCCGTGGACAGTGGCCAACGGTGCGATGACCGTGGTGCCGGGCAGCAAGGGCATCCGCACCCGGCAGCATTTCTGCGACATGCAATTGCACGTCGAGTGGCGCAGCCCCACCGAAACGAAGGGCTTCCAGGGCCAGGACCGTGGCAACAGCGGCATCTTCCTGCAGGAGCGCTACGAGCTGCAGGTGCTCGACAGCCACGACAATCCGACCTACGCCAACGGCCAGGCCGGGTCGATCTACAAGCAGGCCATGCCGCTGGTGAATGCCTCGCGCGCGCCGGGCCAGTGGCAGGTGTACGACATCATCTGGAAGGCGCCGCGCTTCTCGGCCGGTGGTGGGCTGACCTCGCCGGCGCGCATCACCGTGCTGCATAACGGCGTGCTGGTGCAGAACGACACGGTGCTTGCAGGCCTGACCGAATACATCGGTGCGCCGTCGTACTCGCCACATGGATGCGCGCCGCTGTATCTGCAGGAACACGCATCCAAGGTCAGCTACCGCAACATCTGGGTGCGCGAGCTGTAACGGCCGCGCCTACTTCGCCAGGAAGCTGGCGATGTCATCGATCTCCTGCGCGGACAGGTGCGGGAAGGGCGGCATCAGCCCGCCGCCCTTGCTGATCTTTTCCTTGATCTGTGCAGGCGGCAGCCGCTTGCCGATGTCGGTCAGCGCAGGGAACGCGCCGGGCATGCCCGCACGGTCCGCGCCGTGGCAGGCCACGCAGTTGGTCGCGTACAGCTTGGCACCGGCAGCGGGATCTTCCTTGCACCAGGCGGGGAGCGCAGCGGCCGCCGTGCACAGGGTCAGGGCCAGGGTCAGGACAGTTTTCAAACGAAGCTCCTTGGCGGGCTAGCGCGATGCGCGGGCGGGCAGGCTGACAGTGAGGTGTTTGCGCAGGTAGTCGGCGCCGGTCTGGATCACCTTGGCCGGATCGCGGGGCTGGTCGTGCTCGACGATGTACCACTTCACGCCCGCGTCGGCCGCGGCCGGCAGGATCGCGTTCCAGTCCAGCACGCCCTGGCCGACGGCGGCGAATCCGCCTTCGTCTTCGGCCTGGCCTTTGGCGGCGTTGTCCTTGGCGTGTACCGCGAACAGGCGGCCGCGGAACTTGCCCAGCATCACCGCCGGGTCATGGCCCGAACGCGCCACCCAGGCCAGGTCCAGCTCGGTCTGCAGGTCGGGGCCGGCAGCGTCGAACAACAGTTCCAGACCGGTACGGCCGTCGAAGTCGACCAGCTCGAAATCATGGTTGTGGTAGGCCAGGCGCATGCCCTGGGCCTGCACCTGTTTGGCGATGCGCCCCAGTTCCTGGCCCAGCGCGGTCCAGCCTGCGGCATCGCGCGGGCGGTCCTTGCTGTCCAGGTAGGGCACCACCAGCGTGGTATTGCCGATGGCGCGGTTGAAGGCCACCACGTTGTCCAGGTCATTGCGCAGGTCGGCCAGCGCCGTGTGCGAGGAGATCGCCTTGATTCCATACTTGTCGAGCAGCTGCTTCAGTTCGGCGGCGCTGACATTCTGCGTGCCGACCGTTTCCACCGCCTGCACGCCCGCGTCGTGGACAATCTTCAGTTGCTGGTCGAGCGCGCCGGCGTTGCGCAGCGTGTACATCTGCACCGCGATGGGCTTTTCAGGGCTGCGGGTTTCCGCGGCGAACGCGGGCAGGGCGATGAGCAGCAGCAGTGCCACGGTCGCGATCCTTCCTGTTGATGCCTTCATCGGTGCATGCTCCTGGGGGTCATTCAATGGTGGCCCAGGCGCGCGACCTGGCCGATGCGATGACGCGTTCGACGATCAGTGCCGAGCGCAGGCCGTCTTCGAAGGTGGGCAGGCCCTGCGGCCGCTCGCCATCGATGGCGCGATAGGTGTCGGCGACGAACGCCTCGAAGCACTGGGCGTAGCCCTGCGCATGGCCGGGCGGCAAGGCCGACAGCCGGCGCTGCTCGGCGCTGCCGGCGCCGGGGCCGCGCACGAAGGTCTCCTCGCGCTGGTCGGGCCGGCCGATCCACAGCCGCTCGGGATCTTCCTGGTTGAAGGCTACGCTGGCGTTGGCGCCGTCGATCTCGAACCAGAGGCGGTTGTGGCGCCCCGCCGACACCTGGCTGACGGTCAGCGACGCCAGCGTGCCTGCACCGGTCCGGAACATCGCCGTGGCCACGTCCTCGCTGGACACCGCCTGCGTCGCGCCGCCTGCCGCCGGTGTGCTGAAGCTCTTTGCGCCGCCGGCGCTGCGCTCGGCGATGACCGTTGCGAAGGCCGTGCTGACTTCGGCGAAGCGCTCGCCGCTGACCCATTCCACCAGATCGCACCAGTGCGAGCCGATGTCGGCGAACACGCGCGAGGTGCCGCCCAGCACCGGGTCGACGCGCCAGTTGTTGCTGGCCGGGTCGAGCAGCCAATCCTGCAGGTAGCTGCCGTGGATGAGATGCAGGGGGCCGATGTCGCCGGCGGCGATGCGCGCGCGGGCTTCCCTCACCACCGGGTGGTAGCGATAGACGAACGGCACCGTGGCCACCAAGCCGCTGGACGCAGCCTGCGCGGCCAGCGCCTGCGCATCGGCCAGGGTGGTGGCCAGCGGCTTTTCGCAGACCACGTGCTTGCCGGCGGCCAGTGCGGCCTGCGCCATGGGCCGGTGCAGGTGGTTGGGCGTGCACACGTGCACGACCTGCACCTGCGGATCGGCAACCACGTCGTCGATATCGCGGTAGGCGCGCGCAACATTCCACGCCTGCGCGACATCGCGTGCGCGCTGTGGCGTGGATGCCGCTACGCCGCGCACGTCGGCACCGGCCAGCAGGGCGGCGCGGCGGTGCACCGCTGCGATCATGCCGGTGCCGACGATGGCGATTCCAAGCTTGGGCATCGACAGCGGTCCTCAGTTCGTGGTGGGCGCCGCCGCAACGGCGGGGCGGTCGCGGAACAGCAGCAGGAAGGCAATCAGCACGACCAGTGCAACGCCGGCGGGGAACAGCCAGATCTGCTGCCAGTCGGGCCCTGCGGCCGTGGTGTAGTGCTCCACCACCGCGCCGGACAGGAACGTACCGATCAACATGCCCACGCCGTAGGTGGCCAGGGTGATGAAGCCCTGCGCGCTGCTGCGCGCGGCGGGGCCGGCGTGTGCATCCGTATAGATCTGCCCGGTGACGAAGAAGAAGTCGTAGCAGATGCCGTGCAGCACGATGCCGATGACCAGCAGGGAGAAGCCGCTGCCGGCATCGCCGAAGGCAAACAGCGCATAGCGCAGCACCCAGGCGGCCATGCCCACCGCCAGCATGGTCTTCACCCCCATCCGCACGAACAGGAACGGCATCGCCAGCATCAGCAGCACTTCGGACACCTGGCCCAGCGATTGCAGCCCAGCCGCGCCGTGCACGCCCAGATCGTTGAGATAGGGGTTGGTGAAGTTGTAATAGAACGACAACGGAATGCAGATGGCGATGGAGGCCAGGAAGAACACCAGGTAGGCGCGCGATTTCAGCAGGCGCAGCGAATCCAGGCCGAGGATCTGCCCGAGCCCGGCATCGGGCTGCTGCGCCAGCGGCGGCGTGTGCGGCAGGGTGAAGGCGTACAGGCCCAGCACCAGCGATGCCACTGCTGCCATCCGGAACGTCAGTTCAAGCCGGTGCGCCTGCTCCCAGCCCAGCCAGCCGATCAGCACGCCGGCGATGATCCAGCCGATGCTGCCGGCCACCCGCACCAGCGGGAACTGCTTTTCCGGCGACTGCATGTGCCGCATCGCCACGCTGTTGGCCAGCGCCAGCGTCGGCATGAACAGCAGCATGTAACCCATCACGCAGGCGGAGAACATGCCGAAGCTGGTGGCCGTGGAGGCCAGCCACATCAGCACCGCGCCGGCCAGGTGCAGCACCGCCAGGATGCGCTGCGCGGCGAAGTAGCGATCGGCGATCAGGCCGACCAGGAAGGGGGCGACGATCGCACCGATGGACTGGCTGAGAAATGCGGTGGCCACCTGGCTGGCGCTGGCCTGCAGCGGCCCCTGCACCAGGTAGGTGCCGAGGGTCACGAACCACGCTCCCCAGATGAAGAACTGCAGAAACATCATCGCGCCCAAGCGCGACATGGCGTGCGTCATGGCTTGCCCTCCCGGGGCGGTGTCGGCTCAGATTCCCAGCATGCGGTGCAGTGATGCGGCGTCGGTGCCGCTGTCAGCGAAGTCATCGAAGGCGCGCTCGGTCACCCGGATGATGTGGTCGCGGATGAAGGCGGCGCCCTCCCGTGCGCCGTCCTCGGGGTGCTTCAGGCAGCACTCCCATTCCAGTACCGCCCAGCCGGGGAAGTCGTACTGCGCGAATTTGGAGAAGATGCCCTTGAAGTCCACCTGTCCATCGCCGAGCGAGCGGAACCTGCCCGGGCGATCGATCCAGTCCTGGTAGCCGCCATACACGCCGCTGCGGGCACTGGCGTGGTATTCGGCGTCTTTCACGTGGAAGATGCCGATGCGCGCGTGGTAGCGGTCGATGAAGCCCAGGTAGTCCATCTGCTGCAGCAGCAGGTGGCTGGGGTCGTACAGGATCTTCGCGCGGGGGTGGTGGTCGACCACGTCGAGGAAGCGCTCGAAAGTTGCCCCGTCGTGCAGGTCTTCGCCCGGATGGATCTCGAAACACAGGTCCACGCCGCAGGCATCGAAGGCATCCAGGATCGGGCGCCAGCGGCGGCCCAGTTCGGCGAAGGCTGCGTCTACCAGACCGGCCGGGCGCTGGGGCCAGGGATACAGGTAGGGCCAGGCCAGCGCGCCGGAGAAGGTGGCGTGTGCGGTCAGCCCCAGGCGCTGGCTGGCCTGCGCCGCCAGCAACAGCTGATCAACGGCCCAGGCCTGGCGGGCGGCAGGATCGTCGCGCTGCGCGGGCGGTGCGAACCCGTCAAACAGACTGTCATAGCCGGGGTGGACGGCGACCAGCTGGCCCTGCAGGTGGGTCGACAGTTCGGTGATCTGCAGACCGTGCCCGGCCAGCATGGCGGCGACATCGTCGCAGTAGGCCTGGCTGCGCGCCGCCTCGGCCAGATCGAACAGGTGGGGCGCGGTGGTGGGCACTTGTACGCCAGAATAGCCCAGGCCCGCGGCCCATCCGGCCAGCGTGTCCAGCCGATCAAAAGGAGCGTTGTCGCCGATGAACTGCGCCAGGAAAAGCGCCGGACCCTTGAGCGTCTTCAAGGTGATTCGCCCTAGATGCAATCGATTGCATTACCCTAGCATGGGCTTTCCGCAGACCCGTTGTGCAGTGCACAGCCGCAACCAGAGCTGACTCCATGGCCACCATCTACGACATCGCAAAACACGTAGGCGTGTCGGCCGGCACGGTGTCGCGGGCCTTGTCGCGGCCGGACAAAGTGCTGCCCGCCACACGGGCGCGCATCGAACAGGCCGCCGCCAAGCTGGGCTACGTGCCCAACACGGTGGCTCGAACGCTGAAGACCCAGCGCAGTGGCAAGATCCTGGTCACCGTGCCGGACATCGCCAATCCGTTCTTCGCGCAGATCCTGCAGGGTGCCGAAGATGCGGCACAGGCCGCCGGCTACGCCGTGCTGCTGGGTGATACCCAGCACCAGCCCGATCGCGAGGAGCGCTATGCGCAGATGCTCCGGCGCAACGAGGCCGACGGCCTGATCGTGCTCGGCCATCGCCTGCCGCCCACTGCGCGCGAGATCGTGCAAGCGCTGGGCGTGGCCGCGCCGGTGGTCAATGGCTGCGAATTCGATCCCGCGCTGGGCATTCCCAGCGTGCATATCGACAATGCCGCCGCTGCGCGCGCGGTAATGGAACACCTGTATGCCCTCGGCCATGAGCGCATTGCCGTGGTCGGCGGCCCGCCCGACAACCCGTTGCACCAGCAGCGGCTGGAAGGCGTGCGCGCGGCCGGCAAGGCGCACGGCCGGCTGCGCGGCCTGAGTGTTGTCCCCGGTGATTTTTCGCTGGAGTCCGGCCATGCGGCGGCCACGGCACTGCTCGCGCGCCCGCTCGCGCCGACCGCGGTGTTCTGCTTCAGCGACCAGATGGCGCTGGGTGCGCTCTCGGCATGCCGCGATCTGGGCATCCGCGTGCCGGACCAGGTGTCCATCGTCGGCTTCGACGACCTGGCCTCGTCGCGCTTCCTGACGCCGCCGCTGACCACCATCCGCCAGCCGATGCGGGACATTGGGGCGCGTGCGGTCAGCCTGCTGCTGGCCATCATCGAGCGCGTCGATGTTCCCCTGCAGCAGACGCTGGATTTCAGCCTGATGCTGCGCGGGTCGACGGCCGCCCCGGCCAACGGCTGAGCGGCGGCCGCAGAGCAGGGCGTGCGACTACTTCAGGTGCGCTTATTTCAGGTGCGCCTGTGCGCAGGCCAGCACGTGGTTGTAGTCGCTGGACATGCACTGGTAGAAATCGCGCTGGCCATCGCTTGCACCTTCGCAGTCGGCTTCGGTGATCTGCGGCAGCAGTTCGCGCATCGGCGCGGCCATGGCCTCGTACTTCGCCGCATCGATGTAGCCGCCGGCGGCGTTCTTCGCCCCCACCTCCAGCATGGTTTCCAGGCCGTAGCGCGCGTTCTCCACCGCCTTCGGGCAGGAGAGCTCGACGTCGCTGCGCTGCACCTTCAGCAGTTCGCGGGCGATGGCTTCCACGTCGGCCTGCACCTGCGGCGGCACGGGCGTGGTGTCGGCGGCGAAGCTGCTGCCGGCGGCGAGCGCAAGCAGGGGGATGCACAGCAGGCGGTACATGGGGCGTCCTTGCGGCAGGGGGGGGCGCCAGTGTGCGCCGGCCGTGCCCGCACAATCCACTACCATGGGCCACCCCGCCGGAATGCACCGCCATGAACGACGCCGTCCTTGCCCTGCCCAAGCCCCCCGCCGCGCGCATCGCCGCCTGGCTGCTGATGCTGCTGGGCATGTGGCTGGCACTGAAGCTGGGCCTGGTGGTCACCCTGCTGTCGGGCCTGCTGGTGTTCCAGCTGACCCACGTGCTGGCCAATACCGTGGAAGGCAAGCTGCCGCCGGGCCGCGCACGCGCCTTCGCGGTCATCCTGCTGTCGGCGGTCATCATCGGTGCGCTGGTGCTGGCCGGCATCGGCGTGGCCTCGTTCTTCCGCAACGAGACCGGTGGCCCGGACGTGCTGCTGGCGCGGCTGATGGACATCCTCAACACCTCGCGCCACCAGGTGCCTGCGCTGCTGCAGCCCTACATTCCCGAAGACCTGACCCGGCTGCGCGAGGCGCTGAACGAATGGGCCGCCGAACACCAGCGGCAGCTGGGCGTGGCCGGTACGTCGGTGGTGCAGGTGGGCGTGCGCGTGCTGATCGGCATGGTGCTGGGCGCGATGATCGCCCTGTACGACGAACTGCCGCTGCCCAAGATGGGCCCGCTGGCGCAGGAGCTGGTCGGCCGCACCACGCGCCTGGCGGTGGCCTTCCGCCAGGTGGTGTTCGCCCAGGTGAAGATTTCGCTGCTCAACACCGTGTTCACCGCGGTGTTCCTGCTGGGCGTGCTGCCGCTGTTCGGCGTGCACCTGCCGCTGTCCAAGACGCTGGTGCTGATCACCTTCCTGGCCGGCCTGCTGCCGGTGGTGGGCAACATCATTTCCAACACCGTCATCACCATTGTGGCGCTGTCGGTGTCGTTCTACGTGGCGGTGGCGGCGCTGCTGTACCTGATCGTCATCCACAAGCTGGAGTATTTCCTCAACGCGCGCATCGTCGGCGGTGAGATCCAGGCACGTGCGTGGGAACTGCTGCTGGCGATGCTGGTGATGGAAGCGGCCTTCGGCCTGGCTGGGCTGGTGGCCGCACCGGTGTTCTACGCCTACGTGAAGCGGGAGCTGCTGGACCAGCGTTGGATCTGATCCGGGCCTGGCGCGCGCGTGAAATCCGCCGCGACGGACCTGCACGCCCGCCTTACCTGCGCGGGTGGACGCTGGCCGCACGCCCCCGGAGACCGAACCATGACCACGCTGACCCTGCCCGAACTGGCGAAGAAAATGGCTGGCATCGATTTTGCGATGCTGCAGACCCATGCCGCCGGCGAGATCGATGGCCGCCCGATGAGCAGTAACGGCGACGTGGACTACGACGGCGACAGCTGGTTCTTCGCGCTGGAAAGCACGGACATGGTGCGCCAGATCGAAACCGACCCGAAGGTCGCGCTGGGTTTCACCGGCAGCAAGTCACTGCTGGGAAAGCCGCCGCTGTTCGTGCACGTGAAAGGCCGTGCCTCCATCATCCGCGAACGCGCGGTGCTGGCCGAACACTGGGTGAAAGACCTGGAGCGCTGGTTCGAGCAGGGCGTGGACACGCCGGGACTGGTGCTGATCCACGTGCATGCGCAGCGCATCCACTACTGGGACGGCGAAGACCAGGGCGAGCTGGTGGTCTGAACGCCCGCGGGTAGCGCCGGGCCATGCCCGGCGGCTCAGCCCGCCACCGGCGCGCCCCCATCCACCCAGTCCGCCAGCTCCGGCGCCAGCGCATGTTCCACTGCACGGCGCAGCAGGGCCGGCGCGATGTAGTGGCGGTGCACGCTGTCGATCAGCGCCATGTACAGGCGCCCGAACCGATTGTAGGTCTGCACGCGCGAGCCCAGGCTGACCTCCACGCTGCCATCGTCGGCCAGCTGCACGCGCACGCTGCTGCGGAAACGCAGGTGGCGATCATCCGCACCCAGCAGCACTTCGGCGCTGCGGTCCTGCGCATGCACCGTTGCATCCAGCACCGGGAAGCGGCCGGCGAAGAGTCGGCTGCGATCGGCGGACAACAGCGACGACACCGGGCAACCCAGCGGCGAGGTACGCAGGCGCAGCGGCGCCACCAGCCGATTGCGCAGGGCCATCAACCGGCCCACGCCGCCCGGAGGATTGCGCAGGAAGCCGTCCAGTACATCGGCCAGCAGGGTCGATGCCGAGCGTCCCGCACATTGTTCGGGGCGCAGCTGCAGCACGGTCAGGTCGTGGTAATCGCTATGGGGCAGGGCGCGGTACAGCATGCCCTGCGTTGCCGGCGCGGCATGCTGCACCGGATAGCGCGGTGTGCTGCGTTCGACGAACCCCCGCAGCGGGCGCAGGTTGACCCGGCGCATCGGCCCCAGCAGCGCACGGGTCTGCGCGCACAGCCGCGCGCACACGCTGGGCGGCGCGGCCTGCAGGGACAACTGCAGCAGGGGCGCGCTGGCCAGTGTCGCGGCGCTGGGCCAGCACGCCTGCGGCAATACGTCGGTCAGGCTGGGGATGTCGGCCTGGTTGGCCTGCACCTGGGCGCGGGTGGCATCGCTCATCGCGCCGGCCAGTTCATTGCTGTGGCACGACAGCGCGAACAGTGCCGGGTGTGCCCGGTGGCTGGACGCGAACTGGTGCCAGGTGCCGCCACCGAAGCGCACGGTGAACAGGCAATCGGGTGGAATGCGGATGCGCCGCAGGCTGCGCTGGAAGCTGGCCGGATCGGCGGCGATCTGCGCATCGCTGGCGGTGGCAAAGCGCAGCTCCGCGCCAGCGCTGCCGGCAATGGCGGTGAACATGCGCGGGCCGGCATGGCGGTGGAACGGGTGGCCGCCGGCACCCACCACGAAGCTGTACAGCGATGACGCATCGCCATGCTGCAGGTGCATGCCGCCCAGCCGCGCCGACGGTTCATCCAGCGCATCGATGAAGGCCGGATGGTGGCGCTGGCGTTGCCCGGCGTCGTTCACCAGCGCATCGCCGGCACCGATGCCGAGCTGGGCGATCAGCATCACCTCGATCGGGCCGGCGCCGTCCTGGGCGGGCAGCTGGACACCTGGAAACGAGCGGCTGTTGCGGGTCGAACCAGGCATCGTCGTGCTCCTATCAGCGGGCAGGGGACTTGCGGCGTGCGCGGGCTTCGCGCTTCAGCGGGCCACCGACCGGACACACTTCGGCCGCCCAGGAAAACAGGGTGTTGGCCAGGCGCTCGGGCACCTGGCTGAAGTACACGAACTGCCCGCGCTTCTCGCGTTCGATCAGGCCGGCGTCTTCCAGGATGCGCAGGTGGCTGGACAGCGCCGGCTTGCTGAAATCGAAGCGCTCGGCCAGCTCGCCCGCGGTCAGTTCGCCGGCACTGAGGTAGGCCAGGATCTGCCGGCGGGGGCCGGAGGCGAGGGCTTCGAAGATGCGGTCCATAGGGCGTTAATTAACTAATTCGTTAATTGATGATCCTGCGCGGCCGCGGCGGTGTCAAGCCTGCGCTGGCATTGCACTGCGCCCCCGGCTTTTGCCATCCTCCCCGCAGTTTTCCCATGATGGAGTTGCGATGCGCCCGGTGCCCTGGTTGATGGCGGGTCTGTTGTTGCCCGCGCTGGCCGCGGCGCAGCCGGCGCGCGCGCCGAAGGAGGCGGCGGCCACCCAGGACCCCTTCAGCGAACTGTTCGACACGGCCTGCATGCAGCACATCGGCGCGCCGGCCCGGCTGCAGGCGCTGATGGATGCCAACGGCCTGAGCCCGCTGCCGCCGGCCGAGGCCGCCACGCTGCTGCAGGGGCAGGGCGGGGTGGCCTGGATGGTGCCGCTGGCCAGTGGCCGCTACGCGGTCAGCTGGGCCGACGATGGCACCTGCACGGTGTATGCGGAGAAGGCCGAACCGGCGGTGGTGCAGAAGGGCTTCGCACGGCTGATGCAGGCCGCGCCGAAGCCGCTGCAGGTGCGCTCGCTGCCCGGCCGCGGGCCGCTGTCGGCCGACCAGGTGGCGATCCAGTACGGCTGGGCCACGCCCGGGGAAAGCGCATTGCGGGTGCGCTTCCGCCTGGTCACCCGGCAGGCGGCCGAAGCCGGCGTGCAGGCCATGGCCTCGGCCACGCCGGGCGAGGCCATGCGCCAGGACACAACGCCGCCAGCGGTCGCCAAGTAGCGGTTCAGCCACCCTGGCCCGGATGTGGTATATCGTTTATCGATAAATCCACCGGGCAGGTGATCTGCCCCATGCCGGAGGCTGCTTGACCGCTCGTTCTGCCCGCGCCCGACCTGCGCGCGGTGTGTTCACCCTGGCCCAGACCGCCGTGCAGGCGGTGCGGGCGATGTGCTGGCTGGGCATCCTGGCCGCGCTGCTGGCGGTGCCGCTGGTCGCCTACGACCGCCGCTGGCTGATGGATACCGTGCACGACGCCACGGCGGCCGCGCTGCATGGCAACGACCTGTTCCTGCATTTCTGCCTGGGCCTGGGCACCATCGTGGCGCTGCTGGTGCTGTGCCTGGTGTTCCTGCGGCACCTGGCGCGGCTGCTGCGTTCGGCCGCGCGTGAGCGCCCGTTCAACCACGCCAACGCGCTGCGCCTGCACCGCATGGCCTGGATGATGCTGGCCATGGAAACCCTGTCGATCATCATCGGCATCTACGCCAGCTGGATGGGGCCGGATTTCGCCTGGATGGAAGTGGGCGGTGGCATGTCCATCACCGGCCTGCTGGCGGTGCTGATGCTGTTCGTGCTGGCGCGCGTGTTCGCCGTGGGTGCGGCCATGCGCGATGACCTGGACAGCGTGATCTGATGGGCGCGCACTGATGGCGATCATCATCACCCTGGACCGCATGCTGCAGGCGCGCGGCATGACCCTGTCCGAGCTGGCCGGGCGCATCGACATCACCCTGGCCAACCTGTCCATCCTGAAGACCGGCAAGGCCCGCGCCATCCGCTTTTCCACCCTGGATGCGATCTGCCGCGAGCTGCAGTGCACGCCGGGTGACCTGCTGGGGCACGACCCCAGCCAGGCCCAGCAGGACGACTGAGCGCTGATGTTTCTTCCCCTACTACTGAACAAACGGAACTGAAATGGAATGGTTGGCTGACCCCTCGATCTGGATGGGCCTTGCAACCCTGATCGTGCTGGAAATCGTGCTGGGCATCGACAACCTGGTGTTCATCGCGATCCTGGCCGACAAGCTGCCCCCGCACCAGCGCGACCGCGCACGGGTGATCGGCCTGGCCCTGGCCCTGCTGATGCGCCTGGTGCTGCTGGCGGCACTGTCGTGGATCATGAAGCTGACCGAGCCGCTGCTGGTGCTGTTCGAGCACAGCTTCTCCGGCCGTGACCTGATCCTGCTGGGCGGTGGCCTGTTCCTGCTGTTCAAGGGCACCATGGAACTGCACGAGCGGCTGGAAGGCCGCCAGCACCACGACGATGGCAAGAAGGTCTACGCCAGTTTCGCCATGGTGGTGGCGCAGATCGTGGTGCTCGATGCGGTGTTCTCGCTGGATTCGGTGATCACCGCCGTCGGCATGGTCGACAACCTGGGCGTGATGTACGCCGCGGTGACCATTGCCATGGCGCTGATGCTGCTGGCCAGCAAGCCGCTCACCCGCTTCGTCAACAAGCACCCGACCGTGGTGGTGCTGTGCCTGGGCTTCCTGCTGATGATCGGCTTCAGCCTGGTGGCCGAAGGCCTGGGTTACAAGATTCCGAAGGGCTATCTGTACGCAGCCATCGCGTTCTCGATCCTGGTGGAAGCCTTCAACCAGTGGGTGCGCTTCAACCGTGAGCGCAACGAGCGCCGCCAGCCGTTCCGCCAGCGTACCGCCGACGCCGTGCTGCGCATGCTGGGGGCACGCCCGGCCAACGGCCACGACGATGGCCACGGCGAGGAAGAACATGCAGATGAGGAGCGCCTGCAGCCGGCCGAGCACGAGATGATCCGCAGCGTGCTGGGCCTGGCCGATCGGCCGGTGTCCAGCGTGATGACCGTACGTGCCGATGTGCAGTGGATCGACCTGGCCCGTGGCCATGAGGATGTGGTGGCGCGCCTGGTGGCATCGCCGCATACACGACTGCTGGTGGGCGAGGGCGACCTGGACAGCCTGCGGGGCGTGGTGCAGAGCCGCGACCTGCTGGCCGACCTGCTGCAGGGCCGTCCCTTGCAGCTGGAGGCCAACCTGCGCGCGCCGCAGTACGTGCTGTCCAGCGCCAGTGCCTTGCAGGCGCTGGAACTGATCCGCCAGCACCCGGTGCCGCTGGCGGTGGCGGTGGACGAGTACGGCAGCGTGGAAGGCCTGGTGACCGCCAATGACCTGCTGGCGGCCATTGCCGGTGACCTTGCCGACACCCAGGACGAGCGCTACGGCGTGGTGGCACAGGGCGATGACGAATGGGAGGCCGATGGCGCGCTGACCCTGGATGACCTGCAGCGGATGACTGGCGTGGCCCTGCCGCGCAGCGCCGACTACATGACCATTTCCGGCCTGGTGCTGGATCAGCTGGGGCGCCTGCCCGACGCGGGCGACAGCGTGGACGTGGCCGGTTTCCGCATCACCGTGCTGGCCATGGAAACCCGCCGCATCGCCCGCCTGCGCGTGCAGCGTCTGGCGTCGTAACGCGCGGAAATTTCTCCTACCTTTTGCAACCTTGGTCGGTCACCATGGCCGCCCCACGTTCTGGATTCACGTTGTGCTGAGTACTGTTGGATTGTTGATGGGCCTGTACGTGGCCTGGCGCCTGTTCTGGCCGCTGCGGCTGCCGCTCTGGGCCAAGGCGCTGTTGTCGCTGCTGCTGGTGGCGTTGGCGGTGCAGCTGCGCATTGTTGCCACCTTCTGGGGCACGATGGCCTCGCCGGAAATTCCCAAGCTGGCCATCGCCGTGCTGGCCACCGGTTCCACCGCCGTGCTGCTGCTGGCGCTGGCCCTGCTGGTGATGGATGCGGGCCTGCTGCTGTCGCGCCTGCTGCGCTGGCCGCGCGTGGTGACAGCGCTGCGCGCCCGTATGCTGCGGCCGCTGGCGGCTGGATTGGCCCTGCTGCTCAGTGGTTACGGTGTCAGCCAGGGCATGGCGGTACCGCAGGTGCGGCAGATCGAAGTGAACATGGCCGGGCTGCCGGCGGCGTTCGACGGCTACCGCGTACTGCAACTCACCGACATCCACGCCAGCCGCTTGCTGACCGGCGACTGGGTGCGCCGGGTCGTGGCGGAAAGCAATGCGCTGAAGCCGGACCTGATCGTGATCACTGGCGACCTGATCGATGGCACCGTGGCCGCGCGTCGCGATGATTTCCGGCCCCTGGGTGAACTGCAGGCCGCCGACGGGGTGATCGCCATCACCGGCAACCACGAGTACTACGCGCAGTACCGCGAATGGATGCAGGCGTTCCGCGCGCTGCACATGCAGGTGCTGGAAAACAGTCATACCCAGGTGCGTCGTGGCGATGCGGCGATCACCATCGCCGGTGTCACCGATCCGGTCGCGGCCCGCTACGGCCTGCCGCTTCCCGATCTGGACGCCGCCCTGGCCGGTGCCGACCCGGCCGCGCCGGTGATCCTGCTGGACCACCGCCCGCGCAACGCGCGCGAAGCGGCCGAGCGCGGCGTGCAGCTGCAGTTGTCCGGGCATACCCATGGCGGCCAGATCATCGGCATGGACCAGCTGGTGAAGCGCGCCAATGGTGGTTACGTGTCCGGCCGCTACGCGGTCAATGACATGACCCTGTACGTCAGCAACGGCGCCGGCCTGTGGGCGGGCTTCCCCGCGCGGATCGGCGTACCCTCGGAGATCACCCTGATCACCCTGCGCCCGGGGTCGGACCCCTTGGCCAAAGGCCAAGGGCTCTGACCCACCGCCAGCCAACCCGGGGTCGGATCCCTTGGCAACGCCAAGGGCTCTGACCCCAAGGACCCGCACACCACGGCAACCATGGCCCACCCCCGCGCCCCGCTGGAACGACTGATCCGCGGCAACGCCGATGAAATCAACCGGCTGCAGCGACTCATCCACGAGACGGCGGCGCTGCGCTGGCGTGGGCCGGAAGAGAAGCAGCGCCATGCCGAGGCCTGTGCGCAGTTCCACCAACGGTATGCGGAGCTGGCGTTTCCCGGTGGCTATGCACACGCCCTGCAGCAGTTGGCCGCGCACGATCCCAACATCGTCGATGGTGTGCTGACGTTCCTGGAAGTGCGTCCGTACTTCTTCCGCTCCGGTTACATGTGGAACACCCTGTACAAGCGCGTGCAGCGGGTGCCGATGGGAGTGAACCAGCAGGCGCGCCTGCAGGTGATCGTCGCGGCGTACAAGGCCTATCGCGAGGGGTCAGATCCCTTTGCCACCGGCAAAGGGCTCTGACCCCCAGTCCGTCACGCCGCCCGCAACGGGCGCGTACGCGCACTGCGCTTCAGTGACTGCCCACGCTTGGCGATGGCGCGTACCACGAAGGCAGTGAACAGCAGCGCCGACGGCACGGCGTACCAGAAGTTGGCCGGTACGCGCTTGAAGTACGAATAGGTGAACACCGCGGCGATGATCCACATGCCGGTGGTGTGCAGGCGTCGCCATGCCGTGGGCCCCATGCGCAGGGCGATGCCGCGCTGCGAGGTGATCGCCAGCGCCAGGATCGCCACGTAGCCCACCGTGCCGGGCAGGTTGGCCAGGGCCGAGCGCGCCGGCCAGAACGCCGGGTTCAGAATGCCGAACGTGGTGATCGCCACGGCATGCAGCAGGTGCGAGAACGCGAACGACAGGCCGATGATGCGGCGCTCGCGCAGCAGGAAGTGGGTGGTTGGCCCGGGCAGCAGACTGGCGAACGATGACGCGGTGAACGCGGCCAGGAACAGCACGAACGAGGTGCGTGCGGTCACCCGGATGGCCGCGCGGCTGCCCTCCACCACGTCGGGTTGCAGAGCGAATGCGGCCATTGCGAAGGCGATCAGCACCACGGCGATGGCCACGAACAGACGCCAGCCGTGCAGGAAGGAAGGGGTTGAAGCAGCCATGGTCAGACCTCGATGAAGGAAGAAGGGAAGGGCGGCCGGTGGCCGCAGGGTTCAGGCGCTGCGCGCTGCGACCAGCACGCCGGCTGCGCACAGGTGGGCGAGCAGCGGTGCGGTGGCGGCCTGCAGTTCGCCGCGGTCGACACCGTGAGCGTCGGCCAGCAGCTGCAGCGCCTCATCCACGCGCGCGCCGTCATTGCCCAGTGCGGTCAGCAGGGCGTAGGCCAGCGGTGCCAGCACCTGCGTGTGCAGGCTGAAATCGGCGTGGCGATGCAGCAACAGCAAAGTCGGCGCCGCCTCGGGCCGCGTGGTCAGCACCTCGTCCTGGTGCACCGGCCACTGGTAGCCCAGCACACGCACGTGTGTGGACAGTGCCAGCACATGCGTGCCCGTTGCGGCCTGTTCGAGCGCCTGCCCGGGATCGCGTGCCTCGATATGCAGCGCCTGCTGCGTGCTTTCGTAGTGCGCAAGTTCTGCGGCCCAGCCTGGCAGTGCCAGCGTGTCCTGCATTGCCAGCCAGGCGGCGAACTCGCCGGCAATCTGCGGGAACATCGGGGTATGGCAGGCATGGCGGGCGTAGTAATGCTCGACCATGCCGCGCCAGCGTGGCCCGCCCAGGTGCTGCTGCAGGCGCGGCAGGCTGCCGGCCAGCAGGCTGTCCAGGCTGTCGATGCACAGGCGGCGATAGACCGCCAGCCGCCGCGCGTCGATGCCCGCCGGTGCCGGCGTGGACGGGTCACGCACATGCCCGGCCCAACGCTGCTGCAGGGTGGCCAGTGTCTCAGCCATGGGCCACCTCGGGCTGCAGCACATCGATCTGGGCCTGGCGGATCTGCTCCACCTCGGCCAGCAGCTCGGCCAGCGGCGGAAAATTGAAATCGCGTTCCAGCAGGGTGGGTCGCACGCCAACACGCGCATAGGCCTCGCGCAGCAGCGCCCACACCACGCCTTTCACCGGCGCGCCATGGGTGTCGATCTTGAAGCCGTCGTCTTCGTCGAAGTGCCCAGCTACATGCAGCGACGCCACGCGGTGGGCCGGTACACGGGCGAGGAAATCGAAGGCGTCGTAGCCGTTGTTGCAGGCGTTGACGAAAACGTTGTTCACGTCCAGCAGCAGGTCACAGTCGGCTTCGTCCAGCACGGCATTGATGAAGTCGATCTCGCTCATGTCCGCGCCAGGCACGGCGTAGTAGGAAATGTTTTCCACCGCGATGCGCCGCCCCAGCATGTCCTGCACCTGGGCGATGCGACCGGCGACGTGGTGTACCGCTTCGGCAGTGAAGGGCAGCGGCAGCAGGTCGTAAACATGGCCGCCGGCGGCGCAGTAGCTCAGGTGTTCGCTGTACAGCTGCACCTGGTGCAGATCGAGGAAGGCGCGGGTCTGCGCCAGCAGGGTCTGGTCCAACGGGTCCGGCCCACCCAGCGACAACGACAGGCCATGGCAGGTCAGGCGATGGCGTTCGCTCAGCTGGCGCAGCGCGGCACCGTGGGCGCCGCCCACGCCAATCCAGTTGTCCGGCGAGACTTCCAGGAAATCGATGGCATCGGCCGGCATGGCCAGCAGTTCATCGATCAGGCCGCGGCGCAGGCCAAGACCGGCGCTGGCAGGGGGCAGGGGCGTGTGCATGCGCTTACTCCAGGGCAAGGGCGCCGCCGTTGCGGCGGCGCCGGGTGGGGGCAATCAGTCGTTGACGCGGGAGAACAGACCCTTCGGCATCGGCTTGCCGTGGGCGGTGTAGACGCTGCGCAGGTAGTCGTGTGCTTCCTGTTCGCTGATGTAGCCATCGTGGTTGGTGTCGATGCGATCGAACTCGGCGGCGCGCTCGCCGGCCACGGCGTTGAACTCGGCCCGCGAGACGCGGCCGTCGTGGTCACGGTCGGTGCGGGCAAACGAGGCATCGCCACACTTGCCTTCACCGCACTGGCCTTCGGCCACCTTGGCCTTGCCGGCGGGTTTGCTGGTGCTGGCCTTGTTGGCGCCGCACTTGCCTTCACCGCACTTGCCTTCGGCGGCGGCGCTCATGGATACCGCGCTGATTGCCAACGGTTGGATCGCAGCGGCCTGGCCGGCCAGCAGCAGGCCACCGGCCAGGGCGATGCCAATGGCGCCGATGCGCGGCAGGCGGGAAGCAGAGGTGTTCTTGGTCGAGACGGACATGGTGGTGACTCCTTGGGATTGCACGCAGGGCGTGCGGGATGGACGCCGCATGGCGCGACGGAAAGCGAAAGGGATGCGCAGTGAGTGCGCTGGATCAGGCGCTGCGGCGACGGCGCAGCGCGTAGGCCAGCAGCAGGACCCCGCCGAGCGCGGCGCCGCCGAAACCGATGCCGGGCAGCAGCGCGGCGACGGGCAGCAGCAGGGCGATCAGGCTGACGCCCCAGCCCAGGCCGTCATCGCCAACCGTGGCGCGCTGTCGGCCGGCCAGCAGCTGGTCCAGGCTGAGTGCGCCGCCGCCGTTGAGGATCAGCGGCAGCAACATGGCCAGGAACAGCAGCGGCAGCTTGAAGTTGCCGTAGCCCTGGTCGGTGATCGCATAGCCCTGCCAGAGTTCGCCCAGGCCGTTCCACTGGTCGGGCCAATGCACGGCGGCAATGGCGACGATGGTCAGCACCCAGAAGATGTAGGCCACCGAACGCGTGGCCAGGCCCAGCAGCAACAGCACTGCACCGACCAGCTCCAGCCAGGTGGCCAACTGCCAGTTCAGCGATGCCGGCAGGGTGGAGAACGGGAACGGGAAGCGCCCGTCCAGATCGGCGAACCAGTTCTGCCCGCCCAGCTTCTCGCGGCCGGATTCGAAGAATTCCCAGGCCAGCAGTGCACGCAGGGCCAGCGGCGAGAGCCAGCGGCCAACGGCATTCAGGCGGGGGGTATAGCGCGAAGCGGCGGTGCTGATCATGGAGGTGTCCTGCGGGCCAGTGGTCGATGGAGACCATTTCGAGCCACGCAGGTATCGGCAACGTGTGCCGTTGCCCGGGGTTTTGTCAGCCACTGTGGCCGCGGCAGGGGTTTCGTACAGTCCGATACAAAGACGCCGGGTCGCGTGTTCGCCGGGCGCGGCCCGGTGCTACCGGGTGGTAAAGGTTCCCCGCACGTACGCGCGAGGATGCCCGGCGGCCGAATGTATCCCACTGTAGGAACCCGCCACCGCCCTACAGTCCGGTACAACTCGGCCCCGCAGCGAAACAGCGCCGATACACCCGCAGGCGGAAATGGCCACTCCCAACCCTGGAGTGCTCCCATGATCCGCACCACCCTGCTTGCCGCCACCCTGGCTCTGGCCGGCGCCGCCACCCCCGCCTTCGCCGCGCAGGCCGATGCCGGCGCGCCGCCCACCGTCATCCTGGTGCACGGCGCCTTCGCCGATGGCTCCAGCTGGAACAAGGTCATCAGCACGCTGCACGATTGGAAGGTACCGGCAGTGGCGGTGCAGAACCCGCTCACGTCGCTGGCCGACGATGTCGCGGCCACCCGTCGTGCGATCGCTGCGGCGCCCGGCAAGGTGGTGCTGGTCGGCCACAGCTGGGGTGGCACGGTCATCACCGAAGCGGGCAACGATCCCAAGGTGCAGGCGCTGGTCTACGTGGCCGCCTTCGCACCCGATGTCGGCCAATCGTCGGCACAGCAGGGCGAGGGGTTCCCGGTGGGCCCGGGCCTGACCCGCCTGCAGGACCGCGATGGCTACCTGAGCCTGCCGGCCGATGCCATCGCCCAGGACTTCGCGCCGGACGTGATGAAGAAGACCGCAGCGCTGCTGTACAGCACCCAGGTGCCGCTGAAGGCCAGCGCCCTTGGCGAAGCCGTCACCACCGCCGCCTGGCGTGGCAAGCCGAGCTGGTACGTGCTCAGTCGCGACGACCGCATGCTGTCGCCGCAACTGCAGGCCGCCACTGCAAAGCGCATCGGTGCACAGCTGCAGTCGGTCGGCAGCAGCCACGTGTCGCTGCTCTCGCACCCGGCGCAGGTGGCCGACACCATCCTGGAAGCGGCGGGGGTGAAGCCGGCCGAGCTGCCGCTGGCCGAGCAGGGGGGCTGAGCGATGGCCACGCTGCGCACCTACGCCCTGCCGTTGCTGCTGGCCCTGATCGGTGGCGCGGCACTGCTGCTGGTCTGGCCCAGCCCCGCCGCGGACGCGCAACCGGCCGAGCCCGTTGCCGCGGCCGGTTTCGACGGCGGCGGACCCTGGCACAACAGCCCGCCGCTGCGCCTGGAGCAGTTGCGCGGGCAGGTGGTGCTGGTCGAGTTCTGGACCTATGCCTGCAGCAACTGCCTGAACGTGGCGCCTTACGTGCACCAGTGGCACGCACGCTACGCACCGAAGGGCCTGCGCGTGGTGGGCGTGCACACGCCCGAGTTCGCCTATGAGGGACTGCAGGGCAACGTGCGCCACGCGATCCGTCGCCTGGATATCACCTGGCCGGTGGTGCAGGACAACCAGTACCGGATCTGGAACGCATGGGGCAACCGCTTCTGGCCGGCGCTGTACCTGGTCGACCGGCAGGGCCGGGTGGTCTACCGGCACTACGGCGAAGGTGACTACGCGCGTACCGAAAGCGAAATCCAGCGCCTGCTGGCCAGTCCCTGAGCCGCGCTACCATGGCCGCGCCGCGCGGCCTTTCCCTGTCTTCATCGAGAACGCCATGAACCACGTACCGCACATTCTTGTCGTCGACGATGACAGTGACATCCGGCAGATGCTGGCCGACTACCTGCAGCGCAACGGCTTGCGCGTCAGCCAGGCCGACGGCGGCCGGGCCATGCGCGCGCTGATGGATACCCACGCGGTGGACCTGGTGGTGCTGGACGTGATGATGCCCGGCGAGGACGGCCTGAGCCTGTGCCGCAACCTGCGTGCGGGCAAGCATCGTGCGGTGCCGGTGGTGCTGCTGACCGCGCGCGATGATGAAACCGATCGCATCATCGGCCTGGAAATGGGCGCCGATGATTACGTGACCAAGCCGTTCTCCTCGCGCGAGCTTCTGGCGCGCATCAATGCGGTGATCCGCCGCACGCAGATGCTGCCGCCGAACCTGCAGGTGAGTGAAGCGGGGCGCCAGTTGGCGTTCGGCGAATGGCGGCTGGATACCACCGCACGCCATCTGCTGGATGCGCAGGACACCGCCTATCCGCTCAGTGGTGCCGAATTCCGCCTGCTGCGCGTGTTCCTGGACCATGCCAACCGCGTGCTCAGCCGCGACCAGCTGCTCAGCCTCACCCAGGGTCGCGATGCCGAACTGTTCGACCGTTCCATCGACCTGCTGGTCAGCCGCGTGCGCCAGCGCCTGGGCGATGATGCGCGCGAGCCGACCTACATCAAGACGGTGCGCAGCGAAGGCTATGTGTTCAGCGTACCGGTGCAGTTGCTGGGGCCGCAGGAATGAAGGCCGTCGCGCGCCGCCTGCCGTGGCCGCGCACGTTGTCCGCGCGCCTGCTGCTGTTGTTGCTGGGCGGGCTGACCCTGGCGCACGCGCTGTCCTTCGGCCTGTTGTTCTTCGAGCGCTACCAGGCCACCCGCAGCATGATGCTGCGCAACCTGGACGAAGACGTGGCGGTGAGCGTGGCCCTGCTGGAGCACCTGCCGGCCCGTGAGCGCGCGGCCTGGGTGCCGCGGCTGGAGAGGCGCACGTATCGCTACCTGCTGCGCCCGGCGGCAGCGGGGCCGGCGCTTGAAACCGAGCGTGCGCGCCAGGTCACCGCGATCATCGATGACAGCCTGGAACACCGCTATCCGCTGCAGGCGCGCCAGGTTGCGCGCCTTCCGGAGCGCTTCGAAGTGGAGCTGAAGCTGCACGACGGTACGCCGTTGACCATCGAAGTGACCCCTTCGGGGCTGCCGCTGGCGCGCTGGTTGCCGGCGGTGCTGCTGCTGCAGCTGGCCCTGTTGCTGGCGTGCGCGTGGTTGGCGGTGCGCCTGGCCATGAAGCCGCTGGCGCGTCTGTCGCAGGCGGTTGAACAACTGCAGCCGGGCAGTGATGCCGCGCCGCTGGCAGAGGATGGGCCGGCCGAAGTCGGCGCCGCGGCCGCGGCGCTCAATGGCCTGCAGACACGCATCCGTGGCCATGTCAGCGAGCGCCTGCAGATTCTGGCGGCCATCTCGCACGATCTGCAGACGCCGATCACGCGCATGAAGCTGCGCGTGGAAACACTGCCGGAAGATGCCACCCAGCAGCGCCTACTGGATGACCTGGACCACCTGGGGCAACTGGTGCGCGAAGGCGTGGCCTATGCACGCAGCAGCCATGTGGCCAGCGGCGCGCCGGTGGCGATGGATCTGGGCGCGTTCCTGGCCAGTGTGGTGGGCGACTATGAAGACATGGGCAAGCCGGTTACGGGGGGTGCGGCCGCGGGCCTGACCGTGCAGACCTGGCCGCAGCCGCTGCGGCGGGTGGTCGGCAACCTGGTCGACAACGCAGTGCGCTACGCCGGCAGCGCCGAGATCGAGGCGGGGCGCGATGCGGCGGGCAGGGTGTGGATCGCCGTGTCCGACCGCGGCCCCGGCATTCCCGAGGCCGAGCTGCAGGCGGTACTGGCGCCGTTCCATCGCCTGGAACAATCGCGCAACCGCGATACCGGCGGCACCGGGCTGGGGTTGGCCATCGCCGTGCAGCTGGCGCAGTCGCTGGGCGGTTCGCTGCAGCTGCGCAACCGCGACGGTGGCGGCCTGCAGGCGCGGCTGCAGCTGCCGGGGTGAAGAGCAAGGGGTCAGATCCCTTTGCCATGGCAAAGGGCTCTGACCCCACAATCGCCCGCGTGGGGTCAGAGCCCGTTTCCTGTGGAAACGGGATCCGACCCCGATGCACTGCGCCGTCACTGCGCGCGTGACACCCTGCCGCCATGAATGAGATGACGGCGGCGCGGCAGCGTTCGATGTGGGTGGCTGGCCTGTCCACCGTGGTGGAGTGGTACGACTTCACCCTGTACCTGTACTTCGCCACCGTGCTGTCACGGGTGTTTTTTGGTGGCGGTGAGCAGGCCATGCTGGTCACCCTGGCCGGCTTCGCGGTCTCCTATCTGATGCGTCCGCTGGGCGCCTTGTGCTTCGGCCACCTGGGCGATCGTCTTGGCCGGCGCTGGATGCTGCTGGCCTCGATGGCATTGATGGCCGCGGCGATGCTGGCTACCGCACTGCTGCCCACGGCTGCCACCGCAGGCGCTACGGCTGGCGTGCTGTTGCTGCTCCTGCGCTGCGTGATGGCGTTCTCGGTAGGTGGCGAATACACCGGCGTGGTGGCCTACCTACTGGAAAGCGCACCGGCGCGGCGGCGCGGCCTGGTCACCTCGTTGGCGTCGGCCGCCAGTGAGGTCGGCGCGCTGCTGGCGGTGGCGATTTCCGCGGTGACGGTGGCGCTGCTCACGCCGGCACAGCTGGATGGCTGGGGCTGGCGCATTCCGTTCTTCGTTGGCGCCGCGCTGGCGCTGGTGATCCTGATTGCACGCTCGGGCATGCACGAGTCCCCCGAATTCGAGCGGCAGCGGCGCGAGGGCAGCATTCCGGCCACGCCGCTGCGGCACGTGCTGCGCCACCATCCTGGCGCAGTGGCGCGTACGTTCGCGATTTCCGCGCTCGGGTCGATCACCTACTACGTGGGCATCACCTATGTGCCGGCGTTCCTGCATGCGCAGGGCCACGATGAGGGCGATGCGCTGTGGTTGTCCACGGTTGCGGCGGTGGCCGTGATTGCGATCACGCCGCTGTGCGGTGCGCTGTCCGACCGTTTCGGGCGGCGTCCGCTGTTGCTGGTACTCACCGCGCTGGCGGCGCTGCTGCCGCTGTCGATGTTCGGCGCGATGGCGCAGGCCTCGCCGCTGGGCATGGCGCTGGCGGCGGTGGTGCTGGCCTGCGTGGCCGGCGGAGTGAGCGCGGTAGCCGCACCGGCCACGGCCGAGCAGTTTCCCGGCGAGGGCCGGGTGAGCGGGCTGGCCTTGGGCGTGACCATGGCCACGGCGGTGTTCGGCGGGGCCACACCCTGGTTGGCGCAGTGGTGGGTGGAACGCAGCGGCTGGGCGGCGGCGCCGGGCGCAATGATCGCGCTGGTGGCCGTGCTGGTGCTGCCGGTGCTGTGGACCCTGCCCGAGACAACCCCGGGCAGGGCCAGACGCTAGGCGATCAGACCTTCAGGGTCTGCGCGATATCGTCCAGTACGGCCGCCGCATCCACGCCGATGGCGATCGACTGCAGCACGTGGCCATCCCACTCGCTGGGGCCGAAGGCCAGGCCTTCCGGCTTGGGAATGGTCATGCCGCGGGCCACGCCGTCGGTGGCCACGCGCACGCTGGCGCGTTCGAACTGGAACAGCTCCGGGCGGGTCAGCGCGATGCAGGCGCAGCAGTCGTGCACCACCATGCCCTTGTGCCCGGCCTGCAGGTAGAAGTCCACGTAGTCCTGCGACAACGCGCGCACCAGTTCGGCGTCGGCACCGCCGATGGCGGCCAGCTGGTCCAGGCCATCGCGGTCCATTTCCACGCAGGTGGTGACATCCAGGCCGATGGCGGTCACCGGCCACTGCGCGGTGAACACGATGTCGGCCGCTTCGGCGTCGCCCCAGATGTTGGCTTCAGCCGCCGGGGTGATGTTGCCGTTCACGTGGAAGGCGCCGCCCATCAGCACCACACCGCGCACCAGGCCGGCGATATCCGGTGCCTGCTGCAGGGCCAGGGCCAGGTTGGTCATGCGGCCCACGGCCACCAGGGTCACTTCGCCCGGGTGCGCGCGCACCAGGTCGATGATCAGCTGGTGCGCCGGGCGCGCATCGGCGGCCACGTCCAGCGTGGCGGGCACCGGGTGGTTGCCCAGCCCATTGTGGCCGTGGATGTGCACCGGCCAGGCTTCCGGGGTGGCCTCGGGCTGCAGCGGGCCGCCTGCGCCACGCGCGACCGGGGCGGCAAAGCCCCAGGCCTGCTTCAGGTACAGCGCGTTGTGGGTGGTCGATTCCACCGAGGCGTTGCCGAAGGTGGTGGTCACGCCCACCAGGTCGATCTGCGGGTGCTTGTGCAGGTACAGCAGGGCCAGGGCGTCATCCACGCCCGGGTCGGTATCGAAAATGACTTTCAGCATGTTGTTGTTCTTCTTCTTCCGTGTGGTGCAAGGGGGCCGGCGGACCCACAGGGCCGGGCCGGCGCGCCCTACATTGTCCCATCTTCATGACAGGCAGGGCGAACCGGCGCGGCGGTGCTATCGTCAGCGGGCATCCAGGGACGGAGTACCGCCATGAAATCCCCCGCGATCCTGCTGGCTGGGCTGCTGTGCCTGGGCGCGGCCATGCCGGCACTGGCCACCTCGCTGGCGCCCAAGCCGTTGCAGGACATGGTTGCCGAGGCCGACCAGATTGTCCGGGCCACGGTGGTGGCGGTGGAAATGGTCGATGGCAGGGGGCGGCCACTGACCGATCCAGACGCCCCTACGGGGCCGGGCGTGAGCAATGAAATCCGCCTGGTGCTGCAGGTGCAGGACGTGCTGCGCTCGCCTGGCAAGGTCCCGGGCACGATCCGGGTGCCGCTGTGGACGATGTGGCATGACAGCCTGGGTCGCGCCCGTGGCGCCTATCTGCACAGCGAAGGCATCTTCCTCCTGAAAAGCGAGCGCCATGCGCCGGTGTATCCGATGGATTTCCAGCGGCCGCTGGAGGAGCGCGCGCGGATCCAGGCACTGATGGGTGCACCATGACCGGACCAGTTCCCCCTTACGGAGACACAGCATGCTGGTGGTAACCCTGATCCTGGTCGCCCTGGTGTTGGGCTTGAACCTCGTCGCCACCTTCGTGGTACTGGGGCGCGAAGAGGTGTCGGCCGGTGGGCGGGCGGTGCAGCTGCTGCTGGTCTGGCTGCTGCCGTTGGTGGGGGCGATCCTGTGTATGGCCGCGGCCACGGCCGACGGGTCCAGCAGCCGGGCCGATGGCAGTGGCGGTGGCAGCTACGATTCCTCGGGCAGCTATTCCAGTGACAGCCACAGCAGCCACAGCCACGGCGGATCGGACTGCAGCAGTGACAGCGGTGGCAGCTGCAGCGATTGAGGCGCAGGCATTTTGTAGAGTCGAGCTTGCTCGACTGCTTCTGCCGTTCGTAGAGTCGAGCTTGCTCGACTGCTTCACGCAACAGCAGTCGAGCAAGCTCGACTCTACCAAGCTGCGGTCAGCCGTCGTTTGTCGTGGCGGCCACAGAACAGCGGTCAGCCGCCGTCAGCCGCCATCGGTGGGGTGGGAACGGGGTCAGACGCCCGTGGTAGCGCCGGGCCATGCCCGGCAGCGCAACCGCCCAGTCAGCCGCCGCCTTCGGTCGGCAACGGCGCGGGCACGTTCAGCAGCCCGCCGCTGGCCACGTAGGCGGCCAGTGCCTGGCCCTGGCTCAGCAGGTGGCGTTCCATGGTGCGCTCGGCCGCGGCCGCATCGCGGCGGCGGAAGCATTCCATCAGCTCACGGTGTTCGGCCAGCGACTGCGCGGTGCGGCCGGGGGCCAGCAACTGGCGCCCGCGGTGCATCTTCAGGATGCGGTGCAGATCGTGGGTGATGCGGATCAGCCACGGGTTGCCGGCGTAGTGCTGCACGGTTTCGTGGATCAGGTAGTTGTTGCGGTAGTACTCGGCAATGTTGCCTTCGGCGGCTGCTCCTTCCATCGCCGCATGCAGCGCTTCCAGGTGCTGCACGCCGGCATCGTCGATGTGCTTCACCGCCTCATGCGCGCAGCGGCCTTCCAGCATCGCCATCACCGGGAACAACTGGTTCAGGTCTTCCAGGGTCAGCCGGGTGACCCGCGCGCCACGGCCGGCATCGATCTGCACCAGACCTTCGGCGGCCAGCAGCTTCAGCGCCTCGCGCAGCGGCGTGCGGCTGATCCCCAGTTCCTCGCACAGCGCGGGCTCGTCGATCCACTCACCGGGCGGCAGACGGTAATCGTAGATGCGCTCGCGCACATGTTCGGCCACCTCTTCATACAGAGGTGCGCGCTTCTTCGGTGAACGCGGAGCAGGAGCGATGGCCATGGTGGAAAGTGTACTGCCTCCCTGCGTGGAACCTGTAACGCGATACGACCGACCCGGAAACCGACTGGCAAAACCGACGGGGTAGAGTCGACTGTCAGTCGACTATCGCGCGAAGCGCGGGGTTCTCCGGCATCAATGCGAGGAGCAGTCGACCAACGGTCGACTCTACCCGTCGAACCCATCCCGCCGAACCCATCCGGCAGGAGGGCGCCGGAACGGTCCGGCGCCCCACGCACTTACTCACATCCAGCCCGGCACCACGAACACCAGCCAGGCCAGCAGTGGGCCAAACACCACCACCAGGCCGCTATAGACCAGGAAGCGGCGGAACAGGGTTTCGCGTTCTTCCTTCGCGGCCGAGGCCACCACCAGTGCGCCATTGGTCGAGAACGGGCTGACATCGACGATGGTGGACGACACTGCCAGCGCGCAGATCACGCCCGCCGCACCCAGATGGCCCTGCATCAGGAATGGCACCGCCAGCGGAATGGTCGCGCCCAGCACCGCGGCCGACGAAGCGAAGGCCGACACGATGCCGCCCACGTAGCAGACCAGCAGCGCGCCCAGCAGCGGAATGCCGATGCTGGAAACCCCATGGCCGATGAAGTCCACCGCGCCGGCATGTTCCAGCACGCCGATGTAGGTCACCACGCCGCAGATCAGCAGCACGGTGGACCAGCTGATGCCATCGACCGCGCCCTTCTGGCTCTGCGGCGACAGCAGCGCCAGCGCCACGGCCACGGTGATCGACACAAGGCCGACGTTGAGGTTGTAGATCAGCGCGGCCACGCCCAGGCCCAGCAGGCCGATCAGGGTGAAGAGGCGTTCGCGGGTGAAGCCCACGGCTTCCAGCGCCACCGGATCGTTGGACAGCGTGCCACCGCCGGCGGCCACCAGTGCGCCATGGCCTTCAATGGCGAACTGCCGCGACGAGGCCTGCGGTCCACCGGCCATCGCCAGTTCCGCCGTACCCACGCCGCCGGTGGCCGTGATCGAGCCGCGGCGCAGCAGGGCGATGCCGCCGAATGCCACGAAGCAGATGATGGCCATCATGAAGTTGAAGCCCAGGCTGGTCAGGAACACCGCCATTTCGGTCACTTCCAGGCCGGCCTTCTGCACCACGCCGTTGGTGATGCTGCCGTACACGCTGATGGGCGAAAAGCCGCCGGCCTGCGCGCCATGGATCACCAGCAGGCCCATCATCAACGGGTTGATGTTGTACTGCTTGGCAAAGCGCAGTGCGACCGGGCCAATGATCGCCACCGCAGCCGGGCCCAGCGCACCGAAGGCGGTCAGCACGGCGGTGATGACGAACATCACCCACGGAATGGCCACGATATGGCCGCGCACCGCTTTCACTGCCCAATGCACCAGTAGATCGATGGTGCCGTTCTTCTGCGCGATCGCGAACAGGTAGGTGATGCCGACCAGGGTCAGGAACAGGTCGCCGGGGAAGCCGGCAAGCACTTCCTTGCCGCCCATGTCGACCCAGAGACCGCCGATGATGAAAGCCAGCGCGAAGGCCACGGCGCCCATGTTGATCGGCATGGCGGTGGCGACGATGAACATGATCACCAGGCCGATGATCGTTGCGATTTGTGGACTCATGCGCCCTCCCAGACACGTGACTCGCGGTACAGCTCGGATGGAGACCCGCCATCCCGGGGTAAGGCGTCGTACTGCATGCTGCGTGCTACGTACTGCTCGAACCCGTTACTACTGCCGGTCCAGCGCGTTGCGGACCCATGCCGCTGCGCCGTCCAGGCCCTGGAACTCTTCCACCGCGCGCACCTGGCAGCAGGGGTAGGACGCGGCCACCATGCGCGCCAGTGCCGTGCCCGGCCCCAGCTGCAGGAATACCCGCGCGCCACGCTCGAAGGCCTGGCGCATCACCTGTGCCCATTCGATGGTCTGTGCCAGCTGTGCCGACAAGGTGTGGATCACCGCCGCGCGATCACGCACCGGGCGCGCATCGATGCCGGCCAGCACCGGTAGCGTTGGCGCGCGCACCGCCGCCGCCTCCAGCGCCGTGGCGAACGGTGCGACAGCGACCGCAAGCAGCGGCGTGTGCGCGGCCACATGCACCGGCAGCACGCGCACCTCTGCACCCTGCGCGCGCGCGACAACGGCCAGAGTGTGCAGTGACGCCTGCGTGCCGCCCACGACGAAGTGATCGGCGCCGTTGGCGATGGCGATGTGCACGGCGTGTGCATCGCACAGTGCCTGCAGCGTTTGCCGCTGCAAGCCCAGCACCGCCAGCAGGCCGCTGTCGGCCGGGCTGGCAGCGTCCATCAGCTGCGCGCGGCGGGCCGCCAGCTGCAGGCAGGCGCGGGCATCCAGGCTGTCGGCCACCGCATGCGCGGCCAGCTCGCCGATGCTGTAGCCGGCCACCAGGACCGGCGCCGGCAGCGCATCGCGCAGGCCCTGCCAGTGCGCCAGCGTGGCCGCACACAGCAGCGGCTGCGCCAGTGCGTTGTCGAAGCGTGCCTCATCGGCGGCGGCCGCAACGACATCGCGGCCCAGCACCGCCTGCGCGGCATCCAGCACGTCACCGGCGGCAGGCAGGTCGCGCACGCGATCAAACATCGCCGCGTGCTGCGCGCCTTGTCCGGGACAGAGCAGGGCCAGGCTCATGCGTCCTCCTGCTGCAGCAGGAACCAGCTGCAGGCCAGCAGATCGGCACTGCCACCAGGGCTCAGGCGACGCGCCACGAAACCCTCGCCGATGCGGTGCAGGCGTGCCTGCCAGCCAGCGGCGAACGCACCGCCGCCATCAACAAAACCGCGTGCCTGCTGCTGTGCCCAGGCCAGGCCGTCGGCACCGCCGCGGTGCAGCAGGTTCAGGTCATCCACGCGTGCAACCAGCTGCATCAGGGTCTGGCACAGCGCTGCATCGCGCGGCAGGCCCGCGTGCAGGGCGTGGCGCAGGGTGGGCACGGCCAGCTCGCGCAGCAGCGGGTAACCGGCGGCGGCCTGTTCGCGCACGCCCGGCACGCCATGGCGCAGGCGCGCGCGCTGGCCGGGGCTGCCGGCATCCAGCGGCGCAGCGGCAAGATCGCTGGCCCAGTGCTGTACCGCCAGGCAGACCTGCGCGGCGGGCGCGGCGTGGCCGTGCTGGCGGCGGCAGCGTGCCGCAGCGGCCACCAGCAGGCCCAGGCTGAAGATGGCACCGCGATGGGTGTTGATGCCGCCGGTGGCATGCAGCATGGCCGCTTCCGCGCCGATGCCGAGCGTGCGCAAGCGTGCAAACGGCGCATCGTCCGCGCCCGCGCGGGCAATGTCGGTGAAGTAGTGGCGCAGCGCGAACAGGCTGCGCAGGAACGTGCCGGCATCCATGTCGTCATGGCTGCCGGTGCTGAAGGGGGTCACCAGGCCCGGCTTGGGCGCGCACGCCAGTTCGGCGTGCAGGCTGGCGATGGCCAGGCGGCCCAAGCGCGCGCTGTCGACATCGCGCGCAGCAGGTGGCAGCACGTGGGCCAGGGCGCTCATGCGGCCACTCCGGTGGCAACGAACAGGCGCTCGCGCGGTTCCAGTGCGGCGCCGTGCAGGCGCTTGACCAGCACCTGGCGGCTGCCACCGGCGTACTCGCGCCAGTTCACTGCGCCGCCGTCGGCCAGGCACAGTTCGCCATCCACCCGGCGGCCCTGTGCGCGTTCCCACGCTTGCAGCTGATCGACCAGGGTCTCGGCCTGCGCGCTCACATCCACCTGCCACAGCAGATCGATGTCCGAGCCGGCATGCACGTAGGGCAGACCGCTCAGATGCTGCCAGGCGAAGGCGCCAAACACGCGTGCCGGCGCGATCTCTGCCAGCGCCAGCACGGCGTGTTTCCACTTGGCGGGCACGCCAGCGACCAGAAGTTCATCCAGCGCCGGCGGTGCCTGCATGCGCTGCACGTCCTGCAGCGGTACGCGCAGCGCCAGCCGCTGCTTGCCCTCGCTGGGCGGCAGCGGCACGCCCAGCCGCAGCCGCGGGTCGGGGTCGTCCACCGCACGCCGCGCCACCATCGCCGGCAGCCCCTGCGCGAACCACGCCGCCAGGCGCGGCTCGTACGCGGCCACGTCGGCCCGCCAATCGGCGTGCGCCGACAGCCAGACCAGCGTGTGGCGGGCGGGCCGGTCAGGCATCGCCGCGGGCCACCGCAATGGATACATCGGCGGCCAGTGCACGGCCGCCACGCTGCGCACCCAGCGCTGCGCGCCGGTCGCCGTCGGCAGGCGTACGCAGGGCCTGCAGCAGGTGCTGGGCCAGGTCACCGTCCCACAGCGATTGCACCGCGCCCATCGCCACGTAGTTACCCACGCCCGGTGCGAACACCGGCGAGCTCTGGCTGAGCGCCTGCAGTTTTTCCAGCGGCTGCTTGGTCACCCGCGCCATCGCGCGCAGGTCCATCACCCGTACCTGCGCGTCGGGTAGGGCATGGATGTGATCGGCCATCAGGCCAAAGGACAGGAAGCCGCCACTGACCGATTCGCCGTAGACCAGGGTCACCAGGCGCGCACCGCGCCGGCGTGCCAGGTCCAGCGTCTGCGCCAGATGGGCGAAGTAGCCGTTGATGCCCAGCATTTCATCGCGACGGGCCAGGCGCTGGCCAGCGGTATCGGCCAGCATCACGATCGGCCGCTGCGGGTGGGCGGCGGTACTGGCCAGTACCGTGTCGGCCAGCGCCAGCGCGTGGTCAACGCCCACTTCGATGCGGTCAGTGGTGCCGATCACGGTCACCTCGCCATCGTCGGTGGTGGCGCTGCCGGCAAGCACCGAATCGTGCACGGCAACGGCATGGCCGCGCGGGAACAGGGCATCGAGCAGGGTGTTCAGCGGCGGGGTCATGGCAGTCTCCGCTGGGCGGTGGCGGCAAGGAAGTCGGCGGTGTCCAGCAGCGGCAGACGCTCGGGTTCGGCAATGCCCTGCCGGGCCCAGACCTGCAGGCCATCGTTGCACTCGCCCCACGCCTGCACGCGTGCCTTCAACGCGGCGTGGCGTGCCTGCAGCGCGCTCAACGCGGTGTCGGTGTCGGCGCTTACGGTGTCGGCCTGCAGCGCATCCACGGCGGCCTGCGCGAAGGCCTGCAGGGAATCGGCTACCAGCACCTGGGCCTGGTCGATCAGGTAACGGTGCTTGCCGCCGGTCACCCGCCACACCAGGGCGCGGTCGCGTGCGTCGAACTCTTCCACGCCGCGTACGGTTTCAATCACTTCCGGTCCGGACAGCGACAACCGGCCTTCTTCGGACATGACCACCGTCGTGCAGCAGCGGGCGACGATGCCCATGCCGCCAAACGCGCCGTTGCCGCTGCCGATCAATGCGATCACCGGTACCCCTGCCGCACGCGCGTCCAGGGTGGCGCGCATGATTTCGGAAATGGCGATCAGCCCGGCGTTGGCCTCATGCAGGCGTACGCCGCCGGTGTCGAGCAGCAACAGCACGCCGTCCGGGCGGGTCTGCGCTGCGCGCCGCAGCAGTCCGGTCAGCTTGGCGCCGTGCACTTCGCCCACGCCGCCGCCCATGAATTCGCCCTGCTGCGCGGCCAGCAGCACGCGCTTGCCCTGCAGCGTGGCTTCGCCCACCACGATGCCATCGTCGAAGGCGGCCGGCTGGTCGAGCTGGGCCAGGTGCGGGCTCATCACCCGCCGGGTGGGGCCCAGGAATTCGTGGAAGGAACCGGCATCGACCAGGCCGGCAATCCGCCCGCGCGCATCGGCTTCGTAATAGCTGTGGCGTTGCAACGGGATCATGGCGTGCCTCCGCCCAGCAGGGTTTCCACTGCCTGGTCCAGGCGCAGGCTGACCACCGCAGGGGTCGCGCCGGCATCGTTGATGGACACCCGCACGTCACTCAGCGGATGGCGCTGGGCGAAATCGGCGATCACCGCCTGCCAGATGGTGCCAAAGCCCTGCGCTGCGGTGATGACGCGCACGGTCAGCGCGCCGTCCTGTGCTGCCGGTTCCAGCAGGATTTCCAGATTGCCCGAGGCCAGTACGCCCACCAGCACCGCATCGTGCGGGAACTGCACCGGCCGGCTGCCGTCGAATCGATAGTCGAGGGTTTCCATGCTCTGTCCCTTACCAGTTGCGGAAGCGCTTGGGCGGGTCGTACAGGCCGCCGGACCAGCGCACCAGATCCTTCACCGAACGCGCCGCCAACAGGTCGCGGCTGGCATCGCGCACGTTGATGCCCAGGTCATCCGGGCGCTGGATCACGCCACGGTCGCGCAGGTTTTCCACCATCGCGCGGTCGCGGCCCAGGCCTACGGCGGTGTAGCCGGCCACGCCGCGGATCGCCTGTTCGCGTTCCTCCGGCGTGCGGCACAGCAGCAGGTTGGCAATGCCTTCTTCGGTCAGCACGTGGCTGACATCGTCGCCGTAGATCATCACCGGCGGCAGCGGCATCTGCGCGCGCTCGGCCAGTTCCCAGGCATCCAGGCGATCAACGAAGGCCGGCGCCATGTGTTCGCGGAAGGTTTCCACCATCTGCACCACCAGCTTGCGACCGCGCGGCATTTCGCCGGGCCGTGCGGCCTGCTGGCCGGCCTTGATCCAGGCATCGCTGGCATGGCGGCGGCCACGTGCATCCGACCCCATGTTCGGCGCACCGCCGAAGCCGGCAATGCGGTCGCGGGTGGCGGTGGAACTGTTGCCCTGCAGGTCGACCTGCAGGGTCGAACCGATGAACATGTCACACGCGTACAGGCCGGCGGTCTGCGAGAACGCGCGGTTGGAGCGCATCGAGCCGTCGGCACCGGTGAAGAACACATCGCCACGGGCGGCGATGTACTTCTCCATGCCCAGTTCCGAACCGAACGAATGCACCGATTTGACGAAGCCCGATTCAATGGCCGGAATCAGTGCCGGATGGGGGTTCAGTGCCCAGTGCTGGCAGATCTTTCCTTTCAGCCCCAGTGATTCGGCATAGGTGGGCAGCAGCAGCTCGATGGCGGCCGTATCGAAGCCGATGCCGTGGTTGAGGCGGTTCACCCCGTACTCGGCGTAGATGCCCTTGATGGCCATCATCGCCATCAGCACCTGGATTTCGGAAATCTGCGCCGGATCGCGGGTGAACAGCGGCTCGATGTGGTTCGGCCGCGGTGCCTGCACCACGAAGTTGACCCAGTCAGCGGGGATATCGACGCGGGGGAGGGTGTCGACGATTTCGTTGACCTGGGCGATCACGATGCCGCCGCCGAATGCGGTGGCTTCCACGATCACCGGGGTGTCTTCGGTGTTCGGGCCGGTGTACAGGTTGCCGTGGCGGTCGGCGGCCTGCGCGGCCACCAGGGCCACGCGCGGGGTCAGGTCGATGAAGTAGCGGCCGAACAGTTCCAGGTAGGTGTGGATCGCACCGATCTGGATGCGCCCTTCGGCCACCAGGTTGGCCAGCCGCACCGACTGCGGGCCGGAGAACGAGAAGTCCAGTTTCGAGGCGATGCCGCGCTCGAACACATCCAGGTGCGAGGGCAGGGACAGCACCGACTGCACCATGTGCAGGTCGTGCACCCGCGCCGGGTCCAGGTCGGCCAGCGCCTGGGCCAGGAAATCGGCCTGCTTCTGGTTGTTGCCCTCCAGGCAGACCTTGTCGCCCGGTTCCAGCAGGGCATGCAGCAGGTCGGCGACATCGGCGGCGGCGACCTGGCGGCCCCGTGCCCAGGGCGCGGCCCGTTCCAGGCGGGCCTGGCGGCTGCGTTGCAACGTGTCCCAGCTCGGGTTCATCGACCGGCTTCCGATTGGCGTTGGAATAATTACGCCATAATTATGAAGTGGCCCGCAACTCGCAGTGCAGCAAAAGAGAAGGGCCCGCACGCAGGCGGGCCCATTCAGGTCGTGGCGCGTGTGCCGACCAACGGTCGGCACCCACAGTAGATCCACGCCATGCGTGGATGGGCCCCGCGATGGGGTCAGAGCCCTTTCCTGCGGAAAGGGATCCGACCCCGCTGCCTGGCTTAGAACTTCCAGCGCAGGCTGGCGGCCACGAAGCGCGGTTCGCCGTAGTTGTTGTAGTCCAGGTTGGCCCAGAACGAAGGGCCCGCACGCAGGCGGGCCCATTCAGGTCGTGTGCCGACCAGCGGTCGGCATCCACAGTAGATCCACGCCATGCGTGGATGGGCCCCGCGATGGGGTCAGAGCCCTTTCCTGCGGAAAGGGATCCGACCCCGCTGCCTGGCTTAGAACTTCCAGCGCAGGCTGGCGGCCACGAAGCGCGGTTCGCCGTAGTTGTTGTAGTCCAGGTTGGCCCAGTAGGTCTTGTCCAGCGCGTTGCGCACGCTCAGCGTGGCCGTCCAGTTGTCGCTGATGCGGTAGTTCGCGTTGAACTGCACCAGTGCGTAGGCCGGCTGGTTCACCGTGACCGTGCCACCCAGCGGGTAGGGAATGTTGTAGCCCTGCACCTTGCTCTGCCACTGCACGCCGGCACCCACGCTCAGGCGTTCCAAGGCGCCGCGCAGGCGCAGCTGGGTGTTGATCTGCAGCAGGTCTTCGGCGGGGTTGGCGTACAGCAGGTCGGTGGCCGCGCGGGTCACCTTCACGTGGGTAAAGCCGGCGTTGACGGTCCAGCCCGGCAGGATCTCGCCGTTCACGTCCATTTCCCAGCCACGCGCCTTGGTGCCGTTCACGCCGATGTAGGCCGAGCTGCCATCGCTGAGCGAGTTGTCCGGCACACTCATGTCGCGCACCGCGTAGTTGTCCTGCTTGGCCTCGAACACCGCGGCATTGGCGGTCAGGCGGCCGTCGAACCACTGGGTCTTCAGGCCCGCTTCCAGGTTCGAACCCTGCACCGGTGCCAGCAGGTTCTCGTTCTTGTCCTTGTAGTTCTGCGGATTGAAGATTTCGGTGTAGCTGGCATACGCAGAGACATTCGGGGTGATGTCGAAGACCAGGCCCACGTACGGGGTCACTTCATCGCTCACCTTGTAGGCGCCGCTGGTGCCGGTGTAGGTGCCGGCCGCGTTGAACGCGCGGGTACGGGTTTCCCAGCGGCTCAGGCGTGCGCCGGCGATCAGCGAAAGCGGCTCGGCCAGGTGCAGGCGCGCGGCCAGGTACACGCCGCTCTGCGTGGTCTTGGCCACGCGGCGCGCACCGGTACGGGTGTAGGTCACCTCGGAAATATCACCGTTCCAGTCGTACACGTTGGGAATGTAGTAGCAGCGTTCGCTGCCGCAGCGTGCCCAGTCGGTCGGGAAGTTCAGCGTGGTGGTGTTGGTGGTCGCTTCCAGGTCGGCCCACTGCGCGCCGAAGGTCAGGTCGTGCTGCTGGTTGAACAGCTCGAACGTGCCGGTCAGGTAGGCATCGATGTTGCGGCGGGTGTCTTCGGCATCGCCGGCGGCGGCGCGCAGGAAGATGCCCGAGCCGGTGGTCGGGTTCGGGTTGCCGGTGCCATACAGACGCACGTTCTGCACGTTGCCGCGGGTGTAGGCGGTGTTGACCTTCAGCAGCCAGTCGTCGCCGAAACGCTGTTCCAGGTTGGCGAACACGGTGCTGGTCTCGCGCTGCCAGTAGCTCCACTTCGGCGACAGGTTGGTCGAGCGCGGCAGGTGGGCGAAGTTGCCCTGGCTGTCGAAGAACGGCACGGTGCCCCAGGTGGAACCCACCGGGTTGTTGTCCTGGGTCTGGTAGCCCAGGGTGACCGTGGTGCTGTCGGTCACATCGCCTTCCAGCACGGCCATGCCGGCCATCTTGTTTTCTTTGTAGCGGTCGTAATAGAAATCACGATCGGTGTAGGCGGCCACCACGCGGCTGCGGAAGCGGCCGTCGCTGGTCAGCGGCGCGTTCACGTCCGCCTCCATACGGCGGTAGTCCCAGCTGCCGGCACTGACTGCGAACGAGGCATCGAACTCCTTGCCCGGGCGCTTGCGCAGCAGGTTCACCGTGGCCGAGGGCACACCGGCGCCACTGAGCAGGCCGTTGGCACCGCGGATCACTTCCACGCGGTCGTAGAAGGCGGTGTCGTATTCCTGGTTGGTCGAGCCGCTGTAGGTCAGAATGCCATCGACCTGGAAGTCGGTGATGGCGAAACCACGCGCGTAGTACAGCGGGCGCTGGGTGTCATAGAAGGACACGCTGACGCCGGTCACGTTGCGCATCACGTCGTTGATGCTGAACAGCGATTCGTCCTGCAGGCGCTGCAGGCCGATCACGGTGGACGACTGCGGGGTTTCCTGCAGGGTGATCGGCAGGCGCGTGGTGCTGGCCGGCGCGGCCTTGTCGGCGCGCACGCTCACCTTGTCCAGGGTCTTGGCGTCGGACGCATCGGCGGCGGCTTCGACGGCGAACGCCGAGGGAGCCGACAGGATCAGGACGGACAGCAGCGCGGCCGACAGCGGCGCGCGGCGGGGCAGGCGGGAAGCGTAGAGGGACATGGAGGGCTCGGGGCGGGAAGGGAAAGGGTGGGCGGCAACAGTCATCCGGCACCCGAGCGGCGGCGTCGGGCGGGGTCAGGTCCATCTGCGGGAGGGCGCAGGTCAGTTGCGCGGGGTGCAAATGTAAATCGTTCTTAACAACATTACAATTCGTGACAATGATCGGGCCCTCGGCGGGGTCAGAGCCCTGCGCCTGCGCCGCCGGGATCCGACCCCGGGATCAGAGCCCTTTGCCCCGGGCAAAGGGCTCTGACCCTTCCCGGCCCACAAACGCGAACGGCCACCCGAAGGTGGCCGTCCGTTTCTACTGCGTGGGAAACCCCAGGCTTACAGCGCCTGCAGTTCCTCGTTGGCATTGCGCTTTTCCTTCGCCGCCGCCGGGGCCGGCGTGGCCGCCGGCACGGCTGCTGGGGCGGCCGCAGCATCGGCCGGCACTTCCAGGTAGGGAAGGTGCAGGGTCTGGCTGGTCAGCGTGCGGATCTCGTTGGTCAGCGCGGCGCTTTCATTCAACTTGCGGCCGTACGACGGCACGATCTCGCGCAGGCGGGCTTCCCAGCCAGCCTTCATCTGTTCCGGGAAGGCCTTGGCCATCAGGTCCAGCATGATCGGCGGCGAGGTCGACGCGCCCGGCGAAGCACCCAGCAGCGCGGCGATGGTGTGGTCCTTGTCGGTCACGATCTCGGTACCGAACTGCAGCACCGGGCCCTTCAACGGGTCGCGCTTGATGATCTGCACGCGCTGGCCAGCGGTGATCAGCTTCCAGTCGCCCGGCTTGGCGTTGGGGAAGTACTTCACCAGCTCGGCCTGGCGATCGGCGTCGTTCAGGCGTGCCTGGGCCATCAGGTACTGCACCAGGTCCAGGTTGTCCTTGCCCACTTCCAGCATCGGGCCGACGTTGTTGTGGTTCACCGACGAATACAGGTCCCACCACGAGCCGTGCTTCAGGAACTTGGTGCTGTACAGCGCGAACGGTCCAAACAGCACCACCGGCTTGCCATCCAGTTTCCGCGCATCCAGGTGCGGCACCGACATCGGCGGCGAACCGGTTTCGGCCATGCCGTAGGCCTTCACGCCGTGGCGCGAGGTCACGTCCTGGCCCTGGAAGGCCAGGAACTGGCCGCCCACCGGGAAGCCGGCGTAATCCTTCGATTCGGGAATGCCGGACATCTGCAGCAGCTTCAGCGCGGCGCCACCGGCACCGATGAAGACGAAGCGGGCATGGGTGGTGGTTTCGGTGTTGGCCTTCAGGTCCTTCACCGTCACGTTCCAGCTCTTGTCGGCGTTCTGCCGCAGCGCGCTCACTTCATGGTTCAGGTGCAGCGTGAAGTTCGGGCTGCGCTGCAGGCCGGCGGTCAGCTGGCGGGTGATCACGCCGAAGTTGACGTCGGTGCCCAGCGGCATCCAGGTGGCGGCCACCTTCTGCTTCGGGTCGCGGCCTTCCATCAGCAGCGGGGCCCACTGCTTGATCTGCGCCGGATCTTCCGAGTACTGCATGCCGTAGAACAGCGGGTTCTTCACCAGCGCCTGCTGGCGCTTGTGCAGGTAGGCAATGTTGTCATCGCCCCAGACGAAGCTCATGTGCGGGGTCGGGTTGATGAAGTCGCTGGGCTGGCTCAGCCGCCCTTCCTTCACCTGGTGCGACCAGAACTGGCGCGAGACCTCGAAGCTTTCGGCAATGCCGACCGCGCGCTTGGTCTCGATGCTGCCATCGGGCAGTTCCGGGGTGTAGTTCAGTTCGGCGAAGGCCGAATGGCCGGTGCCGGCGTTGTTCCAGCCGTCCGAGCTTTCGTTGGCCACGCCGTCCAGGCGTTCATAGACCTGGATGTTCCAGTCCGGCTGCAGTTCCTGCAGGTAGGTGGCCAGGGTAATGCTCATGATGCCGCCGCCGACCAGGACGACGTCGACGGGTTTGTCGTTGCTCGCCGCCGGCACCGAGCGCTGGGTCAGCGGCCAGTACAGGAACAGCGCGGCTACCAGCAACAGCAGCACGAGCAGGGCGAGAAGGGCCTTGCCAAATTTCTTCATGGGGGTGACTTATGGCGTGGGGAAGGGGTTCAGGATGCGCGCCGGGTAGGGAAAGGGCGTGAAGAAACAACGCCTTGCAGCATCCAAGGGGCGGATTCTAACCCTTTCGGGTCCGGATTTGGTGCAACGCAGCATCCGGCCGCCCTGGCGCGGTAGCGCCGGGCCACGCCCCTCAGACCAGCTCCAGAATCTCGTCCCCGGCCTCGTCCACCTCGCCGGTGGCTCGCCAGCCCAGGTGACGGTAGAACCCGTAGGAGCGCGAGCGGGGATCGGCCGAACAGGCCAGGAACAGCCGGCCGTGCCCGGCAGCGCGGGCGAGTTCGATTACTTCCTGCAGCAATCGCTGGCCGATGCCGCGGCCTTCGTAGTCCGGCAGCAGGGCCAGCACCAGCACTTCGCCGCTGTCACGGTCGGCAAAGCCATAGCCGACCATAGTGCCGTTGTCCTCGGCGATGCGGCCGATGAAGTCGCCCTGTGCAATGCCCTCGGCCCAGCTCTCGGCGGTGATGCCCAGCTCGGCCAGTTGCGCCGCACCGAAGGCGTTCTCGCGGGTACGCCCGCGCAGATCGATGCAGGCGGCCGCATCATCGGGCCGGGCAGGGCGGTAGTGGATCGTCATGCATGTTCCTTTGGTAGCGCCGGGCCATGCCCAGCGGAGGCATCAGCCACGAACGGTAGCGCCAGGCCATGCCTGGCGGGCCCCTTCAATCGCTGCCAATGGTGAAGTATTCCGCCGCGAAATAGACCACCTGGTAAACCAACGCCACCGCAGCCAGCAGCACGTGCGAGCGCGCGCTGCGCAGGTTCCAGCCCAGCACGCAGACCACCAGCATCAGCGCCGAATGCAGTGGATAGGCCTCGCCCAGCAACTGCCAGCGGCTGCGCCCCTTGATCGCCGTGTCCACCAGATCCAGCAGCGTCAGCACCGCGATCACGCCGAAGATCCAGCGCCGGCGCTGCAACAGGTAGTGGCCGTAGCTGCCGTAGTCGCGCAGGTCGTCGGGAAACAGCAGCGCGCACAGCAGGAACCAGGTGGCGCTGTAGGCGATCACGAACAGGTAGGTTTCAAACGTCCAGCGGTGCACTTCGATCAGGCGGAATTCCCACCACCAGAACGTGACCAGCGACACCAGGGTCCACGCCACCCAGCACAGGTGCAGGGCCGAACAGCCGCGCCGCTGCGGGTGCTCGATGATCTGCGCCAGCCCCTTCAGCAGGGTGGTGATCGACAGGCCCAGGATGATGCCCATCACCACGCGGATATGCAGGAACAGCGGATCGGTCCCCATCGCCCAGCCTCTCAAGGTCGGTTGCGGCGATGCTGGCACAGATTCGTCCTGTTTTCCGTGGCCGCGTATCCACCCATGGGGTGGATCTACTGGGTACGCGCGCATCCGCACATCGGGTGGCTCAACCCGGTGGTAGATCCACCCCATGGGTGGATACGACCCCGGGCCGCCTCAGCGCTTCCGCCGTACCAGTGCGGTCGATGCCTCCAGCACGGCGCGGGTCAGCAGAGCCATGGTCTGCACATCGCCCTTCCAGTGCTGCCAGTACAGCGGCACGTCTTCCCAGGCGCGCTGGCGCACGTAGACCAGGCGGCCGGCATCCAGGTGCCGCTTCACCAGCGGCAGTGGGTTCATCGTCCAGCCCAGACCGCCCAGGTTGGCCTGCACGAACGCGCGGGTGGAGGGAATCCACCAGGTCGGCGCGGTGCTGGGCAGCTCGTCGCCGGCCATGCGCCGGGCGAACCGGGCCTGCATGTCGTCCTTGCGGTTGAACACCAGCACCGGCGCCTGCGCCAGCGCCTGCGCGGTCACGCCCTTGGCGAAGTGCTGGTCGCGGAATTCCGGGGTGCAGGTGGCGGCGTAGCGGATGCTGCCCAGCGCATGGATCTGGCAGCCCTGCACCGGCTCGTCCAGGGTGGTCACCGCGCCCAGCACCGTGCCCTGGCGCAGCAGCTCCACGGTGTGGTCCTGGTCTTCCACGCGCAGGTCCAGGGTGGTGCCGGTGCCCTGGGCAAAGGCGTGCGCAGCCTGCGGAAACCAGGTTTCCAGGCTGTCATGGTTCACCGCCACCGGAATGCTGGCCTGCGGCAGGTCCTCGTCGGCCAGGCCCATGCGGTGCAGCGCGTCGTGCTCCAGCAGGGCGGTCTGCTCGGCCAGCTGCACCAGCAACTGGCCTTCGGCGGTAGCGGTGGCCGGGGTGCCGCGCTTCACCAGCAGGCGGCCGATGCGGTCTTCCAGCGCCTTGACCCGCTGCGAGATGGCCGATGGGGTGACATTGAGCGCCTGCGCGGCGCGGTCGAAGCTGCCTTCGCGGATCACCGCGGCCAAGGCTCGCAGCTGGGCGTGATCGATGCGCATCCGATTAAGCTCCGCTAATGTTGGTTTAGTAAGTTTAGCTCGTCTTCTTAATGTTGCGGCGCGACAATAGCGTCCATTCCGGTGCTGTCCGCCTTCGCGAGGCACCGTCCCCCCAGCAAGACAAGGCAGTGAATCCCATGTTCTCGGTCATCTCCGCCAGCACCGGCCTCGGTGCCTGGTTCTCTGGTGCAGCTACCGGCATCGGCCTGTTCGCCGTGGTCGGTGCCCAGAGCGCCTTCATCCTGCGCCAGGGCATCCTGCGCAAGCACATCGTGCCGGTGGTCGCCACCTGCGCGGCCATCGATGCGTTCTTCATCTTCGCCAGCGTGGCTGGCCTGCGCACGCTCACCACGGCGCTGCCGTGGCTGACCACCGCGGTGCTGTGGACCGGCGTGGCCTTCCTGGCCTGGTATGCCATGAAGTCCGCGCGCCGTGCCTTTGCCGGTGGCGGTGGCATGGGCGAGGCCGACAGTGACGACGGCAGCCGCCGTGCGGTGCTGATGGCGGCGGTCGGCTTTTCGCTGATCAATCCCCACTTCTGGCTGGACATGATGGTGATCGGTTCGATTGCCGAAAACTTCGGCAATGCACGCATGGCCTTCGCCGCCGGCGTGGTCACCGCCAGCTGCCTGTGGCTGACCGCGCAGGGCCTGGGCGCGCGCCTGCTGGCGCCGTTGTTCACCAAGCCCAGCACCTGGCGCGTGCTGGACGGCACCATCGCGGTGATCCTCAGCATCCTGGCCCTGACCCTGGCGGTGCGCGGGGTCCACTGACCCACTGCGCACGCCCCCCGAACCCACGTCCTGACTCTCTCTCCAAGGTAGTGGCCATGACGGCACCGGCAACGGTGCCGTCTTTTTTTTGTCGCCGCCAGCACTGGCGGGCGGCAATCGGCCGTGCCTAGAATCGGCGATGCGGACAGGGTGTCCGCTTCAAGGGGGAAGGATGCGCAAGTGCCTGCTGGCTGCCCTGGTGGCGGCCGTGCTGTTGCCGGGGAAGGCAATGGCAGTCGATGTGGATGCGTTCGTGCGCCAGGAGGCGTTCGGCGATCTGAAGATTTCACCCAGTGGCCAGTACTACGCCACCACCGTGCCGGGCGAGGATTTCACCGCGCTGGCGATCCTGCGGTCATCGGACAATTCCGTGGTCAGCAGCATGCGGCCACCGAGCAAGAACCACGCCACCGATTTCCACTGGGTCAACGACTCCCGCCTGCTGATCGGCGTGGCCGAAAAGTTCGGCAGCCTGGACGAGCCGTCGCCCACTGGCGAGCTGCTGTCGATGAACGCCGAAAGCGGCCGTACCGAACTGCTGGTGGGCTACCGGGTAACCAGCAACGGGCCGGGCACGCGCATCCAGCCGAAGAAGGTGGAGGCCATCGCCGCCTTCCTGTCCGACGACCTGCCGGACGACGACCGCAACGTGGTGATCGCGGTGTGGCCCTTCAGCGAAGATCCCTACACCCGCGCCGAGCGCCTGGATGTGCAGAGCGGCAAGCGCGCCACGGTGGCCCGTTCGCCGGTGCGCCGCGCCGATTTCACCACCGATGCGCAGGGCCAGGTGCGTTTTGCCCACGGCGCGGGCACGGACAACGTCAACAAGCTGTACTACCGCGCGGCCAACGGAACCGACTGGGCGCTGGTGAACGATGAGAGTGTGTCCGCACGCATCGAAACCGCGATTGGCTTTTCCGAAGATGGGCAGCTGGCCTATCTGAAGAGCGAGCAGTCCAGCGGTCCCGATGCCATCGTCAGCTGGAACCCGCAGACACGTGAGCGCAAGACCGTGCTGCGCGACGAGGTGGTCGATCCGTACCGCATCATCGTCCGCCCCGGTACCCGCATTCCGGTGGGCGCGCTGTACCTGGGCGACACCCCGCGCACCCGTTTCTTCGACGAGACGTCGGCCGATGCGCGGCTGTACCGCAGCCTGGAGGCGGCGTTCCCCGGCCAGGCGGTCTTCATCACCTCCAGCACCCGCGACGGCAACAAGGTACTGGTACGCGTCTGGTCCGGTTCCAACCCCGGCGACTTCTATGTCTACGATATTGCCGCGCGCAAGGCCGATTACCTGATCAGCCGCAGCGACTGGATCAACGTGGAAAAGACTGCGACGGTCAAGCCGTTCAAGCTGCAGGCCCGCGACGGCCTGCCGCTGCATGGCTACCTGACCGTGCCGCATGGCAGCGACGGCCGTAACCTGCCGATGGTGGTCATGCCCCATGGCGGGCCGCTTGGCATTTACGACGATGGCAGCTACGACCGCGAAGCGCAGATGCTGGCCGCGGCCGGCTATGCGGTGCTGCAGGTCAATTTCCGTGGCTCGGGCAACTACGGCCGTGCCCACGGTCAGGCGGCCGCCGAGCAGTGGGGCAAGGCCATGCAGGACGACGTGACCGATGCCACCCGCTGGGCGATCAGCCAGGGTGTGGCCAACAAGGACCGCATCTGCATCTACGGCGCCAGCTACGGCGCCTATTCGGCCATGATGGGCGCCGTCCGCGAACCCGGTCTGTACCAGTGCGCGGCTGGCTACGTGGGGGTGTACGACCTGCCCATGATGTTCAACCGCGGCGACGTGCAGGACCGCAAGTCGGGCATGACCTACCTGCGCGAATGGCTGGGCGATCCGGCCAAGCTCGGCGCGGTATCGCCGGTCAACCTGGCCGCGCAGATCAAGGTGCCGGTGTTCCTGGCCGCCGGTGGCGAGGACAAGCGCGCACCGATCCAGCACACCGAGCGCATGGAAGCGGCGCTCAAGCGTGCCGGAACGCCGGTCGAAAGCCTGTACTACAAGACCGAAGGCCACGGCTTCTACACGCTGGAACACAAGCGCGAGTACTACGGAAAACTGCTGGCCTTCCTGTCGCGCAGCCTGGGCGGCGCCACGGCCAGCGCCAGCGTGCCGGCGGACAAGGGCAAGGCGCCCTGAGCCTGGCGGCGCGGGTGCACGGGGTCATTTGACCCCGTGCATCATCCGCTTCAGCAGCGGGGCGGCAACGAAGGCCGCCACCGCACAGCCCAGGCCGATCCACATCAGCAGCCAGAACAGGTGCGCATAGGCACCGGCAGCGGCCACCATGTCCAGCGCTTCGCCTTCGGGCACCTCGATCGCCGCCAGCTTGCCGAACAGCGCGGCCAGCGTTTCCGAAAACGCGGTGGCCAGGAACCAGGTGCCCATCATCAGGCTCATCACCCGCGGCACGGCCAGCTGGGTCACCGCCGAAAGGCCGACCGGCGACAGACACATCTCACCGCTGGCCAGCAGGAAGTAGGCCAGCACCAGCCACCACACACTGGCCATCTCACCGGTGGCGCCCACCTGCTGTGCGGCCAGCGCCAGCGGTACGAACGACAGCGCACCGATCACCAGGCCCCAGGCCGATTTCACCGGCTTGCCCGGCTCCCAGCCGCGGCGGTCCATCCAGGTCCACAGCGCGGCGAAGGCCGGCGCCAGCAGTACCAGGAACAACCCACCCAGGTAGGTGAGCGAACCGGCGGTCTGCGGAATCACCAGGCAGTCGCGCACCAGCAGCACCAGCATCAGCGCCACGATGGCGATGAAGAACGCACGCGGTGCGTTGGAACCCGGGCGCCGCTCCGCCAGGCGCGCGCTGACCACGAAGCCCAGCGGCGCCAGCAGCAGCGACACGATCGACCACGGCAGCGGGGTGCCATCGGTAATCACCAGCGCCGGCACGATGTCCTTGGTCAGCAGCCGGTCGGTGAAGGTGACCCACGACCCGTACGACTGCTCGTACATCGTGAAGAACACCAGCGCCATGAAGATCAGCACCATCAGCGCGATCATCTGCTGGCGCTGCACCGGCGTGCATTTGCTGCCGGTGAACCAGGCAAACCAGACCAGCACGCCGCCCAGCACCACCAGCATCAGCATCAGCGCCAGGCTGATTTCACCGCCCAGCGCGAACGCGCCGTTGCCGGCGGCCCACATCAGCCACGCCACCGGCAGCACACCGATCACCGCGCACAGGTAGATCAGCCACTCGCGCGGCAGGCCGAGCACCTTCTGCTTCAGCGCGGCCGGCTGCGGCGGTTCGGCGTGGCCGTGCAGGTACTTCTGCCCCCACAGGAACATGGCCAGGCCGGCCAGCATGCCGATGCCGGCCGCACCGAAGCCGTACTTCCAGCCATAGGCCTCGCCCAGGAAACCGCAGACCAGGGACGAGAACAGCGCGCCCAGGTTGATGCCCGCGTAGAACAGCGAGAAGCCCGAATCGCGGCGCGGGTCGTCCTTGGGGTAGAGCTTGCCGACGATGGTGGAAATGTTCGGCTTCAGGAAGCCCACGCCCATGATGATCAGCGCCAGCGACAGATAGGTCACCGCCAGTGCCGAGGTGTCGCGCACCACTTCGCCGTTCACCCGGTACGCCGCGTGGCCTTCGAAGGCCATGCCCAGGTGGCCCAGCACCAGCAGGATGCCGCCGAACAGCACCGCGCGGCGCATGCCCAGCCAGCGGTCGGCCAGCATGCCGCCGAACACCGGAATGCAGTACACCAGGCCACCGTAGGCGCCCAGCAGGTCCAGCCCGGCCTTGTCACCGAACAGGTGGTACTTGGTCAGGTACAGCAGCAGCAGCGCCTTCATGCCATAGAAGGAAAAGCGCTCCCACATTTCGGTGAAGAAGCAGACGTAGACGCCCTTGGGGTGGCCCAGGAAATCGTCGGAAGCAATCGCGGTGGAATTCATCGGCGGATTATAGGCGCGTGCCGCAGGCGCGCGCCGGGTAGCGCAACCACGCCAGATCGCGCCGGCGCGCCTTGAACCGCCCGAACGCGCGTGTGGCCGGGTACAGCGCCACCGCCAGCGCACAGGCCACCAGCAGCAGGCCGGCCACCGAATCCAGCGCGTACAGGCTGCCGTGGGTCGGCCCCCAGATCGCCAGCGCGGCCAGGTACATCAGCTTCAGCACATACAGGTGCAGCAGGTAGAAGAACATCGGTGCGGCGCCAATGTCGGCCAGCGGCTGCAGCGCGCGGGCCAGCGGCGGCCACTCATACAGGCGCAGCAACAGCAGGCCGACGCCCAGGGTCAGCAGCAGGAACTGCAGCGACGGCGGGTACTTGGTCACGTTGAACACGCTCATCCAGGTGCGCAGCGCGCTGTCCTGGTACTGCCACGGCGCTTCGCCATAGCCGTTGGCCAGGCGCAGCAGGGCGAACGCCGCCAGCGCACCCAGCCCGGCCCACAGCAGCCAACGCTGGCGCTGCGCCGGGTCGCGGTCGCGGGCGAACCACGGCCCCATCAGATAGCCCAGGGCGATCACCCCGATCCACGGCAGCAGCGGGTAGGAGGTGCGCAGGCGCATCACCCCGGCGTCGATCCAGTCGCGCTGGTGCAACACCTTCCACAGCACCGCCAGCACGCCATTGCCTTCCACCCGCACCCCATCGAACAGGTTGTGGCCGGCCACCAGCAGCACGCCCAGCACCAGCAGGGCAGGGCGCGGCAGCCACAGCAGGCCGGCCAGCGCGATCATGCTCAGCCCGATCGCCCAGATCACCTGCAGGTACAGCGTGTCCGGCGGGAACTGGAAGGTCCAGGCGAAGCTCACCAGGGTCAGCTCCAGCACCACCAGGAACAGGCCGCGCTTGAGCAGGAAGGCCGCCGTGGCGCGGCGCGGGTCGGCCTGGCGCTGGCCGTACAGCCACGCCGACAGGCCGCTCAGCAGCACGAACACCGGCGCACACAGGTGGGCCAGCAGGCGGCAGGCGAACAGGGCCGGCGAGACCGTGGCGGCATCCATCGGATCGCTCACCTGGTACTGCAGGAAAAAGGTCTCGCGCACGTGGTCCAGCAGCATCAGCAGCATCACGGTGCCGCGCAGCTGGTCGATGGAGGCCAGGCGGGGAGAGGGGGAAGAGGCCATGCGGGGAAAGGGAACAAACGAATTGGATAGGATATAACATATCGTTTGCCTCAGTCCCAACGGGGTTTTGCCGGTTCGGCCCGTTGGCGGTGCCGACGACCGTGGCGGACGCTGCAGCAGGCGCCCCCATCCTTTGGCACGCTGGACTTGCCGCCCCCTGAACGCTAGCGTGCAAGGGATTTTTTGCCAGCAGGGGCTTCCATGAACCACGACGCTGCGCCCAAGCAGCTCACCTTCCGCGCAGTGGCCCTGGCCATCGTGCTGGCGGTGGTGCTGTCAGCGGCCAACGCCTACCTCGGTCTGTTCGCAGGCCTGACCATTGCTACCGCCATTCCCGCCGCGGTCATTTCCATGGGCGTGCTGCGCCTGCTGGGCGGTGGTTCCATCCTCGAAAACAACATCGTGCAGACCGGCGCCTCGGCCGGTTCGTCCATCGCCGCCGGTGTCATCTTCACCATCCCGGCGCTGGTCATCATGGGCTACTGGCCCGACTTCAAGTACTGGTGGGTGCTGGGCATCGCCGGTCTGGGTGGCCTGCTGGGCGTGCTGTTCTCGGTGCCGCTGCGGCGTTCGATGATCGTCGAAGACCCGCTGCCGTTCCCGGAAGGCAAGGCCGCAGCCGAAGTGCTCAAGGCCGGTGAGAACCCCGGCCCGGGCCTGAAGATCCTGGGTCTGTCGGCCGTGATCGGTGCCTTCGTCAAGCTGGCCGCCGAAAGCGGCCTGCGCCTGATCCCCGATGCCTGGTCGACCTCGGCCTACGTCGGCAGCTCCAAGATCACCGCCTTCATCGGCACCAACCTGTCGCCGGCCCTGCTGGGCGTGGGCTACATCGTCGGCCTGAATGTCGGCATCGTGGTGGTGTCCGGCTCGATCCTGACCTGGCACATCGCCATTCCGATCTACCAGGCGTTCTTCATGAACACCGATCCGGCCCTGGCCGCCTCGGTCGCCACCGCCTCGTCCACCGAGGCCGCGTTCGCCATCTGGGGCGCGAAGATGCGTTACCTGGGTGTAGGCGCAATGCTGATTGGCGGCATCTGGACCCTGATCTCGCTGCGCAAGTCGCTGCTGAACGGCGTCAAGAGTGGCTTCGCCGCCGCGCGCAAGAGTGGCGGTCCGGTGCTGGCCCATACCGAACGCGACCTGCCGATGAAGTGGATGCTGGTCGCCCTGGTGGCCTTCGTGCTGCCGCTGCTGGCCCTGTACCAGGCCATCGTCGGCCAGTGGCACGTGTCCATTCCGATGACCATCATCATGATCGTCGCCGGCTTCCTGTTCGTGTCCGTGTCGGCCTACCTGGCCGGCCTGATCGGTTCGTCCAACAACCCGGTCTCGGGCATCACCATCTCCACCATCCTGTTCGCCTCGGCGGTGCTGGTGGTGCTGCTGGGCGCCGATGGCCTGAAGCCGGTCGGCGCCGGTGGTGCGCCGCTGGGTGCGGTGGCCGCCATCATGATCGGCGCGGTGGTGTGCTGTGCCGCCGCGGTGGGCGGTGACAACCTGCAGGATCTGAAGGCCGGCTACATCGTCGGTGCTACCCCGTGGAAGCAGCAGCTGATGCTGGGCATCGGTGCGTTCTCGTGCGCGCTGATCATGGCCCCGGTGCTGAACCTGCTGGCCACCGCCTACGGCATCGGCGTGAAGTCCGAGCTGCACCCGAACGCGCTGGCCGCCCCGCAGGCGAACCTGATGGCGTCGGTGGCCAAGGGCCTGTTCGGTGGTGAACTGCCGTGGACCTTCATCGGCATCGGTGCCGTGGTCGGTGCGGTCATCATCGCCTTCGACAGCTGGCTGAAGTCGCGCAATTCGCGCTTCCGCGTGCCGGTGCTGGCCGCCGCCATCGGTATCTACCTGCCGCTGGAACTGATGGTGCCGATCTTCCTGGGCGGCCTGATCGCCTATCTGGTCGAGCGCTTCCACAAGGTGCGTGGCGATGATGAAGAAGGCCGCGACCGCGTGCACAAGCCGGGCGTGCTGTTCGCCGCCGGCCTGATCACCGGCGAAGCCCTGATGGGCATCGCCATCGCCGTGCCGATCGTGGTCAGCAGCCGTGCCGACGTGCTGGCCCTGCCGTTCCACCTGCCGGCCGCGCAGTGGTTCGGCCTGGCCGTGCTGTTCCTGGTGGGCCTGCTGATCTACCGCACCGGCAAGCGCGCACAGGCGTAACGCCAAGGGGGCGGATCCCTTCCCGCAGGGAAGGGCTCTGACCCCGGCTGGCAGTCTCTGGGGTCAGAGCCGATTCCGGTGCAAGGGGTCGGATCCCTTCCCGCAGGGAAGGGCTCTGACCCCGGCTGGCAGTCTCTGGGGTCAGAGCCGATTCCTGCGGAATCGGATCCGACCCCGGGCTGCCCACAAACCGCGCTACGGCGCGGTTTGCTGTTTCTGGCGGCGGGAACCGCGCTGGCCGGCAGGCATGACCGATGGCCTTGGCAGCCCCGCCCGCGCAGGCCTACCATCGGTTTTTTGCCGTCCTGCGGAGACCCCGATGAAACTGCGTCATGCCCTGCTGCCACTGAGCCTGCTGGCCGCCCTGCCCAGCGTTGCCGCTGCCCGTGGCCTGGAAGTCCGCGACATGGTGGCCATGGATCGCGTCTCCGCCCCGGTCCTGACCGCCGATGGCAGCACCGTGGTGTTCGCCAAGCGCAGCACCGACGCCGCGCTGAAGTCCAGCACCGCCCTGTTCGCGCGCAACCTGCGCACGCGTGATGCGGCCCCGCCGAAGCAGATCACCCCGGCTGGCTGGAACGTCAATTCGGCTTCGCTGTCGGCTGATGGCCAGACCGTCTATTTCCTCAGCGCCAAGAACGGCAGCCAGCAGCTGTACGCCCAGCCGATCAGCGGCGGCATCCCGCGCCAGCTGACCGACTTCCCGGTGGACGTGGACAGCTACCACGTGTCGCCGCAGGACGACCGCGTGCTGTTCAGCGCCGGCGTGTTCCAGGCCTGCGCCTCCGACCTGGCCTGCACCGAAAAGAAGCTGAAGGACGTGGCCGGCGCCAAGGCCAGCGGCAAGGTCTTCGATTCGCTGTTCGTGCGCCATTGGGATACCTGGAACGACGGCCGCCGCAACACCCTGTTCGTGGCCCCGCTGCCGGTTGCCAAGGGTGGCCCGGTGAAGGGCGCCTCGGCGCTGAGCGCCACCATTGATGGCGACGCGCCGTCCAAGCCGTTCGGCGGCAATGACGATTTCACCTGGTCGCCCGATGGCAGCAGCGTGGTCGCCAGCATCCGCGTGGCCGGCAAGCAGGAACCGTGGTCGACCAACTTCGACCTGTACCGCTTCGATGCGGCCGGCAAGCAGGCGCCGGTGAACCTGACCGCGTCGAACCCGGCCTGGGATGCCGGCCCGGTGTTCAGCGCCGACGGCAAGACCCTGTTCTACCGCGCCATGAAGCGCCCGGGCTTCGAAGCCGACCGCTTCGGCCTGATGGCGATGGACCTGGCCAGCGGCAAGACCCGCGAAATCGCCCCGCAGTGGGACCGCTCGGCTGGTGAGATCACCCTGTCCACCGATGGCGCCAGCATCTACACCACCACCGACGACCTGGGCGAACACCCGCTGTTCCAGATCGACGTGGCCAGCGGCAAGGCCACCAAGGTCATCGGCGATGGCACCGTGTCTTCGGTCAGCGTGGCCGGCAACAGCGTGGCCATCACCCGCAACAGCCTGAAGAGCAACGACCAGGTGCTGGTTGGCCTGCTGCCGGCGGCCGGTGAAACCATGGGCCCGCTGCGCGCGCTGACCCCGGCTGCCGGTGAAGTGCTGAAGGACGTCAGCTTCGGCGACTACGAACAGTTCGAGTTCAAGGGCTGGAACAACGACACCGTGCACGGCTACGTGGTCAAGCCGCACAACTACCAGGAAGGCAAGTCCTACCCGGTCGCGTTCCTGATCCACGGCGGCCCGCAGGGCAGCTTCGGCAACGGCTGGAGCTACCGCTGGAACCCGCAGACCTACACCGGCCAGGGCTACGCGGTGGTCATGATCGACTTCCACGGTTCCACCGGTTACGGCCAGGCCTTCACCGATGCGATCAGCCAGCACTGGGGCGACCGCCCGCTGGAAGATCTGCAGAAGGGCTGGGACGCGGCGCTGAAGAAGTATTCCTTCCTCAACGGTGACAAGGCCTGTGCGCTGGGCGCCAGCTACGGCGGCTTCATGGTCAACTGGATCGCCGGCAACTGGAACGGCCCGTTCAAGTGCCTGGTGAACCACGATGGTGTGTTCGACCAGCGCATGATGGGCTATGCCACCGAAGAACTGTGGTTCACCGAATGGGAGCAGGGCGGTACCCCGTACCAGAAGGCAGCCAACTACGAGAAGTTCAACCCGGTCAACCACGTGGCTGACTGGAAGAAGCCGATCCTGGTCATCCACGGCCAGCAGGATTTCCGCATTCCGGTCGAACAGGGCCTGGCCGCGTTCACCGCCGCCCAGCGCCAGGGCATCGAATCGAAGTTCCTGTACTTCCCGGACGAAAACCACTGGGTGCTGAAGCCGGCCAACAGCATCCTGTGGCATGACACCGTCAACGCCTGGCTGAAGCAGCACATCGGCAACTGATGGTTGCAGCGCCGCCCTTCGGGGCGGCGCTTCTTTTCCCGCCGGTAGGTGCCGACCGTTGGTCGGCACACCTTCGCCCAGGGGTCAGCGCCCTTTCGCATCGCGGAAGGGATCCGACCCCGCACCCAGAGCACCTGCATGATCCAGAACGACATCGTCGTCTTCGGTTTGATCGCCGCCACCCTCGGCGCCGTGTTCTGGACCGCCTCGCGCGAGCAGGGCCTGTGGAAGCGCTTCTACACCTTCGTACCGGCGCTGCTGCTGTGCTATCTGCTGCCGGGCATCTACAACACCGTCGGCCTGATCGACGGGCAGAACACCAAACTCTACAACCCGGTGGCACGCGACATCCTGCTGCCGGCGGCGCTGATCCTGCTCACCCTGGCGGTGGACATCAAGGGCATCCTGCGGCTGGGCCCGAAGCTGGTGCTGATGTACCTGGGCGCCTCGGCCAGCATCATGCTCGGCGCGGTGGTGGCCTTCCTGGTGATGCGCGCGATCCATCCGGACACCGTGGCCGGCGATACCTGGGCCGGCATGGCCGCACTGGCGGGCAGCTGGATTGGCGGCGGCGCCAACATGCTGGCGATGCGCGAAGTGTTCGACGTCAACGCCACCACCTTCGGCCAGTTCGCCGTGGTCGATGTGGGCGTGGGCTATGTGTGGATGGCTGCGCTGATCTTCCTGGCCGGGCGCGCGGCGAAGATCGATGCGCGCAGCGGTGCCGATACCTCGGCCATCGATGAACTGAAGGAGCGCATCGCACGCTTCCAGGCCGAGCACGAGCGCATTCCCAGCCTGACCGACCTGATGCTGATCGTGGCGGTGGCGTTCGGTGGCGTGGGCCTGGCCCATGCCATCGGCGCGCCGTTGGCAGCCTGGTTCAAGGCCAACGTCAGCTGGGCCGCGCAGTTCAGTCTGGACGCGCCGTTCGTCTGGGTGGTGGTGCTGTCCACCACACTGGGCCTGGGGCTCAGCTTCACCCGTGCGCGCACGCTGGAAGGCGCCGGCGCCTCGCGGCTGGGCTCGCTGCTGCTGTACTTCCTGATTGCCTGCATCGGCATGCAGATGGACCTGCTGGCGCTGCTGGACCGGCCGTGGCTGTTCCTGCTGGGGCTGATCTGGATCGCCGTGCACATCGGCCTGCTGTGGTGCCTGGGCAAGCTGCTGAAGGTGCCGTTCTTCTACTTCGCCATCGGTTCGCAGTCGAACATCGGCGGCCCGGCCTCGGCACCGGTGGTGGCCGCCGCGTTCCATCCGGCACTGGCGCCGGTGGGCGTGCTGTTGGGCACGATGGGTTATGCGACTGGCACGTATCTGGCCTATGTGGTCGGCATCACCCTGCGCGCGCTGGCCACGTAGTAGATCCACGCCATGCGTGGAGGGTGCGGACCAAGGTCCGCACCTACCAACGGCGGGCACCCACCGGTGACTTAGGCCACCGGCAACCCGCGTTCGATCAACCACGCTTTCGCGTCTTCGGCGTCCTGTTCGAACCATGCCTGGGTAGACCCCAACCGGTACGTATACCCCCACGCATCCATGTCGGCCATCAGCCGCGCGCTGCCCACGCCGGGCAGCTGCCCGGCCAGCACGATCTGCAGGTAGCAGGTGGCATCTTCCTCGGGTACCGAATCGGTGGCGTCGGTGTGCACCTGCGCACGCCGTTCCGGCGGCAGCACGATCAGGTGGCAGGCTTCGTGCAGCATCGAGTGCACCGGCGTGTCGTCACGCACATACACGTTGCTGGCGATGATGCCGGCCTCGGGTTCACCCCAGTAGCTGCCGGGAATCGCCTCGCCGGCGCCCACGTGGTGCAGCCGCAGGCCATGTGCGGACAGCAGCTGCTGCGCATCGGCGAAGGCGATGTCGCCAACGCGGGTCACGTTCGGTTCGGGTGTAGTGTCGGTCATGCGGGGTCATACGGCCCCGCCCATGCAGGCACGGGCGGGGCAGGGGGTCAGGGCTTGTCCGGGCCTTCGGGCAGCGCCACGGAAATATCCAGCACGTCGTGCTGGCCATCCTTCACCAGGTCGACCTTCACCGCATCGACGTCGATGTTCACGTACTTCTTGATCACTTCCAGCAGCTCGCGCTGCAGCAGCGGCAGGTAGTCCGGGCCACCGCGGTGGCTGCGTTCCTGCGCGATGATGATCTGCAGGCGGTTCTTGGCGGTTTCGGCGGTGGTCTTCTTCGCTTTGAGGAAATCAAACAGGCCCATGCTTACCCTCCGAACAGCTTGCTGAAGAAGCCCTTCTTCTCGACGTTGGTGAAGCGCATCGGGCGTTCTTCGCCCAGGATGCGCGCGACGGCGTCGTCGTAGGCCTGGCCGGCAGCGGATTCGACATCCAGGATCACCGGTTCGCCCTTGTTGGATGCATTGAGCACGTCGCCCGATTCAGGGATCACGCCAATGGCCTTCAGGCCCAGCACTTCTTCCACGTCGGCAATGCTGAGCATTTCGCCGCTTTCCACGCGCACCGGGGTGTAGCGGGTCAGCAGCAGGAAGGCCGGCACGTTCTGGCCCGATTCGGCCTTGTGGGTCTTCGAATCCAGCAGGCCGATGATGCGGTCGGAGTCGCGCACCGAGGACACTTCCGGGTTCACCACCACCACCGCGCGGTCGGCGAAGTACATGGCCAGGAACGCGCCCTTTTCGATGCCCGCCGGGGAATCGCAGATGATGTAGTCGAAGCCGTCGGCGGCCAGGTCCTTCAGCACCTTGCCCACGCCTTCCTGGGTCAGCGCATCCTTGTCGCGGGTCTGCGAAGCGGCCAGCACGTACAGGTTGTCAAAGCGCTTGTCCTTGATCAGGGCCTGCTTAAGGGTGGCTTCGCCGTGCACGACGTTCACGAAGTCGTACACCACGCGGCGTTCGCAACCCATGATCAGGTCGAGGTTGCGCAGGCCGACGTCGAAGTCGATCACGGCCACCTTCTTGCCGCGCCGTGCCAGGCCGCAGGCCAGGCTCGCGCTGGAAGTGGTCTTGCCGACGCCGCCCTTGCCGGAGGTGACTACGATGATTTCAGCCAAAGGACTTCTCCTGATGATTCTGTTTGGGTGCTGCGTCAGTCCAGCGCAGCGATCTTGATCTGGTCCTGTTCCAGCCACACCTGCACGGCCTTGCCGCGCAGGTTGTCCGGCACATCGTCCAGTACCTTGTAATGGCCCGCAATGGCGACCAGTTCTGCATGGAAATCGCGGCAGAAGATGCGCGCCGCGGTGTTGCCCTGAGCCCCTGCCAGCGCGCGGCCGCGCAGGGTGCCGTAGATATGGATGCTGCCGTCGGCGATCACCTCGGCGCCTGCGCCAACGGTGGCCATGACGGTCAGGTCGCAGTTTTCCGCGTACAGCTGCTGGCCCGAACGCACGTTGCCCAGCTGCATGCGGCCCGGCTGCGGCGCGGCGGCATCGGCGGCCTTGCCTACCGGCGTGGCCGGGGCGGGCTTGGGCTCGGTCTTGGCGGCGCGGCGCGGTTCGGCCGGCGGCGGCGGCGGCGGCGGGGCCGGTTCGGCTTCGGCGCGTTCGTACTGGGCGCGGAACTTGGCCAGCAGCGGCAGGCCCAGCTGCTGCGACAGCAGATCGATGGCCGTGGTGCCGTAGGCCAGCGCCACCGGCAGCACGCCGGCGCTGCGCAGGCCATCCACCAGCGCCTGCGCGGTGGCCACGTCCGGCACCTGGCTCAGGCCGCCGAAATCGAGGATGACCGCGGCGCGGCCGAACAGCTTCGGCGCACGGGTCACCCGCTCCTGCATTTCCTGCACGAGGCGTTCGACATCAAGGGTACGGATGCGCAGGTTGGCAATGCCCACCTGGCCGATCTTCAATTCACCGGCCTGTTCGTAATCAAAATTCACCGCCACGCTCAGGTCCCCGTCGGCCGCTGTGCCTGCGCCGGCAGCTGCCGGTCGCGCGCCCACGCTACATCGGGCAGCTTGCCGCCGTAGGTGTCCTGCACCCAGGGGTAGCTGCACAGTTCCTTGGCCAGCATGCTGGCGCGCACATCTACGTGCGGCATGGTGTTCTGGCCCAACTCGCGGAAGCCGAAGCTGCCGTGGAAGAGCAGGGCAGCGTCGGCGCCGTGGTCCAGGAACACTTCGCAGGTCATCTGCGGGTAGCGCAGTTCGGCAAAGCTCTGCGCATCGGCATAGAACGCACGGCCGACGCCACCGCCGCGGCGGCGGCTGGCGACCACGATGCGGTCGATATAGAAGAAGGGGGTGTCCAGCTGCTGCTTGAACCAGGCGAAATTGCTGCTGTCGTGCTGGCTGTCGCTGCCGAAGCCGATCAGGAAGCCGGCCAGGTTGCCGTCGCGCTCGGCGACGCGGAAATATTCAGCGGTTTCGTAGAACAGGTGCAGCCGGGCCGCATCCAGCGGAAGGATGGCCAGGCCAGCATTGTTGTTCAACGCCAGGACGGAATCGAGCTCGTGCTCGCGCACGTCGCGGATGACAATCGACATTGTGACTCCGTGGGGTAACGCGGTTGGTCCTGCGAACGGACCCTGCGCACGATTATTGCATGCCCGGGGTGGGCTGCGGCATGAACAGGGGGCAGGGGCAAGCATGACTTTATGCCCTTGGGGCAGACCGCGCACAGGCTACGATGGGCCATGCTGGCCCGACTGAACCACAATGCGATGCTGCGCTACTCCGGGTTGTTCACCTGGGGCACCGTTGGCCTATGGCTGGCGATCTACCTGATCGATCCGGTCTCGCTCACCCTGGAAAGCCTGGATGGCGAAGCCGGCTACCGGGTCATTCCGTGGGCCTCGGCCTACCTGGCCTTCGGCGTGGTGTACTGGGGCCTGACCCGCGACCTGGGCGAAAGTGGGCCCGGCTTCTTCGACCATGCCGCGCTGATCCTGCTCACCGCCTGCGCCATCGGCGTCAGCTATTTCTCCGGCACCGCGCTGGGCAGCATCCTGCTGATGGTGGTGGCCGGGCTGCTGCCCTGGCTGCTGGGCCCGCGCATCGGCGTGGTCTGGCTGGTGGCCAGCAACCTGGCGGTGCTGCCGGTCTATATCAAGCCGCTGGGCTTCCCGCCGGTCATCGCCGTGCTGCAGGCGATGGGCTACATGGGCTTTTCCAGCTTCGTGTTCGTCATCGCGCTGGTGGCGCGGCGCCAGGCCGAAGCGCGCGACGAGCAGCGCCGCCTGAATGCCGAACTGCGCGCCACCCGCGCCCTGCTGGCCGAAAGCGCGCGGGTGAACGAACGCACGCGCATTTCCCGCGAGCTGCACGACGTGCTGGGCCACCAGCTGACCGCGCTCACCCTGAACCTGGAAGTGGCCGGCCACCTGGCCGAGGGCAAGGCGCTGGAACACGTGAAGCGTTCGCACACCCTGGCCAAGCTGCTGCTGGGCAACGTGCGCGAAGTGGTCAGCCAGCTGCGCGAGACCGGTGCGATCGACCTGGCCGCGGCCCTGCGCCCGCTGACCGAGAACGTGCCCTCGCTGGACATCCAGCTGGAGGTGGAGGAGCCGCTGAACGTGGAGGACCCGCAGCGGGCCCACGTGCTGCTGCGCTGCACCCAGGAAATCATCACCAACACGGTGCGCCATGCCCATGCCCGCCACCTGTGGATCCGGGTCTACCGCGAAGTGCCGGGGCAGGTGGTGGTGGAGGCCCGCGACGACGGTGTCGGGGCGGAAATGGTCAATGCAGGCAATGGCTTGCGCGGCATGCGCGAGCGCCTGCAACAATGTGGGGGCCAGCTGCAGGTGGAGACCCGCCCTGGCGACGGCTTCCGGCTGCGCGCCACGGTACCGGCCACGGTGCTGGCCGCACTTACCCAGGTTCCTGAAGGAGTACGGTGATGATTCGCGTCTGCCTGGTCGATGACCAAACCCTGGTGCGGCAGGGAATCCGCTCCCTGCTGGCGCTCGACGATGGCATTGAAGTGGTGGCCGAGGCGGCCGACGGCCGGCAGGCGGTCGAGCTGGTGCCGCAGGTGCGCCCGGACGTGGTGCTGATGGACATGCGCATGCCGGTGATGTCCGGCTTGGAGGCCCTGCAGGTGCTGTCGCGGCAGGAACAGCTGCCGCCGACCATCATCCTGACCACCTTCGACGATGACCAGCTGGTGCTGGCCGGGCTGAAGGCCGGCGCCAAGGGCTATCTGCTGAAGGATGTGACGCTGGAACAGCTGGTGGGGGCCATCCGTACCGTAGCCGACGGCGGCTCGCTGGTGCAGCCGGCCGTGACCCAGCGCCTGCTGTCCGGGCTGGAGCACATGCGCAACGATTTCGTCAGCCTGGACCGGCCGGACCCGCTCACCGACCGTGAGACGGAGATCCTGCGGCTGATGGCCAGCGGTTTCTCCAACAAGGAAATCGCCAATTCGCTGGGCGTGGCCGAGGGCACCATCAAGAACCACGTCTCGAACATTCTGTCCAAGCTGGGCGTGCGCGACCGCACCCGCGCGGTGCTGAAGGCGTTCGAACTCCAGTTGGTTTGATTAAAATCCTTTCAGGACAAGGGCTTGGGTCGTGTTTTCAGGCCCGGGGCGGGGTGCCCCCCTACTTGCCGGGGCCCCAGATGCGTTACCCTTCAAAATCTTTGTCCATACAAATACGCAGCCGGCACGGAAACCGGTGCGCCAATCCGATAAACAATGCCTGCGAAGCCTGCTAGGATTGGCGCTTCGCTTCAATCAACCCGGCCGTGGGATCGGCCCCGGAGACTCTCTGAATGACCCGTATTATCGAGTTCCTGATCGCCTTGGGGATCGTGGCTGGCCTGTTCGTCATCATTGGCGTATGTCTGCCGGGCGAGCGTCACATCACCGAAAGCATCGAGACCAACCGCAAGATGACGATCGTGTACGACACGGTCAACAGCCTGCGCCGCTTCAAGGACTGGAACCCGCTGGTACTGCGCGATCCCGCCGTTGACCTGAAGCTGTCCGGCCCGGCCTCGGGCGTGGGTGCCACCCTCGATTTCGCCTCCAAGGACCTGGGTAACGGTTCCTGGAAGATCACCGAATCGGAAGAGAACAAGCGCGTTGTGATCGCCGTCGAAGACCCGACCAAGGGCCACGACAAGGTCACCACCTTCACCCTGGAGCCGACCGGCAAGGGCGGTCGTAACGTCAAGATCACCCAGGATTACTCGGTGAAGTACGGCTTCGACCTGTTCGGCCGTTACGCCGGCCTGTATGTCAGCCGCCAGATCGGCGACGACATCAAGATGGGTCTGTCGCGCATGGCCAACATGCTGGCCACCGTGCCGAACGTTGACTACCGCACCGCCGAAGCCCCGCTGACCGATCTGGCCATCGTGGACGTGCCGGCCGAAGACCTGCTGGTCGTCAATGCCGGTAACGTCGATCGCGGCCAGGACACCATCACCAAGTCCATCAAGGACAACCAGGAATGGATCAAGCGCGTGATGGAGGCCAATGGCCTGGAAGCCGCTGGCCCGTTCCGCGTCATCACCACCGATTTCGGTGCTGAGAAGTACGCCTTCGACATCGCCCAGCCGGTGAAGAAGAAGGGCGCTGAAGGCGCGGCTGCCGAAGAACTGTCCGTCAAGATCGACGGCGGCGCTCCGGTGAAGTACGTCCGCGTTGCCCCGCACCGTTCGGCCCACGCGGCCTACACCGGCCACATGGCTGGCCTGGACATTGCCCGCAACGCACTGCGTGCCTGGGCTGTGACCAACGGTTCGGAAGTGATCGACCGTCCGTACGAGTCCTGGAAGGACGGCGTGGACAAGTCGTTCACCCCGGAAGGTACCTACGACATCTACTGGGCCGTCAAGTAAGCCTCGGCTGACCCATGTAGTGTTGGACACGAAAACGCGCCGCTTCCTGCGGCGCGTTTTTTTTCATCTGTGCCCCGTGGTCGGGGCCCTGCGCAAGGAAAGACCATGTTCACTGCCGAACGTCGTGCGCGTAAACCTTCACTGCTGGCCTGCCTGGGCGCATTGCTTGCGGCAGCATCAATCGGCCTTTCGGCCTATGCCGCCCACGGCGTGGCCGACCCGCTGGCGCAGCAGCACCTGAACATGGCGGCGCTGTACGCCTTCGCCCACGGCGCGGTACTGCTGGCACTGGGCCCGCGTGCGCAGGGCGCGATCGCGCACCTGGGCCTGTACCTGCTGCTGCTGGGCGTGCTGCTGTTCTCAGGCAGCCTGGTGGGCGGCGCGCTGTGGCAGTGGCCGACCCGGCTGGCGCCAGTGGGCGGCACCACCTTGATGGCCGCCTGGGTGCTGCTGGCGATCAACGCGCTGCGGCGCTGAGGTAGCGCCGGGCCATGCCCGGCGAGGATCGTTGCCCCGCGTGCTACAGGTGGCGCCGGGCCATGCCCGGCGGGAATCGGTGCCCCGCGTGCTACAGGTAGCGCCGGGCCATGCCCGGCAGGGATCGTTGCCCCGCGCGCTTTAGGTAGCGCCGGGCCATGCCCGGCGGGGATCGTTGCCCCGCGTATTTGTAGAGTCGAGCCATGCTCGACTTCGGCAAAACCAGCCGAGCATGGCTCGGCTCTACCGGAAATGTGCAGCCGAGCAAGGCTCGGCTCTACCGGAAATGTGCAGCCGAGCATGGCTCGGCTCTACCGGAAATGTGCAGCCGAGCATGGCTCGGCTCTACCGGAAATGTGCAGCCGAGCATGGCTCGGCTCTACCGGAAATGTGCAGCCGAGCATGGCTCGGCTCTACCGGAAATGTGCAGCCGAGCATGGCTCGGCTCTACCGGAAATGTGCAGCCGAGCATGGCTCGGCTCTACCGGAAATGTGCAGCCGAGCATGGCTCGGCTCTACCGGAAATGTGCAGCCGAGCATGGCTCGGCTCTACCGGAAATGCGCAGCCGAGCATGGCTCGGCTCTACCGGAAATGTGCAGCCGAGCATGGCTCGGCTCTACCTCAGTCGTTGGCCGGTGCCCAGCACCAGTGCCACGGCTCGTAGACGATGCCGTGCGGGTTGTCGCGCGGGTAGCTCAACCGGAACCCGTGGCCACCGGCGTGCGCCTGCAGCCAGGCGAACGCCTCGGTGGCTTCAAACGTTTCTTCCGCCGGCGCATCGCCCGGCGTGCCGATATCCAGCGCATCACCCCGGTGGTGTTCGCTGAAGCCCGGCGCGGCGTTGACCTTCAGGATCTCGGCCACGCTCAGCCCGCGCGCGCGCTTGCGTTCGAAAATACCCAGTTGGTAAGCGTGGCTGCGGAAACCGGAAATCGCATCCAGCGCCACGCCGTCGCGCGCGGCGTGCAGGCGCATGCGGCGCCAGCCCTGCGCGGCGGCGCGGCGCAGCCACAGCGGGCGGCCGAAACGGTCGCGCCCGGCGAAGTGCAGCAGGCAGGGCTCGGCTTCCAGTGGCAAGCCGCAGTCCTGTGCATAGGCATCCGCATCCAGGCCCAGCTGCTGCAGGCGCTGCTGCAGGCCCGCCAGCGGCAGCCAGTGGTCTTCCAGCGTTGCGGCGAAGGGGCGGGCGCGGGCCTGTTCCAACAGCGCCAGGGCCGCTTCCACGCCGGGCTCGCGCGGCAGCCGCGCGACCAGTGAGTGCACACCGTGGTCCAGCACCACGGCCAGGTAGCGGCCATCCTGCTTGCGCCGCAGCACCCACTGCGCGCGGGCCAGCAGGCGTGCATCCAGGTTGCTGCGCGCGCGCAGCAGGGCGGCCGGCCACAGTTCCACGGCCTCGGTGTTGATCAGCAGGGGGGCGCGACGGTGCATGCCCGCAGCTTACTGCCGTGGCGTGGTGGCGGCCACCTTCTGCAGCGCGTCCAGCAGCGCCTGCGGCCGCTCCAGGCTGAGCAGCAGGGTGCTGCCGCCGCGCACCGGAATCACCAGCGTGCGCTGGCGGTCGGTGACCAGGGCAAACCCCTTGTTGCCGCCCTGCAGGCGGAAGTGGCCCGAATAGAAGCCCGGCATTGAATAGCCATTGGTCTTGTAGCGCAGGCCGTAGCGGCGGTCGCGGCCCAGGTCCACCACCTCGGCCTGCTCCAGCTGCAGCTGCGCCACCGGGGTGCGGCGCCGGTACAGCGTGGAGCGCACGTCCAGCACATTGCCATCGATTACCACCCGGCGGCGGAAGAACGCCATGCCAAGGCCCACGCCGATCAGCACCAGCACGACCAGGCTCCATGCCGCGCTGCCCCACAGGCGGAAGAACGGCGGCGCCAGGGTGATCTCCATCCACGGCGCAGCGGCCGGCTCGTGCTTCAGTTCGGCCCACACGCACAGCGCGAACACGATCAGCAGCGGCAGCAGGATCCACAGCACGCGCAGTGGCGAACTCTCGGCAACATCGAACGAACGCGGGTCGCTGCCACTCATTGCGGTGCTCCCTTGCGCGGCGCGCATGGTCAGATTTCCTTCTTGAAGACCAGCATGGCCGGGCGCATCGGCGCGGGAATGATCACGTTCACCAGTTCCCAGCCCAGCAGCCCCTGCCGGGTCAGTTCGTTCTGGATGTCCTCGGCCTTCAGCACGCCCATCAGCGATGTCTTCACTTCAATGGTCTGGTAGCTCCAGCGCTTGCTCATTCCTTGTCCTCGGGTGATGGCGTGGGTTTTGGCAGGCGCCCTGCCTTGCGCAGGGCGTCGCGCAGCACGTATTCGATCTGGGCATTCAAGCTGCGCAGCTCGTCGTCAGCCCAGCGTTGCGCCGCAGCCAGCACGTCGGCGTTGATGCGCAGCGGATAGGCTTTCTTCTCACTCATGCGAACTCCTGGCGGGGCGCGGTGGCGCCCCGTTGCGAGGGTGGCTCAGTACAGCGAACCGGCGTTGACGATCGGCTGGGTGCCGCGGTCCGAGCACAGCACGGTCAGCAGGTTGCTGACCATGTGCGCCTTGCGTTCTTCGTCCAGCTGCACCACGCCGTTCTTCTGCAGTTCGGCCAGGGCCATTTCCACCATGCCCACCGCACCGGCCACGATGCGCGTGCGCGCGGCGATCACCGCATTGGCCTGCTGGCGCTGCAGCATGGCCTGGGCGATTTCGGCGGCGTAGGCCAGGTGGCTGATGCGCGCATCCAGCACCTGCACGCCGGCGTCGGCCAGGCGTTCGGCCAGTTCGTTCTTCAGGTGCTGGGAAATCTCGCTGGCGTGGCTGCGCAGGGCCAGCTGGCCATCCTCGTGCTGGTCGTAGGGATAGCTGGTGGCCATCGCGCGCAGCGCCGATTCGGACTGGATATGCACGAAGCTTTCGTAGTCATCCACGTTGTAGACCGCTTCGGAGGCATCGACCACCTGCCAGACGATCACCGCGGCAATCTCGATCGGGCTGCCATCAAGCTCGTTCACCTTCAGCTTGCCGCTTTCGAAGTTGCGCACGCGCTGGCTGACCCGGCGCTTGGAATAGAAGGGGTTGTTCCAGCGCAGGCCGTTGTCCTTCACCGTGCCCACGTATTTGCCGAACAGGCTCAGCACCGCCGCCTGGTTGGGCTGCACCGTGTACAGGCCGGCCAGCACCAGCACTGCGGCGACGACCAACAGCAGGCCGCCCAGCATCATCAGCAGGTTCGGTGCGCCGGTGCTGGCTTTGGCTGCCACCCCCAGCACGAACAGCGCGCCACCGGCCAGCGCGGCCAGCAGCGAGACGGCCAGCGTGCCCAGACCGTTGAGGGAGGAAAGCGACTTCTCTTTCATGGCAGTACGTCCTTGAGGGTTCGATTGAACGATATCAAATTGATATCAGATCGCAAGTGCCGTTCGTCGGCCGAACCGGCCGGACCGGCTAGAATGCCCACCCGCCTTCACATCGCTGCTGGAACCCCCATGGCCAAGCTTGGAACCCCGCTGTCCCCCTCCGCCACCCGTGTGCTGCTGCTGGGCTCGGGCGAACTTGGCAAGGAAGTGGCCATTGAACTGCAGCGCCTGGGCGTGGAAGTGATTGCCGCCGACCGTTATGCCGATGCCCCGGCCATGCAGGTGGCGCACCGTTCGCACGTGATCGACATGCTCGACGCCATGGCCCTGCGCGCGCTGATTGCCCAGGAGCAGCCGCACCTGGTGGTGCCGGAAATCGAGGCGATCCACACCGAAACCCTGGTGCAGCTGGAACAGGAACAGGGCCTGCGGGTGATTCCGACCGCGCGCGCCGCGCGCCTGACCATGGACCGCGAAGGCATCCGCCGCTTGGCCGCCGAAACCCTGGGCCTGCCGACCTCGCCGTACCGCTTCGTGGATACCGAAGCCGAATACCGCGCCGCGGTGGCCGCCATCGGCCTGCCGTGCGTGGTCAAGCCGGTCATGTCCTCCTCGGGCAAGGGCCAGAGCACCCTGCGCAGCGAGGCCGACATCGCCCCGGCCTGGGACTACGCGCAGACCGGCGGCCGTGCCGGTGCCGGCCGCTGCATCGTCGAAGGCTTCATCGACTTCGATTACGAGATCACCCTGCTGACCGTGCGCCACGCCGGCGGCACCTCGTTCTGCGCGCCGATCGGCCACCTGCAGAAGGACGGCGACTACCGCGAAAGCTGGCAGCCGCAGCCGATGACGGACAAGGCCCTGGCGCGTGCGGAGGAGATCTCGCGCGCGATCACCGACGATCTGGGCGGTTGGGGCCTGTTCGGCGTGGAGCTGTTCGTGAAGGGCGACGAGGTGTGGTTCAGCGAAGTGTCGCCGCGCCCGCACGATACCGGTCTGGTCACCCTGGTATCGCAGGAACTGAGTGAGTTCGCGCTGCATGCGCGCGCGATCCTGGGCCTGCCGATTCCGGTCATCCGCCAGAGCGGCCCGTCGGCCTCGTGCGCGCTGCTGGCCCATGGCGAAGGCGTGCCGTACTTCAACAACGTGGCCGCCGCGCTGCAGGTGCCCGACACCGCCGTGCGCCTGTTCGGCAAGCCCAGCGTGCATGGCCACCGCCGCGTGGGCGTGACCCTGGCGCGTGCGGAAAGCATCGACGAGGCACGTGCCATCGCGCGCGATGCCGCCGAAGCCATCGGCGTGGAACTGCGCCCGTAAGAAGGTAGCGCCGGGCCATGCCCGGCGCCCGCATCCCGGTAGGTACCGACCGTTGGTCGGTACGTTTTTCGTTACCGCACGTCCACCCACACCAGGTGGTGGTCGCTGCCGTCGGCAATCTTCGCTTCGGGGCTTTCATTGGCCGGCCAGAACACGCCGCTGCCCACGTATTCGAAACCGGTGGAGGGCAGCACGTAGTCCAGGCGCATGGTGCCCGACTTCGGGCCGAAATCACCGGTGGCGTGGAACGGTGCGCCCTTGCGCACGATGCCCTTGGCCGCATAGGCCAGGCTGGTCTGTTCGGCACCCACGCTGCGCGGGGTGGGGTAGCGCAGCACGCGCGGGTTCTCGATCAGGTTGACGATGGCATCGTGGCGGCCATCGCCATCGACCGGATCGTTGTTCAGATCGCCGAAGATCACAAAGCGCGCGTCCTGGGCCAGGCCACCGCACTTGCCCTGGTCATCGCACAGCCAGGGCTTGTCGCCGGCCGACAGGTATTCCTGCCACAGCCGCAGTTCGTCGTGGTTGCGCGCGGCATTGCGCTTTTCCGGGCCGTCGAACACCGGCGGGGTCGGGTGCGAAACCAGCGCATGCACCACGCCGGCCGGGGTCTGCACCGGCACATCCCAATGCGACTTCGAGGACAGGCGCAGCTGCGACCACACCGCATCGCTGTAGAAGCTCTTGCCGGTGCGCGGGTCGACCGGACGGATCGCGCCGGGCATCGTGCTCCACTTCAGCAGCTGGAAGCTGCGCACCTTGGCCTCGTCGATCGGGTAGCGCGACAGCACCAGCATGCCGTACTGGCCCGGGTGCAGGCCGTAGCCCCAGGCATCGTTGCCGCGGCTGCGGCCGTCGCCGCCCACCGTGCCATTGCCGTCCAGGTCCAGGCCGCTGGGCACGCCGGTGTTGACCGGGGCCAGATAGCGGTAGGCGAAGTGCAGCGGCTTGCCGCCGCCGGGCTGGGCCACGTCCAGGTAGCGTTGCTGGAACAGATCGGCGGCGCGGTGCGCATCGTCGAAGTCGAATTCGTTCAGCAGCACCAGGTCCGGCCGCACCTGCTGCAGCACCGCGGCGATCTTGCGGACATGTTCACTGTCGCCTTCCAGTTCCTTGATCAGGCCGCCGGCATCGTCCGAATACAGCGAGGTGTTGTAGGTGGCCAGGCGCAGCGTTGCAGACGGCGTTTCGGTCATCGCGGGGGGCTTGGCGAAGGCGGGGGCGCTGGCGCCGCAGAGCAGGGCCAGGGCGAGGATCAGGGGATGGCGGCGGGTCATGTTCATGGGCCGTATTGTGCACCCGGCCCGGTGTCAGCGGTTTGTCAGCGGCCGTCCAGTTCCTTGTCGAAATCGTGCCAGCGGCGGCCGTCGTAGGCCTCCAGCGGGCGGAACCGGCGCTTGTAGTCCATCTTCTGGTGCTCGCGTATCCAGTAGCCCAGATACACATGCGGCAGGCCTTCGCGGCGGGCCCATTCAATCTGCTGCAGGATGGCGAAGGTGCCCAGCCCGCGCGCGGCGTGCGCTGGGTCGAAGAAGGTATAGACCGCCGACAGCCCGTGCTCGGTCACATCGGTCACCGCCACGCCCAGCAACTGGCTGGGCTGGCCGTCGTGGCCGGGCAGGCGCATTTCCATGAAGCGGGTATGCGACCAGGTGCCGATCAGGAACTGCTCGAACTCGTGCGGGCCATGGTCATCCATGCCGCCATTGGCATGCCGGTGTACCAGGTAGCGGTGGTACAGATCGAACAGGTCCTGGCGCGGCATGGCCGCGGTGATGCGCACTTCCAGATCGGCATTGCGCGCCGCGCAGCGGCGTTGGCTGCGGTCGGCGGCGAAGCGGGCCACGGGAATGCGCACGGCCACGCAGGCGTGGCACTGCGCGCAATGCGGGCGGTAGACCAGATCGCCGCTGCGGCGGAAGCCCCAGCTCAGCGCCAGCGGGTACAGCCCGCCCAGGCGGCGGTCCTGCGGATCGAGCACCAGATCGCGCGCCACCCGGTCCGGCCAGTACCCACACGGGTGCTCGCCGGTCTGGAACAGCCGCAGTTCGTCGTCTCTGTCGCCGTGTATCGCCATGGGCACAGCATAGCCCCAGTGTGTCGCATCGGCCGCGACTGTCCGCCCGATGAACGGAACCGGCCGACGCGTCAACCGATGCCGCGTACAGGCGTTGTTGTCCCCCGAGGGTGAACTGATCACCCCGACGCAACCCCTACCAGGAGTGACCCGATGATCCGTACCCCCCTGTTGCTGGCCCTGCTGCTGGGCACCTCCGCCACCGGTATCGCGCTGGCCGCCGACACTCCGGCCCCGCCGGCACCGCGCCCGGTGAAGCTGGACACCAACGGCGACGGCGTGATCGACCGCAGCGAAGCGGCGGCCAACCCGCGCCTGGCGGCGAAGTTCGACGAACTGGACAAGAACAAGGACGGCAAGCTGTCGCGTGATGAGCTGCCGCGCTGGAAGCATGGCCGTCGCGGTGGCCATGGCGGTCCCGATGCCTGGATGGCCAAGCTGGACGTGAACAAGGATGGCCGCATCAGCCGCGAGGAAGCCAAGGCCGATCCGCGCCTGGCCGCGCGCTTCGACCAGATGGACGTCAACAAGGATGGCTATCTGGACAAGGCCGACCGCGAGCTGCGCATGAAGCACCATCGTGACGCCTGGTTCGCCGCGGCCGACACCAACAAGGACGGCCAGCTGAGCAAGGCCGAATTCGATGCGGCCAAGGGCCCGATGCACGGTGGCCCGCGCCCGGGTGGCCCGCGTGACGGCATGCCGCCGAAGCCGCAGCGCTGAGTCACCGCGTTCTGATCGACCACGACGCCGGCGCACTGCCGGCGTCGTGCGTTGCGGGCCTAGCGGCCGCCGGTATGGGCCACCGCATACAGCACCACGCCCAGCACCATGATGTTCATGGCGATGACGCCGGTTCGTCCATACATCGATTCATACACCCAGTTGGTGCCGGTGCGCCCACGCCGCGCCGAATCGCGGGCGATCAGCGGCGCCATGATCCGCTGCAGCGGCCCCAGGCACTGGTAGTTCACCAGGCTCAGGCCGAGCACCAGCACCAGCAGATGCACCCAGGTCGGGGTCTGCAGCAGCACCACTGCCAGCACCGACAGGCAGCAGGCCATGGCGGTCCAGGTGTTCATGCGCACGAAGCGCCAGACCTGCGCGCGTTCGGCATCGGTCTTGGCGTAGGACAGCAGGAAACGACCGCCCAGGTAGCTGCCGATCACGCCGCCGGCCACGCCACCGGCGAAGGCGCCCCAGGTGCTGGCCGGAATCATGTGCAGGTAGCCCAGCGCGGCGGTGACCGAGCCCATGGCGGTGCCGCCGGCCACGCTGGCCCCGCCCAGGCCCAGCTTGCTGCCACCCATGCCGACGCCGGCGCTCAGCAGGATCGCCGCGCTGGCGGTACCGGGGGCCGCCACCAGCACCATCGACACCACGGCCGTGGCGAACGCCGCACTGGGCGCGCTGCTGCGGGCGAATTCGCCGAAACGCTGCAGCAGGCCGTCGCGCACTTGGCCGCGTGCGCGCGACAGGCGCTTGCGCACGGCCGCATCGCTCAGCCCCAGCAGGTCGGCCACCTGCTGCGAGCGTTGCCCTTCGCGGTAGTACAGCAGCAGCACTTCGCGGCTGTCGCTGGGCAGGGCGGAAATGATGTCTTCGGCGGCGATTTCTTCTTCCAGCCGCTGCAGCCGGTCGGGCGCGCCCGGGGTCGGGTCGGCGGCCATGCCCAGCGCCACTTCGGCGGCTTCGCCGGTGAGCGGCCGGCCGCGCTGCGAGCGCAGCCAGTCGCGGGCCAGGTTGCGGGTGATCTGCCGCAGCCAGGGCAGGAAACTGGTGCTGCTGCGTAGCTGGTGCAACTGCTGCCAGCCCTTCACGAACGCTTCCTGGGCGATGTCCTCACTGGCCTGGCGGTCGCGGGTGATGGCCAGGGCGATGGCGGTGATGGTGTTCTGGCAGGCCAGCACGATGCGGCCATAGGCGTGCTGGCAGCCGCCGGCAGCGGCGGGCAGCTCGCGTTCCAGGGTCTGGTCGATCGATGCGGCGAACGTCGTCATGGCGGCGGCTCCTGCAGGGATTGTGTCCCAAGACGCCGCCGCGCGCGAAGTGTGACCGGACGTGGCCCGATCACGCCGGGCATGGCCCGGCGGCTTTTCTGTCAGGCCGCTGCGCTCGCCGGGCATGGCCCGGCGCTACCTGCGCGTTACGTTGACGGCTGGATGCGGACCCGCACTTCTTCCTCTTCCGGCGCGGCCTGCGGTGCCGGCTGCGGCTGGGCCTGCGGGGCCGGAGCCGGTGCCGGGGTGGCCGGGGCGGGCGCGCCACGGTGGCGCAGGCCGATCACCAGGGCCACGGCGGCAATCACCACCAGCAGGCCGATGCGGATGCGCCAGGCCCAGCCACGGCCGCTGCCGCCTTCCTGCGGTGCGTCGCGGAAGGCGAACTCGGCGGTGGGGTGGTCGCGGCGGGTGGTGTCGAGCAGGCGTGCCTCGCGCAGGATGTCGCGCGCACGCGGCTGGTCGTCGGCGCGCACGATCCACACCGCCGGGTAGGCCTGGGCATTGCCCAGGTCGGTATAGCTGAACTGGCCACGGCGGCGGGTCTTGTACGACCGGCCGTTGGTCACCTTCACTTCAATGCCGTGGCTGCGCAGCAGCTCGGCCACGCCTTCCACGGTTTCCACGCGCTGGCTGCTGAAAATCTGACGCATCGTCTTACTCCTTGGCCGGCACGGCAGCAACGGCGGCCTGGTCGGGCACCACGCGGATCAGGCCTTCCTGTGCGGTGCTGGCCACCAGCACGCCATCGCGGGTGAAGAACTGGCCGCGCGCCAGCCCGCGCGAATCCTGCGCGCTGGGGCTGTCCAGCGAATACAGCAGCCAGTCGTCGGCGCGGAACGGGCGGTGGAACCAGATGGCATGGTCCAGCGAAGCCATCTGCACGTGCGGGTGGTAGTAGCTGATGCCGTGCGGGAAGGTGGCCGTGCCCAGCAGGTGGAAATCGGATGCATAGGCCAGCAGGGCCTGGTGCAGTTCCGGCGCATCGCCCACCGGTTCGCTCAGGCGCAGCCACACCTGGTGGTAGGGCGGGCGCTTGGGCGGGTTCAGTTCATCGCGCGGGTACACATGGCGGAACTCGAACGGGCCGCCGCGCGAGAGCCAGCGCTGCACCTTGATCGGCAGCCGCGCCAGCACGTCCGGCGGCAGCGGGCGGTTCGGTTCGATGTCTTCCGGCTGGGGCACTTCGGGCATCTTGTGCTGGTGCTCGGCGCCCTGTTCGGCCTGCTGGAACGAGGCCGCACAGAAGAAGATCACCTTGCCATGCTGGATGGCGGTGACCCGGCGCACCGAGAAGCTGCCGCCATCGCGGGTGCGGTCCACGTCGTAGACGATGGGGTGGTCGATGTTGCCGGCGCGCAGGAAGTAAGCGTGCAGCGAGTGCACGTGGCGGCCGTTGTCCACCGTGGCCTGGGCCGCAGCCAGCGCCTGGCCCAGCACCTGCCCACCGAACACGTACTTGGTGCCGATGTCGCGGCTCTGGCCGCGGAACAGGTTGTCCTCCAGCCGCTCCAGGGTGAGCAGGTCGATCAGCTCGGAGACGACGGGTTCGGGCGTGTCGTTCAAGGGGGCGGCCACAGCAGTGAAGAAGGGACCGATTATACCGGTCAGGGGTCAGATCCCTTTCGCCCTGCGAAAGGGCTCTGACCCCAAGGGCACGCAGTCGAGCAGGGGGCAGATCCCTTTCGCCTTGCGAAAGGGCTCTGACCCCAGGGCACGCAGTCGAGCAAGCTCGACTCTACTTACCCAGCCGGGCCACCAGCGCCTGCAGCGCGTTCTGCGCATCCGCCGCGAACCAGGCTTCCACGAAACGGTCCAGCTGGATCAGATCCGGGTGCAGGGCCTCGTGCAGCTCGGCGCGGGCAATGGCGCGGGTCAGCAGCATCGGCTGGCGCGGCTGTTTCAGCAGGTGCTGCAGCCAGGCGATGGCGCGGGGCACCACCAGATCGCCGTCGGCCAGCTCATCCACCAGGCCGATCTGCAGGGCCTGTTCGGCGGGCACCAGCGCGCCGGTGCTCAACAACGTGGCCGAACGGTGCAGGCCCACGGCGCGGCGCAGCAGTCGCTGGATGCCTTCCGGCGCCACCAGGCCCACCTGCACCTCGTTCAGGCCAATGGCGTAGGGGCGGGCCGGATCGGTACTGCGCGCCATCACCCGGTAATCGCAGCACAGGGCCAGCACGCAGCCCCCGGCCGGGGCATGCCCGGTAATGGCCGCCACCACCGGAATGCGGCTTTCGGCCAGCGTGCGCACCGCACCGAAGAAGGCATTCCAGCTGTCCAGCAGCTTGTGCTTGTCATCGCCATGGGACAGCAGGTGCGGCACGTCCATGCCGCCGGTGAAGATGCGCTCGCTGCCCGACAGCACGATGCCGTGCGCGTCTTCGGCCATAGCCTGTTCGATGGCGTGGATCAACTGCCGGCACAGGTCGGTGTCCAGCGCATTGACCGGCGGCCGCGCCAGGCGCAGTTCGCGGATGGGGCCATGGTTGATCACCTCGATGAGCGTCGTCATGCTGCGGTCTCGTTGCGGACAGGAATCTGAGGCGATGATAACCAAACCATTCGTTGGCGTATTGTTGTGGCTGTGTGCGGGCGCAGCATCGGCGGCGGACTGCGTGACGATCGAACAGGGCTGGGCGCGGCTGCCGCCCACGCCGGCCATGGCCATGACCGCCGGCTATGGGGTGATCCACAATGGCTGTGCCACGCCGGTGGTGATCACCGGTGCCGGCAGTGCGATGTTTGCCGATGTGTCGCTGCACGAAACGACCCTTGTCGATGGCGTCAGCCGCATGCGCGCGGTCGAGCGCCTGCCGTTGGCCCCTGGTGCGCGCGCCGAACTCAAGCCCGGTGGCCTGCACCTGATGCTGATGCAGGGCAAGGGCACGCTGAAGGAAGGGCAGGCCGTGCCGCTGCAGCTGCAGCTGCAGGACGGTGGCGAAGCCAGTGTGGCGTTGACCGTGCGCAAGACTGCGCCGTAACGCGTCGCCCGTTCCGCCGGGCATGGCCCGGCGCTACCCCGGCATGACCGCCGGATCATCACCGGTAGCGCCGGGCCATGCCCGGCGAGCGCGCGGCTTACGACCAATCGAACGTGAACAACACCGTGCGGCTTTCCGGTTCGTAGAACATCACGATCGCATCGGCGCCGGCGGCGCACCAGTTGCTTGCCGGCACGCTGGCCACGTGGAAGAACGCATGGCCGTCGCGGGTCAGTCGCAGGCCGTCGTCGGCCAGGTGGCTGCTGTCATTGCGGAAACGCAGGCTGCCGCGTTGCCGGTAGCCTGCCAGATCCTGCAGCTGGAACGCCGCCGGCAGCGGCGCGTAGTCAGACCAGTTGCCGAACCAGATCGGGCCGCCCAGCTGCTGCAGCCATGCCTGTTCGTCCAACTCGCCGTTGCCGTAGCGCGAGCAGCTGGCCAGGCGCCCATGCTGCAGGAAATACGCATGCGCCTTGGCATGGCTCTCACGCATTTCAACGCCATGCGCGCTGGCTTCTTCCGACTCCACCGCCTCGCCCAGGAAATAGCCCGGCGCGCCCAGGAAGCGCATGCGGTTGTCTTCCGTCAGCTCGAAGGCGATCCAGTTGATGCCAGTGAACGCGTTGTGGTGCGCGATGGTGTCGTCGCCGATGCAGCCTTCATATGGCTCGATCGGGCACAGAAGGGTGGCGGCCTGGCCGGCCAGTTCCGGACGCAGCACGCCCAGGTCGATCTGCAGCAGCGGCAGCAGGTGTTCGGCCAGCCACGGTTGTTCGCTGGCGAACACCTCAGCGGGGAACGGCACCAGGCCGGGCAGCAGGTCGTGCAGGTCGGTGTGGTGGATCATGTCAGCCTTTGGAACAGGGGGTAGAGTCGAGCTTGCTCGACCGCCGTGAACCGTAGAGTCGAGCTTGCTCGACTGCTTCACGCAAGAGCAGTCGAGCAAGCTCGACTCTACGAAGGGCAGCAGTCGAGCAAGCTCGACTCTACGAAGTGCGGCGCCGGGTCATGCCCGGCGCGCGCTGCGCGGTCGGCTTACGACCAGTCGTACGAGAACAACACCGTGCGGCTCACCGGCTCGTACATCATCACGATGGCATCGGCGCCGGTGGCGCACCAGTTGTAGCCGGCTACCTCGGCCACGGCGAAGAATTTGTGGCCATCGCGGGTGATGATCACCGTTTCCGCATCCTCCGGCGCATCCGGGTCATCGGCTGCTTCAGTGAAGTCCAGCGCGAAGGCGGCGGGGATTTCTGCGGTCTCGGTCCAGTTGCCGAAACCGATCGGGCCGCCCAGCGAATCCAGATAGTCCCGCTCGCTGGCTTCGCCCTTGCCAAAGCGCGAATAGCAGGCGAGGCGGCCGTTGGCGGCATGGTAATCGCGGGCCTTGGCGTAGCTCTCGCGCATCTGCGCGATGTGTTCCTGCGCAGCCTTGTCCTGCCCCTGGTCACCGATGAAATAGCCTTCGTTGCCGAGGAAGCGCATCTGGTTGTCGGCGGTCAGTTCGAAGGCGATCCAGTTGGTGCCGGTGAACGCGTTGTGGTGTTCTTCGGTGCTCTCGCCGATACAGCCGTCATACGGCTCGATCGGGCAGAGCATGGTGGCCACCTGGCCGGCCAGTTCCGGGCGCAGCACGCCCAGGTCGATGTTCAGCAGCGGCAGCAGGTGCTGGCCGAGCCAGGCCTGGCCGGTCGGGAATACGTCGGTGGGGAAGGCGACCATGCCGGGCAGCAGGTCGCTTAGTTCGGTGTGGTGGATCATTTCAGTCCTTTGAGTGGGAGAAAACGGGTGTGGCGCGGCGCGTAACGTCGAGATTGTTCAACGTCGGTGAACCGTAGAGTCGAGCAGCATCCGCTAGCGCCGGGCCATGCCCGGCGGGCGAAAAGCCGACCAAGGTCGGCATCTACCAGAAGCGGATCAGCTCGATGCGCTGCGGATCGCGTCCGGCAGCGGGGCGCTCTTGCCGGTCTGGGTGTCCATCCACACCACCACCACGTTGCCGTCCGAATACAGCTTCGATTCGTCCTGCTGGTCCACGATGCGGTGGCCGATGGTCACGCTGCTGTTGCCCAGGCGCTCCACGAACAGTTCCACCAGGATGTCGTTGGGCCACACGATCGGCAGGCGGTAGTTCACGTTGGTGGCGGCCACCACCGGTGCGATGCGGTCGGTCATCGACACGCCGTCCACGCCCAGCATCCAGCGCACGCGCGCTTCTTCCAGGTAGGAAATGTACTTGGCGTTGTTCACATGGCCCATGCTGTCCATGTCGCGCCAGCGCACGCTGATCGGAATACGGGCCAGA